>CBINBY010000039.1:0-43465 GCA_966248995.1 uncultured Burkholderiales bacterium | reverse complement strand
CCACCGCCTGCAGCCAGTAGGTGACGGCGAAGCTGCGGTCGAAGATGCGCAGCGACATGGCGCGGATCTGCCCCGGCGTCGCGAACTCCAGCAACTCGGGCGCCAGGCCGGCCTGCTCGGCGTTGCCCCGCAGCGCCTGCTGCACCGCCAGGGGGTCGGCCTGCGGTGTCAGCCACAGTGCGAGGTCGTTGACCTGCATGTCACCGCTCGCGCGGCGGTAGTCGGCTAGATCGATGGCGACGGCGCCGTGCTGGCGCGCGTAGTCCCGCCACACGCCTCGCACGTAGACGGGCATGTGCTGGCCGCCCGGCAGAGGCAGCTTCAGGCGCGTGCCGGGTCGTGCGTCGTATAGGCTGACCATGGCCTCGCTCACGTAGGCGCCCGTCTCGCCCACGGGTGCGGGCCGCAGCTCGCCTACCAGGGGCAGGTCACGGGCAGGGTCGGCGAGACGGCGCGCGATCAGGGCCACCGCGGGCCGGTCTGGATCGAGCAGCATCGGGCTCAGGCGCTGCGCTTCGACGCGCTGCACGCCGGGCAAGCGGGCCGCGCGCTCGACGACCGCAGGGGGGAGCACCACCATGTCGTTGGCGCTGCTGGTGCCCGCCGTGGCACGCGCGTAGAGATCGGCCGGGAGCAGCTGGTCGAGCCATTGCGCCACCGAGTTGCGAAAGCTGGAGACCATCACTGTCAGCGCCACGGACAACGCCAGGCTCGCCACCACGCCGGCCACCGCGATGGTGGCGGTGTGTCGCTGGCGCCGCGCCCGCTCCACGGCGAGGAGCGCTAGCGGGTGAGCGGGAGGGCGCAACGCAGCCAGCAGCAGGCCCACGCCGGCCGGCACGCAGACGATGCCGCCCAGCAGCAGGCAGGCCACCGACAGGTAGGCCGCGAGCGGCGCGCCGCCCACGGGTGGAAGCAGCGCGAGCGAGGCGCCTGCAACGAGCAGCATGGGGCCGAGCCAGGGCCACGCGGTTCGCACGTCGCTGCTGCCCAAACCCTTGAGCGCCTGCGCCGGTGCGAGCCGCTCGGCCTGCCGTGCCGGCAGCCAGCCGCCCGCCAAGGCCGCCGCGACGCCGAGCGCGCCGTAGACCAGGGCCGGCACGGCGCTGAACTGCAGCGTAGGGGCCACGCCCGGGAAGAAGCCGCCGCCCAGGTCGCCTGCCAGCCACTTCATCGCCAGTGCTGCGAGCGCCGCACCGAGTCCCAGGCCGAGCACGCTGCCCACCGTGCCGAGGACGGCCGATTCGGCCAGCACCAGCTTCAAGCGCTCGCGCGCCCCCAGGCCGAGCACGCCCAGCAGCGCGAGCTGGGGCTGTCGCTTGGCCACCGACAGCGACAGGATGGAGAACACGAGAAAGGCGCCCGTGAACAAGGCCACCAATGCCAGCACGGTGAGGTTCACGCGGTAGGCGCGCGAGACGTTCGATACCCGCTGCGCCGCTTCGTCGGGCGAGGCGGCGCGCACGTCTTCAGGCAGCGCGAGCTCGCGTAGCACCTCGTCGCGCTGAGCGCCGGGCTGCAGCCGCACGTCGATGCGGCTGAGCCGGCCCAGGCGCCCGAAGGCCGACTGCGCGCCGGCAATGTCCATCACCGCGATGGGCAGCCCGCCCGCGCTCACGCTGCCCGCTACGCGCAGCTCCTTCACGCCGTCCGCCGCCTGAAGCCGCACCTCGCGCACGTGGCCCAGCCGCTCGCGCGCCGGTCCGTTCAGGAACACGACATCGGGCTGGATCACGGCGTAGCGGTCGGCACCCTCGTCGGGCAGGGGGACCAGCGCGGGGGCCACGGGGCCGGCGGCGAACGCATCGAGCCCCAGCACGCGCAGCGGCACGCGTTCCTTGCCTTGGGCGAGGGCGACGGTGTCGATTTCCACCACGGGACTGGCCCACGCCACCTGCGGATGTGCGGCGACCCTTGCGTACAGCGCTTCATCGAAACCTGCGCGCGGCCCGCGCAGTTCAAAGTCCGGCTGGCCGTTGACCGAGCGCACGGCCGACGAGAACTCGGCGAGCGCGGACTGGTTGATGAGCTGCACCGAATATGCGAGCGCCACGCCCAGCACCACCGACAGCAGCGCCGCCGCATGGCGCCAAGGGTGGTGGCGCAGCTCCGGCCACGACAGCTCGCGCAGCAGTCCCCTCATGGCGCGATGCCGGTCGGCGTGAGCGTGAGCACGCGGTCGGCACGAGCCGCCGCCATGCGCGAATGCGTGACCAGCACGCAGGCGGCCCCGCGCTCGCGCACCTGCGCCGCGAACAGGTCCATCACCTTCTCCGCCGTGCGGGGATCCAGGTTGCCTGTGGGCTCGTCGGCCAGCAGCAGCCGCGGGCCATGGACCAGCGCGCGGGCAATCGCCACGCGCTGCAGCTGCCCGCCGGAAAGCGTCTGCGGCAGCCGCCCGCCCAGGCCCGAGAGGCCCACCGCGTCCAGCAGCGACTGCACGCGCGCCGGGTCGGGCCGTCGGAGCAGCAGCAGGGGCAGACCCACGTTGTGCGCCACGTCCAGGTGCGGCAGCACGTGGAAGGCCTGGAACACGAAGCCCAGGTGCTCGCGCCGGAACAGGGCCTTGCGCGTTTCGTCGAGCGTGCAGATCTCGGTGCCGGCAATGCGCACCGTGCCGGCATCGGGCGCATCCAGGCCGGCGATGCAGTTGAGCAGCGTGGACTTGCCCACGCCCGATTCGCCCAGGATGGCGACGAACTTGCCGGCGGCCACATCGAGATCCACGCCCTGGAACACCGGATCGCCCCCATAACCTTTGGCGAGCCCGCGCAACTCAAGCAGCACGCGCAATGTCCTCGGCGATGCGCCGTGCGTGCGCCACCACCTGCTGCACGGCGCCTGCCGCATCGCAGGCGATGACCTCGCGCCGCATGCCGCGCAGCCAGGTGAGCTGCCGCTTGGCGAGCTGCCGCGTGGCGGCGATGCCCTTGTCGCGCAGCCCTTCCAGGTCGCCGGCCTCCAGTGCCTCCCATGCCTGCCGGTAGCCCACGCACCGCACCGAAGGGAGATTCGGGTTCAGGTCGCTACGCTCGCGCAGCCGCTGCACTTCGTCGACGAAGCCGGCGGCGAGCATGGCGTCGAAGCGCTCGGCGATGCGCGCATGCAGCCAGGCGCGCTCCTGCGGCTCCAGCGACAGCAGGGGGGGAGCCTGGCGCATCGGCCGCTCGCGATGGAAGCTCGACAGCGGCCGCCCGGTGAGCCGCCACACCTCCAGCGCGCGCTGGATGCGCTGGCTGTCGTTGGGCGGCAGCCGTGCGGCGGTGACGGGATCGACCTGCGCGAGCCGCGCGTGCATCGCGGGCCAGCCTTCCTCCGCGGCCTGTGCGTCCAGCTCGGCGCGCACGCCGGGGTCGGAGGCCGGCATCTCGTCGAGCCCATCGAACAGGGCCTTGTAGTACAGCATGGTCCCGCCCACGAGCAACGGCAGGTGACCTCGGGCGCGGATTTCGTCGATGAGCCGGGTGGCGTCGGCCACGAAGCTTGCGGCCGAATAGGCCTCGCTCGGCTCGATGAGGTCGATCAGGTGGTGCGGCACCTGCGCACGCTCGGCCGTGGTCGGCTTGGCGGTGCCGATGTCCATGCCACGGTAGACGAGCGCCGAATCGACGCTCACGATCTCCACCGGAGCCAGGGCTTGCAAGGCATCCGCGATCGCCAGCGCCGCCGCGGTCTTGCCGGCCGCCGTGGGGCCGGCGAGGCAGAGGTAGCCGGTCACCATGGTTTCAGGCTGCCTGCGGTGCAGGCGCCGGCTCGCCATGCCGCTGCACGACCGTCCACGCCACCGTCGCCACGGCGATGCTGAAGGCGCACAGGCCCAGCGTGAGCGGATACACCGTGCCGTCAAGTGCGCTGCCCACCCACAGGCCGACGAGGAAAGCGGTCGCCATCATGATGAAGCCCGACAGCGCGGCGGCCGCCCCGGCCTTCTCGGGAAACGGGCCCACGGCACCAGCCTGGCCGCAGGGCTGGTGGATGCCGTGGCCCAGGGTGAAAATCCACATCGGCGCCTGCACCGCCCACACCGTGTGCACGCCGGCCAGGCTTAGCAGCGCCGCGCTCACGCCGCCCGTGAGCGTGAACACGGCGGCCAGCTTCACCGTGCGCCGCAGGCCGCGCGTGGCCAGCAGTCGGCGACACACGATCGTTCCCAGCGTGTAGGCCACCGAGTTGGTGGTCATGAGCATGCCGTAGCCCACACGCGAGACGCCGAGCACCTCGATGAACACGAACGACGAGGCCGCAAGGAAGACGAACAGCCCGCCGTAGCTGGTCGAAAGCAGGGCGGCCCAGGCGCGGAACCCCGGGTGCCTCACCACGGCTCGCCAGTTGCTCAGCATGGGCCCGAGCCGCGTGGCGCTGAGGTTGCGCGCTGGCACGGTTTCGTCGAAGCGCCAGGCGATGAAGGCCAGCGCGGCGGCGCCGAACACTGCCAGCACCAGCAGCGCGGCGTTCCAGTTGACCCACTGCACCAGCGAGCCCCCGACCAAGGGGCTCAGCATGGCGATGACTCCCAGCCCGCCGAGGGCGCGCGACATGGCCCGAGCCCCTTCGTGCGGCTCGTACAGGTCACGCACGATCGAGCGGCCGCAGGTCACGGCCGAAGCCATGGCCGCCCCCTGCAGCGCGCGAGCTGCGACCAGCCATTCGATGGTGGGTGCCATCGCGCTCAGCACACTGACCGCCGTGTACACCGCCATGCCGCCCAGCAGCACTGGCCGGCGCCCGTAGCGGTCGGCCAGCGGCCCGAACACGAGCTGGGCCAGGCCGAAACAGATGATCAGCACCGACAGCGTGAGCTGCGCCGGGCCCACCCCCGAATTCAAGTCTGCGGCGATCGTCGGCAGCGCGGGCAGGTACAGGTCGGTGGTGAGCGGCTGGATGCCCAGCAGCAAGGTGAGCAACAACACCACGACGGGTGTGCTCATCCGCGTGCGCGATCCTGGGGCAGTGGGCATGCGGCGAGGGTAGCAGGCGGGGCGGCGCACCATACGGCATCGACGGCAAGCCCGCCACGTTTCAAACCGTGACCCCGCCCGTCGGCAGGCTGGTTAGGATGTCGCGGGCCCGGCTCGCGCCGGGGCCACACATAACATCACATGCATTCCATGTCCCGGAAAGGAACGTCCATGACACAAACGACCCGTTGGATCGCCCGGCTGCTCGCCGTCTGCCTCAGCTTTGCAGGCTTCATGCAGGGCGCGCAGGCCACGCTGATCACCACGGAACAGGTGGCCGCCAGCGAAGGCGTGCGCACCGCCACCGCCGCCCGCGAGTACGTGAACGCCACGCTGACCCGTGCCGACGTCATGGCCGGCCTGCAGGAACGTGGTGTGAGCATCGAGCAGGCCCGTGCCCGCGTGGCGGCCCTCACCGACGACGAAGTCGCCGTCGTGGCCCATACGCTCGACACCGCACCCGCCGGCGCCGCCGACGTGCTCGGCGTGCTGCTCACGGTGTTCATCGTGCTGCTCATCACCGACATCATCGGTTTCACGAAGGTCTTCCCCTTCACGCGCTCCATCCGCTGAAGCTCTCGCCGGGCGTTCGTGAAAGAGCGCCCCAGGAAACGTCTTCGACGCTTCCGCCCCCAAGGGGGTGAGTCAACCTGGGGCGGCCCTACGTTGACTCAAGAGCGCCCGGCTTTCGCAGATGCAAACGTCTTCGTGCACCGCGCGGCCCCTGAGTTGGGCCGCGCTGCTCATCGGGGCCCTGCTGCTCATGCTGGCGGGCTGCGCCACGCAGACCCGCGCCCTGCTGCAGTCGCCCCCGGCCGGGCTGGCCCGCTCGACCGAACTGGCCGACACCCCCTTCTTCCCGCAAACCGAATACCACTGCGGCCCCGCCGCGCTCGCCACGGTGCTGGCCGCGGCCGGCCTGCCTGCCGATACCGAAGCGCTCGGGCAGCAGGTCTTCCTGCCCGCGCGCACCGGCACGCTGCAGATCGAGATGATCGCGGGCGCTCGCCGCCACGGGGCCGTTGCCACGCGTCTGCCGACTCGGCTCGACGCCTTGCTCCAGGAGGTTCAGGCCGGCCATCCCGTGGTGGTGCTGCAGAACCTTGGCCTGTCGTGGGCGCCGATGTGGCACTACGCGGTGGTCGTGGGCTACGACCTCGATGCCCGGGAGGTCGTGCTGCGCAGCGGCACAACGCGCCGTGCCGTCCTGCCGCTGCGCACGTTCGAACACACGTGGCAGCGCTCCGGCGCCTGGGCATTCGTCGCGTTGCCGCCGGGGCAATGGCCCCACACCGCCGACGAGCGCGCCATCGTGGAGGCGAGCGTGGGCTTCGAGCGCGTCGGGCCACCGGCACAGGCGGTGGCCGTCTACCGCAGTGCGCTGCTGCATGCGCCGCGCAGCCTCTCGCTGATGATGGGCCTGGGCAACAGCCTGCACGCGGCAGGCGAACATGCGGCCGCGGCCGATGCCTTCCGCGAGGCGGGCCTCGCGCATGGCAGCGCGCCGGCGTGGATCAACCTGGCCAGCACCCTGCTGGAACTCGGCCGTCGCGACGAGGCGGTGCACGCCGCGCAGCAGGCGGTGGCGGCCAGCGACGCGACCTGGCGGCAGCACGCCGATGCGGTACTCGCACAGGCGATGGCTGCTGCACCCAAATGAGGTGGGAAGAATCGCCTGTGTACCTGATAGCGTAGTGCCACGTCACAGGGGAGTCCGCCACGTGATCGAGCAGTACGAGATCGCATTGGCTGCGATGGCCGATTCGAGTGCCATTGCGGAGTTGTCGCGCGACACCGTCGAATACGGTCTGGCTTGGACGTGGACGCCGCAGCGCGTGGCGCGCAGCATCCGCGACCGTGCCACGAACGTCGTGGTTGCGCGCCAGTACCGTTGCATCCTGGGTTTCGGGATCATGAAGTACGAAGAAGAGGAAGCCCACCTGCTGCTGCTCGCCGTGGAAGCCGGCCAGCGCCGGCGCGGCATCGGCACCGCGTTGCTGGGCTGGCTGGAGACCACCGTCACCGTGGCCGGCATCCCGATCGTCCTGCTGGAGACGCGGGCCAGCAACGGCCAGGCACGGGCCTTCTACCGCAGCCACGGCTTCGCTGAACTCGGCGTGCACCATGGGTACTACCAGGGGGTGGAAGACGCGATGCGCATGGGCAAGAACATGCGCCGGCAAGCGTGAGGGCAGAGGCTTGCTTGTAAGCACTTCAGAGCCGGGCTGCGCCCAGCCCGCCCCTCGCGGGGGACAAGGAAACTTGGGGCGGCCCGGCGTTTCCTTGTAGCTGGTTTGTCAGCGCCCTGACTTGCCCGCGAGGACCGCCGGCCCTCCTTCGAACGACTCGTCGTCGCGCAGATAGCGCCATTGCCCCGGCGGCAGCGCGCCCAGCCTCACCGCGCCGATGCGCACCCGCTTGAGGCCCACCACCTTCAGCCCCACGGCCTCGCACATGCGCCGGATCTGCCGCTTCTTGCCCTCGCGCAGCACGAAGCGCAGCTGATCGGAATTGGCCCATTCCACGAGCGCAGGCTTCAGCGGCTCGCCGTCGAGCTCCAGGCCATGGTTGAGCAGCGCGAGCTGCTCGTCGGTCAGCGGCTGACCGGCAGCGGACTCGACCCGCACGAGGTACTCCTTCTCGATCTCGCTGTCCTCGCCGATGAGCTGGCGGGCGATGCGTCCGTCCTGCGTGAGCACCAGGAGGCCCACCGAGTCGATGTCCAGGCGGCCGGCCGGCGCGAGGCCGCGCCGGTGGACATGCTGGAAACGGATACCCGAGCTGTCTTCTCGCCATTGGTTGGCTGGCGTGATGAGTACCCACGCCGGCTCGTAGCCGTCCTCGGCCTGCCCGCTGACATAGCCCACCGGCTTGTTCAGCAGTACGGTCACCCGCGCTTGCTGCTGCTGCCGCGCCCGAGGGTCGATGGTGATGCGCTGACCGGCTTGCACACGTGAGCCCAGCTCCTGGACCACCCGCCCGTCGACGCGCACCCATCCCTTGGCGATCCACTCGTCCGCCTCCCGCCGTGAGGCCAACCCCAGCTCGCTCATGCGCTTGGACAGGCGCATGCTGCCCGGCGCATCGGTATGCACGTGCTCCGGCTTGTCGGCGTGCCGCCGGGGGGAGGGTTGCGGCTGGGGCGCCGGCCGGCCGACACTGCTCTTGGGCTTGGGACTTGCGGGGCGCGCGACCGTCGGGCGCGAGGCCGCGGAACCCGGGAAACGATCGGCCGATTCGGGTCCGAACGGCGGCGGCCGCCGTCCCTTGGCGGCAGTCGATGGCAGAGGGCCGGGTGCGCGACGCGACTGTGCCGGCGTCGTGTCCTGCTGTGGGGCACGCCGGCCCGGGGGGTGTGCACCCTTTCCCGCCGGCCGCTTCGCCTGATGCGGCTGCGCTTCGCGCTCATGCCGCGACGTCGTGGCCTCGGCCAGTGTGGACCGCTTGCGTGGTGCCGAACCCGCACCGCGCACAGGGGGCCGTGCGGCGCGCGGCGCGGCCGCACGGGTGGTTTTCTTGAGCTTGAGCGTCGCCATGGCGCTATTGTCGGCGGCGTACGCGGTGCTCCTTGCGGCCTACAGCCCGAAGAGTTCCTTCAGGGCCTCGCGGTACTGCGGTTGCCCCAGCGCGTGGGTGCTGTAGTGGGTGCCACCGTCCACCAGCACGAACCGTTTCGGCGCGTTCGCCCGTTCGTACAGCGCACGGCCCAGCTCCGCGGGGATGAGGCGGTCCCTGCTGCCATGCACCACCAGCACCGGCACGCTCACCCGGCCGATCTTCCCTGCCGAGTCGAATCGCTGGGTGATGAAGGGCGTGACCGGCAGCCAGCCCCACTTCATCGTGCGGAACACCTGCGCGATGGAGGGGAAGGTGCCTTCGACGATGAGGCCCCTGGCATCGTCCACTTCGCTCGCCAGCTGCACCGCGATGGCGCCGCCCAGCGAGTGGCCGAAGATGTAGCGCGGCCGGTTCGGATGCTGCCGCGCGAGCCACGCCCATGCGGCTCGCGCGTCCTCGTACACCGACTGCTCGGAGGGCAACTCCGGACCGCTGCGGCCGAAGCCGCGGTAGTCGATGGCCAGTACGGAGAAGCCGAGCTGATGCATGCGACGCATGCGGTAGACACTTGCCCCGACGGGCCGGCCTGCGCCATGCAGGTACAGCAGCACCGGGCTGCCGGGCGATGGATGAGGCAGCCACAAGGCATGAAGGCGCACCTCGCGGGCATCGATCCGGGAACGGTGCTCGATCCACACCTCGTCCAAGCCCTCGGTGCTCGCGTAGGGCGCCGTCGAACCGTAGCCCGAGTTGTTGAAGATCCACTGCCGCTGCAACGTGTCGAGGCTGGCGCAGCCGGCGAGCAGCGATCCGGCCAGCAAGGCCGGGGCAAACCAACGCCGACGCAGCTTTCGGGTCATGGGCAACAGATCGCCCATCCCCACAGGAAGTTCAGCGCCCGCGCCAGAACAGCGCGTCGAGTTCGCGCATGCTGAGCTGCCGCCACGTGGGTCGGCCGTGGTTGCACTGGTCGGCACGCTCCGTGCGTTCCATGTCGCGCAGGAGCGCGTTCATCTCGTCCAGCGTGAGCCGGCGGTTTGCGCGCACCGCGCCGTGGCAGGCCATGGTCGCCAGGATCTCGTGCTGCGCGCGTTCGACTACGCCGCTTGCACCGACCTGCGCGAACTCGGCCAGCACGCTGCGCGCCAGTTCCACGACATCGGCCTGGCCCAAGGCCGCGGGCCGGGATCGCACCGCGAGCATCGTGGGCGACAGAGCGGAAACCTCGAGTCCCAGGGTGGCCAGCGTGTCAGCCTGCGCCTCGGCGGTGGCAATTTCCTGTGGCGTGGCGGCAAACGTAGCCGGAAGGAGCAGGGGTTGCGACTCGATGCGCGAGCCGGCGAGCGAGGCCTTCAGCCGCTCGTAGACGATGCGCTCGTGCGCCGCGTGCATGTCGACGATGACCAAGCCCTGGCGGTTCTCCGCGAGGATGTACACGCCGCCGATCTGCCCCACCGCGCGTCCCAGCGGCCATTCCGATGGATCTTCGGCGGCAGCGGGCTTGGCCTCGGGCAACGGCGTGCTGCGAGGCGCTTCCCAGGTGGCGGGGGCCTCGCGTGCGTAGAGCACGCTCGCTTGCTGGAGGGCGAGGCGACCTTGCACCGTTCGCGCCTCGCCCCGACCTTCTTTCCACAGCGGCAAGGGGGAAACTCGCGCGGGTGACGCCGAGCTCAGGCTGTCGGTGCTCACGGTCTCGTCGAGAGGGCCAGGCGAGGCAGCCGGTAGGTGCGGCTCTTCTTCGGCCGCCAGCCCGGCGCGCGGCGCCGCCAGCGCAGCTTCCACCGCCCGACGCACCGCCTGGTGCACCTCGCGTGAATCGCGAAAGCGCACTTCGATCTTGGTGGGATGGACATTGACATCCACGCGGTCGGGCGTGATGTCGATGAACAGGGCGTACTGAGGCTGGCGCCCGCCGTGCAGCACGTCCTCGTAGGCGGAACGCACCCCATGCGCGATCAGCTTGTCGCGCACGTAGCGGCCGTTGACGTACACGTACTGGCCATCGGCCCGCGCCCGGGCGGATTCCGGTGTGCCGGCTCGGCCCCGGATGCGCAGCACGCCCAGGTCGAGCTGCACCTCGCGGCTGTCCTCCACGAACTCGTCGCCCAGCGCATCGCGCAAGCGGCCGTCGGTGTCTACCCGGCGCCATTGCTGCACGAGCTTGCCGTCGTGCCACACGGCAAACGCCACCTCGGGCCGCGCGAGGGCATGGCGGCGCACTGCTTCGACGCAGTGCGCGAGCTCGGTGGATTCGGTCTTCAGGAACTTGCGCCTGGCGGGTGTGCTGAAGAAAAGCTCGCGAACCTCCACGCTCGTGCCCGTGGCGCGGGCCGCCGGAACGAGCTCGCCTGACCGCGCATCGAGCCGCAGCGCATGCGCCGCGTCGGCCACTCGGCTGGCGATGCTCACGTCAGCCACCGAGGCGATGGCGGCCAGCGCCTCGCCGCGAAACCCCATGGTGCCGACGCTCTCCAGCTCGGCGAGCGAGGCGATCTTGCTGGTGGCATGCCGCCGCAACGCGAGCGCGAGCTCATCCCCGGGGATGCCGCAACCGTCGTCTTCGACCAGCACGGCGCGGATGCCTCCGCCGGTGAGCTTGACGGTGATGGATTCGGCGCCCGCATCGAGCGCGTTGTCGACCAGCTCGCGCACGACCGACGCGGGCCGCTCGACCACCTCGCCCGCGGCGATCTGGCTCACCAGTTCGTCGGGCAGCTCACGGATCGGGCGGCGCGAGGCCGGTGACATCACGGCATTCATCGGCAAATTGTAGGAGGGGCTCCACGGGCACACCGATAATCGCCGCCCATGGATTGGCTCGGCATGCTCATCGATTTCGTGCTGCACGTCGACGTGCATCTCGCCAACTTCGTCCAGGCCTACGGCACCTGGGTGTATGCGCTGCTGTTCGCCATCATCTTCGTGGAGACGGGCCTCGTCGTCATGCCGTTCCTGCCCGGCGACTCCCTGCTGTTCGTGGTCGGGGCGCTGTGCGGCGCGGGGTTGATGAACCTGCCGCTGTCCATGGCGCTCCTCATCGCCGCTGCCATCCTCGGCAACCAGACCAACTACACCATCGGGCGCTACTTCGGGCCCAAGGTGTTCCAGTGGGAGCAGTCGCGCTTCTTCAACCGGCAGGCCTTCCTGCAAGCGCACGAGTTCTACGAGCGCTACGGCGGCGTCACGATCGTGCTCGCGCGCTTCCTGCCCTTCCTCCGCACGTTCGCGCCTTTCGTGGCCGGGGTGGCGGCAATGACACGCCGCAAGTTCTCCTTCTACGACGTTACGGGTGGCACCCTGTGGGTGGGTGCCCTCACGACCGCGGGCTACCTCTTCGGCAACATCCCGTGGGTCAAGGAGAACCTCGACAAGATCATTTGGGGCCTGCTCCTCGTGCCCGGCTGCATTGCCCTGCTGGGGGCCTGGCGCACCCGGCGTCGCGTGCCGCCAGAGCTCGGCGCCCGGCCCTGATCGGACCTTACAACGTGCGTTGCCGCGCCAGCGGCGGGTTCTTGGCGAAGTAACGCCGGATGCCGGCGGCCAGCGCCTTCACCAGCTCCTGCTGGTAGTCGGGGTCGCGCAGCTTCGATTCCTCTTCCGGGTTGGAGATGAAGGCCGTCTCCACCAGGATGGAAGGGATGTCCGGCGCCTTCAACACCGCGAAGCCCGCCTGCTCCACGCGCGGCTTGTGCAGCCGGCCCACTTTGCCGATCTGCCCGAGCACTTCGCTGCCGAGCTTGAGGCTGTCCTTGATCTGCGCGGCGGTGCTCATGTCGAGCAGCGTGCGTGCCACGCTCTGGTCGCGCGACCGGATGTTCACGCCGCCCACCAGGTCAGAGGCGTTCTCCTTGTCCGCGATCCAGCGAGCCGCGGCACTGCTTGCACCGTGCTGGCT
This sequence comes from uncultured Burkholderiales bacterium, assembly GCA_966248995.1. Lineage (GTDB taxonomy): Bacteria > Pseudomonadota > Gammaproteobacteria > Burkholderiales > Burkholderiaceae_C > Albitalea. The sequence continues at coordinate 31,054 of CBINBY010000039.1, read as the reverse complement.
CAGCGCGAACACCGAGGCGCCGCGCGCATGCGGCAACAGGAAGGCATCGGCATGGATCGAGACGAACAGGTCGGCCTGCACGCGCCGCGCCTTGCGCACGCGCTCGTGCAGTGGCACGAAGAAGTCCCCGTCGCGGGTGAGCATGGCGCGCATGCCGGGCATGGCGTTGATGCGCTCGCGCAACTGCCGAGCGACCTGCAGCACGATGTCTTTCTCGCGCAGGCCGCTTGGGCCGATGGCGCCCGGGTCCTCGCCGCCATGACCTGGATCGAGCGCGACGATGACGAGCCGGTCGATCTTGCTGCGCGCGGCAGGCGCCACTGCGCCCGGCAACGGTGCGGAAGCCGCGTCTCCGGGCGTGGTGGCCGCCACTGCAGGCTCGGAGGACGAAGGAGCCGCGGCCACGGGCGGCGCGCTGCCCGTTTCGGGTGCGGGCGGCCGGCCGAGCTGTCCGATGAACTCGCCCAGCGCGTCCTGCACCGCCTGCGCGGCCTGTTGCTCGGCGGCCTCCTTCTCGCGGATGAGCGCCAGCAGCGGGTCGCGCTCCTGCACCGGATAGAGGTCGAACACGAGCCGATGCTGGTAGGCCGCCACGGGGGTGAGCGTGAATACCTGCGGGACGGTGGGCTGCTTGAGGTCGATCACCAGCCGCACGACGCGTGGCTGGTTCTGGCCGACACGCACGCCGGCGATGTAGGGATCGTCCGAAGCCACCTTGCCCACCACCTCGCGCAGTGTCGGGCTCAGCTCCAGCCCTTCCACGTCGATCACGAGGCGGGTCGGGTGGCTGGCCATGAAGTGGCGCGCTGCCAGGGCGGTGTCCGACTCCAGCGTGACCCGGGTGTAGTCGTCCGCGGGCCATACCCGCACCGCCACGATGGCGGCGCCCCAGGCGATCTCTCGCGCGCCCAGCAGCAGGACCAGGCTGCCCATGGCGCGCAGCACGTCGCGGCGTGAGGTGCCCGGTTTCAACCCAGCAACTCCCGGCCATGCGGCGTGCAAGCCGCGATGGCCACGAGGCGACGCTCGCCATCGCCGATCGCGATGTCCATCTTCAGGTCGGGCGCGGGCAACAGGCCCTGCGCCTTCTCCGGCCACTCGGCGATCTTCAGGCCCGGGGCGGCGAAGAGGTCGCGAAAGCCGGCGTCCTCCCACTCCTGCGGGTCGTCGAACCGGTAGAAATCGAAGTGCCAGGCTGGGTCGCCCCCGGGCAGCTCGTAGGGTTCCACGACTGTGTAGCTGGGGCTCTTAATGCGCCCGGTGACGCCCAGCGAGCGCAGCAGGTGCCGCACAAAGGTGGTCTTGCCCGCGCCGAGCGTGCCGTGCAGTTCGATGTAGGCCTTGCGGACGCCGGGCCGCGAGGCCAGCCGGGCGGCGGTGACGGCACAGTCATCCTCGCCGGACCACACCAGGTTCGTGCTTCCTAGAATCGGACGATGACCGGGACTGCTCAAGATGCGTGGGAACAATCGTTGTTGCCGCGCCTGCGCGTCTGGGCACGAGCGCTCGGATTCTCACAGATCGGCGTGTCGGACGTGGATTTGTCCGCGGCGGAACCGGGCCTGCTGCAATGGCTGGAGAACGGTTTCCACGGCAGCATGGCTTACATGGCCGCTCACGGATTGAAGCGCGCCCGCCCGGCGGAGCTGGTTCCGGGCACGGTGCGTGCGATTACCGCGCGCATGGACTACCTCCCACGCGCCGCGCCCGAGGGCTGGCAGGCCATCGAGTGGCGCCGGCTCGCGGAACCGGCGCGCGCCCAGGTCTCGCTCTATGCCCGGGGTCGGGACTACCACAAGGTGGTGCGTGCCCGGCTCCAGAAGCTGGCCGACCATCTCGCCGACGAAGTAGGGCCCTTCGGGCACCGGGTGTTCACCGACTCCGCTCCGGTGCTCGAGGTGGAACTGGCCTCGCGCAGCGGGATCGGCTGGCGCGGCAAGCACACGCTGGCCTTGAGCCGCGACGGCGGATCGATGTTCTTCCTGGGCGAGATCTACGTCGATCTGCCCCTGCCCGTCACGCCGGCGGTCACGCCACACTGCGGCAACTGCCGCGCGTGCCTCGATGCCTGCCCGACGCAAGCCATCGTTGCGCCTTACCGGCTGGACGCGCGGCGCTGCATCTCGTATCTCACGATCGAGCATCCCGGGCCGATCCCCGAAGCGCTGCGGCCGCTGATGGGCAACCGCATCTACGGATGCGACGACTGCCAGCTGGCCTGCCCCTGGAACAAGTACGCCGTCCGAAGCGAACTGCCCGATTTCGATGCCCGCGAGGGGTTCGCCGACGGCTCGTTGCTGGCGCTGTGGGCCTGGACCGAAGAGGAGTTCCTCCGCCGCACCGAAGGCAGCCCGATTCGCCGCATCGGCTGGGAGCGCTGGCGCCGCAACCTCGCTGTGGCGCTGGGCAACGCCCTGCGCGCCGGTGCGGGCGACACCGTGGCGCAGGGGCTGCGGCAGGCACGCGAGACGGCCAGCTCCCTGGTGCGTGAGCACATCGACTGGGCGTTGTCAGTAGAAGTCGATGGAGTCGAACCGCTTTCGTAGTTCCCACAATCGCGCTGCCACCTGGAGGCTGCACCATCGTCGCGGTCCGCAGGCTGATTGCAGCCTCGATAGGGAAATCCACGGCAGACGGCACGATGTGCAGCGGCGTCGATACTGTCCGCGTGCCTTACAAGGAGACGTTATGCAGCGCAGAACCATCGTCGCGGCCATCCTGACCGCCACCACTCTCGGCGCGGGTGGCACCGCTTGGGCTCAGGCCTATCCCACGAAGCCCGTGCGCATGATCGTGCCCTTCGCGCCCGGCGGAACGACGGACATCATCGCCCGCGTGCTGGCCGAGCGCATCCAGAGCGCCCTGGGACAGCCCCTGATCGTCGAGAACAGAGGCGGCGGCGGCGGGTCCATCGGCGCCCTCGAACTCGTCAAGGCGCCGCCCGATGGCTACACGCTGGGCATCGCGACCGTGTCGACGACCGCCTCCAATCCAGCGATCAACAAGAAGATCGGCTACGACCCGGTGGCCGATTTCACGCCGGTCATCAACGTCGCGGCCACGCCCAACGTCATCGCGGTGCATCCGTCTTTTCCTGGCACGGATTACAAGTCCTTCCTCCAGGAGGTGAAGAGCAAGCCCGGCAAGTACTCGTTCGCCAGCTCGGGAACCGGCGGGATCGGACACATGCAGATGGAGCTCTTCAAGAGCCTGTCGGGTACCTTCGTCACCCACATCCCGTACCGCGGCGCCGGTCCGGCGCTCAACGACACGGTGGCCGGCCAGGTGCCCATCATCTTCGACAACCTGCCCTCGGCGCTGCCCTTCATCAAGGATGGCCGGCTCATCCCCATCGTCGTGGCGGCCCCGCAACGCCTGGCGGTGCTGCCCAACGTGCCGACCTTCAAGGAGGTGGGGCTGGAGCCGGTGAACCGCATGGCCTACTACGGCGTCCTGGGCCCCAAGGGCATGTCGCAGGACGTCGTGAACAAGGTCGCTGCCGCGGTGAAGAAGACTGCCGAAGAGCCCGCGGTGCGCAAGCGCATCGAGGACACGGGCTCGCTGCTGGTGCTCAACACACCACAGCAGTTCGCCGAGCAGATCAAGGCCGAGTTCGAGGTCTACAAGCAGGTGGTCGAGAAGCAGAAGCTCAGGCTGGACTGACCCGTCGGCCGTCGGACAATGGAAGGGAGCCCGGCGCGGCTCCCTTTTTCATGCCCGCATGAGCCTGCCCACCGACAGCCAGCACGCCATCGACCGTTTCATCGACGCCCTCTGGATCGAGGAGGGCCTTGCGGCCAACACGCTGGCCGCCTATCGTCGCGATCTCACCCTGTATGCGGCGTGGCTGGGCAAGGAGCACGGGCGCTCGCTCGATCAGAGCACTGAGGCGGACCTGCGTGCCTATGTGGTCGCTCGCCATGCGGGCACCAAGGCGACCACGGCCAACCGCCGGCTCACCGTCTTCAAGCGCTACTTCCGCTGGGCGGTGCGCGAGCGCCTCCTGGTGGCCGACCCGACGCTGAAACTGCTTGCTGCCCGGCAAACGGTGCGCGTGCCCAAGACGCTGACCGAGGCACAGGTGGAGACGCTGCTCGCCGCGCCGGATGTGTCCACGCCCCTGGGGCTGCGCGACCGCGCCATGCTTGAGTTGATGTACGCCAGCGGCCTGCGCGTGAGCGAGCTGGTGGGGCTCAAGACGGTGCATGTCGGCTTGGCCGAAGGGGCGCTGCGGGCCACGGGCAAGGGCGCGCGTGAGCGCCTGGTGCCGTTCGGCGAGGAGGCGCACGGTTGGCTGACGCGCTATCTCTCCGAGGCGCGGGGCGTCATCCTCGCAGGGCAGGCGAGCGATGCCTTCTTCGTCACCGGGCGCGGCGGCCCCATGACCCGGCAGATGTTCTGGAAGCTCATCAAGCAGTACGCCCTGCGCGGCGGCGTGCTCGTGCCTTTGTCGCCGCACACGCTGCGGCACGCGTTCGCCACGCACTTGCTGAACCACGGTGCCGATCTGCGCGCCGTGCAGATGCTGCTCGGCCATGCGGATATCTCCACCACCACCATCTATACCCACGTCGCGCGCGAGCGGCTGCGAGCTTTGCATGCGCGACACCATCCCCGCGGCTGAGCCGATCACCGCCTTGATCGTTCACAATGCTCGCCGCTCCAGGCCGCGTCCCACGCGGCCTGTTTGTTGATCCGCGCCCCATGATCCTGCTGCTCTATATCGTTCTTGCCACGCTGGCGGGAGGCTTGCTCTCGGTCCTGATCGCCGCCACCCTTACCGTGAGCGTGCTCTCGCGCGTCGTGCAAGACCTCGTCAGCCTGTCGGCGGGGGTGTTGCTGGGCACCGCGCTGCTGAACGTGCTGCCCGAGGCCTTCGAGAACAATCACTCTCCACAGGCCCTGTTCGCCACCCTGCTGGTGGGCCTGCTGTTCTTCTTCCTGCTCGAAAAGGCGGATCTGTACAGGCACCAGCACCACCACGAGGGCGATGCGCACGATCATCACCACGGCTACGACCGCCAGCAGGCCGGGCGCGGAGGCCTGCTCGTGCTCATGGGCGACAGCATCCACAACTTCTGCGATGGCGTCATCATCGCCGCGGCGTTCCTGGCCGACGTGGAGGTCGGCGTCGTCACGGCCCTGGCCGTCGTGGTGCACGAGATCCCGCAGGAAGTCGGTGACTACATCGTGCTGCTCAATGCCGGCCTCTCGCGGCGCAGGGCGCTGCTCTACAACGCGCTTTCCGGGCTCGCTTCAGTGGTGGGCGGCGTCCTTGGGTACTTCGTCGTGGGTGCCTGGCAGCCGCTCTTCCCCTACCTGCTGGTGGTTGCGGCGAGCAGCTTCATCTACGTGGCGGTGGCCGACCTCATCCCTCGGCTGCAGCACCGGCTGTCATGGCGCGACACGATGCTGCAGCTCCTATGGCTCGGGGCAGGGTTGGGGGTCATCGTGCTGGCATCGAACGTGCTGCACGAGCACTGAAGGCCCGCCAAACGATCCCGCCTGGTGCGCGGGATCAGGTCACGCGTTCGGCGGCGTCAGCGAACCACCAGTACCGGGATCTTGCTGTGTGTGAGGACCTTCTGGGTCTCGCTGCCCAGCAGCAGCGCCGTCACGCCGCGGCGCCCGTGCGAAGCCATGACGAGCAGGTCGCACTGCATGCGCTGCGCGTACTCGATGATGGCCTCCCACGGGTGCAGCGCCTCCACGGTGTGGGCTTCGCAGGCCACGCCGGCCTTGTCGGAGGCCTCGCGCACTTCCTGGATGCGGCGTGACGCGATGCGCTCCTGTGCTTCGAAGAATTCCTGCGGAGGCGTCGGCTGCATCTCGGAGATGGCGCTGTAGGGGAAGGGCTCCTTCACGCTGATGGTGTACAGCCTCGCGCCGAGGGAATCCGCCAGCCGGATGGCGACGTCTACGGCCTTGGCGGTGATGTCGGAGCCGTCGGTGGGCACGAGTATGCGCGTGAACATCGGTCACCTCCTTCGGAGAGTCGGGGGATTGGAACGACGCCATCAGGCAATGTTCCCATTCGACGATCCTCCGAGGCTTGAGGGGCGTCAAGTGGCGCCCACGTCGATGCCTCAGCCGCGTGCCATCGGTCTGCCGGGGTCGGCCGACCATTCGCTCCAGGAGCCCGGATAGAGCACCGAGGGGCCCAGCCCGGCGGCCTCCATCGCCAGCAGGTTGTGGCAGGCCGTCACGCCAGAGCCACACTGGTGCACGACTTCCTCGGTGCGATGCCCGGCCACCAGCGGCTCGAACTCGGCGCGCAGTTGGGCAGGTGCCTTGAACCGGCCGTCGGGCTGGAGGTTCTCCTTGAAGAACCGGTTCAGCGCTCCCGGAATGTGTCCGGCCTGAGCGTCCAGCGGCTCCACCTCCCCTCGAAAGCGCTCGGGAGCACGGGCATCCAGCAGCCGCTGGCCTTCCAGCCGGGCCGCCAAGGAGGCGGCATCGATCGTTGCGCGCAGCGGTTTGCCCAGCGGATAGGGCGCCCCGCCGGGGACCTCAGTGCGCCGCGTGTCGACCTTGCCTCCCGCGGCCACCCAGGCTTGCCAGCCGCCATCGAGCACGGCCACCGCACGGTGTCCCAGCCAGCCCAGCATCCACCAGGCCCGGGCCGCCATCGCACCTTGCTGGCGGTCGAGCACCACGACCTGCGTGTTCGGCCCGATGCCCAGCGCGCCGATCCTGCCAGCAAAAGCCTCGCGCTCGGGCAGAGGGTGCCGGCCGTTCCTACCGGTCTTGGGACCCGAAAGGTCGCGATCGAGATGCAGGTAGTGCGCGCCGGGGACATGGCCGTCTCGCCATGCGCGCTCCCCTGCCTCGGTGTCCGACAGGTCGAAACCGGTGTCCAGCACCACGAGGTTGCTCTTGGTGGCCAGGGCCTGCTTGAGTTGCTCGGCGGAGATGAGTGTCGTGAAGGTCATGGGCGGACGGTTTCTTGCGGGTCGGGGGTGGGGGGGGTGGCGCACGACGGGCGCTGCACCGCTGCGGAGAAGGGTGGCGCGTACGCCGGCACCCACGATGAGCAGCATGCCGGCCAGCGCCATCCAGGTGATGCGGTCATCGAACAGCACCACGCCGTATAGAAAGGAGAAAGCGATGCCCAGGTACTGCAGGCTCGCGTTCACCAGGGGGCGGCCCTTGGCGTAGGCACGCGTCAAGAGCAGCTGGGCCACCGTGGCGAGCACGCCCACCGCCAGCAGTAGCCCCAGGCCGTGCCAGGTGTGGGCATGCCAGCGTTCCAGCGAGGTGGTCATCAACGCCCCGCCCAGGATCCCGCCGATGGAGAAGTAGAAGACGATCCGGCCCTCCGGTTCGCCGGCGCGGCCGAGCGCGGCGACCTGCAGATAGGCCGTGGCTGAAATCACCCCGGACAGCAGGCCGACCAGGCCATACCACAGCTGCCCCTCGGCGATGGTAGGTTGCAGGATGAGCGCGACGCCAGTGAAGCCCAGCAGGATTGCGGCCACCAGCCGGTGATCCACGCGCTGCGTGCCAAAGAGCAACGCACCGGCAATGAGGAACACTGCCATCCACACCGACGATGAGTAGTTCAGCGTCATCGCCGTGGCGAGCGGCAGATGCGCGATCGCGTAGAACCACAGGCCGAGCGCCGTTACGCCGGCGAGGCTGCGCCAGAAGTGAGCGGCTGGCATCGGAGTGCGCAGCGAGGTGCCCTGCCAGCCGCTCATCAGGCCGATCGTCACTGCGCCGATCAGGCCCCGGTAGAACACGATCTCGCCGGTGGCGTAGTGCCCTGACGCCAGCTTGACGCACACCCCCATGGTGGCAAACAGCAGGCAGGCGAGGACCATCAAGGAAGCAGCAGGCATGGGGCGCGATTGTGCCCGTGCATGGGCACAATCGCGTCTGCTCCTCAGCTGCTGCCGCGTCCGCTCAGCGCAACTTCATGACCCGGCGGTACCACTCGTGGAAGTGCTGCATGCCGTCTTCCATAGGGCTCTGGTACGGACCCACCTCGTCATCGCCGCGCTCCATCAGCACCTTACGGCCGGCGTCCATGCGGATCGCGATCTCGTCGTCCTCGACACAAGTTTCCCAGTACGCCGCCTGCTGGGCCTCCACGAACTCGCGCTCGAAGGCAACGATCTCCTCCGGGTAGTAGAACTCCACGAGGTTGATCGTCTTCTGTGGACCCTTCGGGATCACGGTGGAGATGACCAGCACATGCGGGTACCACTCCACCATGATGTTGGGGTAGTAGGTCAGCCAGATCGCGCCGTGCCTCGGTACTTCGCCGTTGCGGTAGTTCAGCACCGCGTCGCGCCAGCGGCGGTACACGGGTGAGCCCGCCTTGCTCAAGGCGCTATGGATGCCCACCGTCTGCACCGAGTAATGCTCGCCGAGCTCCCACTGCAGATCGGAGCAGGTGACGAACTGCCCCAGTCCGGGATGGAAGGGGCCCACGTGGTAGTCCTCGAGGTAGACCTCGATGAACGTCTTCCAGTTGTAGTCGCACTCGTGCACCTGGACCTTGTCGAGCACATAGCCGCTGAAGTCGAGGTCGAGCTTGGGTCCCAGCCGGGCGAGGTCGGCGGCGACGTCCCGGCCGTTGTCCTCGAAGAGCATCCCGTTCCAGTTGCGCAGCGGGTAGTTCCTCAGGTTCAGGCAGGGGTCGTGGGCGAAATGCGGTGCGCCAATCAGACGGCCCTGGAGGTCATAGGTCCAGCGGTGCAGCGGGCACACGATGCTGCTGCCCGGCGTGTTGCCGCGCCCCCGCAGCATCAGGGCCTGGCGGTGGCGGCACACGTTGGACACCAGCTCCACACCCCGGGGCGTGCGCACCAGGGCCCGTCCTTCACCCTCCTGGGCTAGCGCGTGATAGTCGCCGACCTGGGGCACCCATAGTTCATGCCCGACGTAGCGGGGACCGCACTCGAAGATGAGTCCCCTTTCGCGACGCAGAAGGTCGTCATCGAAATAGGCAGTCACCGGAAGTTGCGATTGGCTTCGCTCGAGCGCTTCGAGCGAAATGCTCAGGTCGGACATGATCCCCAGGATCTCCAAAAACCAATGTCAAACCTCCCCGGGAGGCGCCTACGGCCCCGGACGCCGCTTCGGGGAATTGGAAAGAGGTGGATAGTCAATGAGCCCGCCGGGGGCGAGGGGTTCCCCAAGCGGGCCGAGGATTGTACCCGGGGGTTGTTTTCCTGCGGCCTGGGTATGCCTGGCTGCGGCGCAGCCAGGCGCGATGCCCCTTTTACGAATTTGCCACCAGGGCCGGCTCATACAATGACGGTTTCATCCCGCCAAGATGCCCGTCACCCCACCCCCGCCTGCCGGCATGCAGGCCGAACCCGCCTCGTACGAGGATGCCCTGGCCGAGCTGGAGCGCCTCGTAAGCGCCATGGAAAACGGTCAGCTGCCACTGGACCAGCTGCTGCAGAGCTACCGCCGAGGCGCGGAGTTGCTGCAGTATTGCCGTGCGCGCCTGGAGGCGGTCGAACAGCAGGTCAAGGTGCTCGAAGAGGGGCAGATCAAGCCCTGGATGCCCGCATGAAGCGCGCCGAATTCGACGCCTGGGTGCGCCAGGAGCTGGACGCCGTCGAAGCCGCTCTCGGGTGCTGGGTGCCGGCCGACGCGCCAGCGGGCCTGGGGCTCGCCATGCGCTACGGTGTTCTCGACGGCGGCAAACGACTGCGCCCCCTGCTGGTTCTGGCCGCCGGGCAGGCCGTGGGCGGGTTGCGTGAGGCCGCCTTGCGCGCAGCCTGCGCCGTGGAGCTGATTCACGCCTACTCGCTGGTGCACGACGACATGCCGTGCATGGACAACGATGTGCTGCGCCGGGGCAAGCCCACCGTCCATGTGCAGTACGGCGAGGCTCAGGCGATGCTGGCAGGCGACGCCATGCAGGCGCTCGCGTTCGAGGTGCTCACCCCCACGGCTTCTGACAGCGCCGCCTTCCCGGGTTCGTCCGAAGGCGTGCCACCGATGCTGCAGGCACAGCTGTGCGGCCTGCTCGCTCGTGCGGCCGGCCACGCCGGCATGGCCGGAGGGCAGGCCATCGACCTGGCGAGCATCGGCGTCCAGCTGGACGAACGCACGCTGCGCGACATGCACCATCGCAAGACAGGTGCCTTGCTGCAGGCCAGCGTGCTCATGGGTGCCGCTTGCGGGCGGACCACACTCGCACAATGGGAAGCCCTCGCCGATTTCGGCGATGCGCTGGGCCTGGCTTTTCAGGTGGTGGATGACATCCTCGATGTGACGCAGGCCTCCGAAACCTTGGGCAAGACCGCGGGCAAGGATATGCACCACAACAAGCCGACCTACGTGAGCGTGCTGGGCCTGGAGGATGCACGCCGCCATGCCGCCGAGCTGCGCGACAAGGCGCAGGCCGCGCTCGCGCGCGCCGGCCTCCCCGACGCCGCATGGCTGAGCGTGCTGGCCGACAAGGTGGTTGAACGAGACAACTGAAGCTCCCCGCGATGAATAACCATCTCTTGCTTCAATCGGTCCACAGCCCGGCCGATCTGCGCCGCCTGTCGAGGACCGAGCTGAAGCAGCTTGCCACCGAGCTGCGTGAATTCGTGCTGCAAAGCGTGTCGCAAACAGGCGGGCACCTCTCGTCCAACCTGGGCACGGTGGAGCTCACCATCGCGCTGCACTACGTGTTCGATACGCCCGACGATCGCCTTGTGTGGGATGTCGGCCACCAGACCTACCCGCACAAGATCCTCACCGGCCGTCGCGAGCGCATGCCCACGTTGCGGCAGCTGGGTGGCATCAGCGGCTTCCCGCGTCGCGCCGAAAGCGAGTACGACACCTTCGGCACTGCGCATTCGTCCACCTCCATCTCGGCGGCCCTGGGTATGGCGGTGGCCGCGAAGATGAAGGGCGACAAGCGCAAGACTGTGGCCGTCATCGGCGATGGTGCCATGACCGCCGGCATGGCGTTCGAGGCGCTGAACAACGCGGGCATGCCTCATGCGTGCGGCCAGCCCGACATGCTCGTTGTGCTCAACGACAACGATATGTCCATCTCACCGCCCGTGGGTGCGCTGAACCGCTACCTCGCTCGGCTCATGAGCGGCAAGTTCTACGCCGCGGCGCGCGAGAGCGCCAAGCAGGTGCTCAAGAATGCGCCGCCGCTGTTCGAACTGGCCCGCCGCCTGGAAGAGCATGCCAAGGGCATGGTGGTGCCCGGAACCATCTTCGAGGAGTTCGGCTTCAACTACGTAGGTCCTATCGACGGGCACGATCTCGATTCGCTCATTCCTACGCTGGAAAACCTGCGCGACAAGCCCGGTGCCCAGTTCCTGCACGTGGTCACCAAGAAGGGCTACGGCTACAAGCTGGCCGAGGCCGATCCGGTCAACTACCACGGCCCGGGAAAGTTCGACCCCAAGGTGGGGCTGCAGAAGCCAGCCAAGCCGCCCAAGCCGACCTTCACCCAGGTGTTCGGCCAATGGCTGTGCGACATGGCCGAAAAAGACAAGCGCCTGGTGGGCATCACGCCCGCCATGCGCGAGGGTTCGGGCATGGTGGAGTTCGAGCGGCGCTTTCCGGCGCGCTACCACGACGTGGGCATCGCGGAGCAGCACGCCGTCACCTTCGCCGCGGGCCTGGCCTGCGAAGGCGTGAAGCCCGTGGTCGCCATCTACTCCACCTTCCTGCAGCGGGCCTATGACCAGCTGATTCACGACGTGGCGTTGCAGAAGCTGCCGGTGCTGTTCGCGCTCGACCGCGCCGGGCTGGTGGGCGCCGATGGGCCCACGCATGCCGGCGCCTATGACATTGCCTTCCTGCGTTGCATTCCGAACGTGAGCGTCCTCACGCCGGCCGACGAGAACGAATGCCGGCAGCTCTTATATACAGGTTTCCTGCAGGATCACCCGGTGGCCGTGCGCTATCCGCGTGGCAGCGGCGTCGGCGCCGAAGTCCAGGCCGAGATGACGGCCGTCCCCTTCGGCAAGGGCGAGATCCGTCGCCAGGCGGCGCGAGCCGCGGGGCAGGGCAGCAAGCGCATCGCCCTCCTTGCGTTCGGCACCTTGCTTTACCCGGCGCTCGCGGCGGCGGAGCGACTGGATGCCACGGTCGCCAACATGCGCTTCGTCAAGCCGCTCGATGTGGCGCTGGTGACCGAAATCGCGCGCACACACGACGCCATCGTCACGGTCGAAGAAGGCTGCACGATGGGCGGTGCCGGCAGTGCGGTGATGGAGGTCTTGCATGAGGCGGGCCTCGCGACACCGGTGCTGGCCCTGGGCCTGCCCGACGATTTCGTTGAGCATGGCGATCCCGCCAAGCTGCTGGCGCTGTGCGGCCTCGACGCGGAGGGCATCGAGCAGTCTGTGCTCAAGCGCTTCGGCGGCCGGCCAGCCCTGGTTCGGCCTGCCGTGAACCACTGAGGCCCTTTGCCCGGCCGGCGAGCGCCGAACGCATCGCCGGTCGGGGGTCGAGCCACGAACAACACATGAGCAACCTGAAAGAAGCGCTGCACATTCCTGACACGCAAAGCGAGCGTGACGGGCGCCAACTCGCCATCCAGCGCGTGGGCATCAAGGATGTGCGCTACCCGCTGGAACTGCGGTTGGGCAGTGCCGTGGTGCCTACCGTGGCCCAGTGGGACCTGGACGTCGCCTTGCCCGCCGATCAGAAGGGCACCCACATGTCCCGATTCATCGGCTGGCTGAACGACCTGAGCTCGCCGCTTGACGCCGCCAGGTTGCGCAGCGGGCTGGCCGACATGCTGAAGCGGCTGAACGCCGTGGAAGGCCGGATGGAGGCGCGCTTCCCGTTTTTCCTGCGCAAGCGTGCGCCGGTGTCGGGCGTGGAAAGCCTGCTCGAGTACCAGGGCCGCTGGATCGCCGAGTCTCGCGGAGGCCAGGTGGCCGTGTGGTCGGAAGTGCTGGTGCCGGTGAAGTCGCTGTGCCCCTGTTCCAAGGAAATTTCGGACTACGGTGCGCACAACCAGCGCTCCCACGTCACAGTGCGTGCCGAGCTGTTGCAGGACATCGAGTGGGGCGAGCTGGTTCGCTTCGCCGAGGACAGCGCCTCCAGCGAGATCTGGCCAATGCTCAAGCGCTCCGACGAGAAGTGGGTGACGGAGCGCGCCTACGAGAACCCCAAGTTCGTCGAGGACCTCGTGCGTGACGTGGCGCTGCGCCTCAATGCCGATGTGCGAGTGGGACGCTACCGCGTGGAAGTGGAGAATTTCGAGTCCATCCACGCCCACTCGGCCTACGCCTGCATCGAGAGGATCTAAAGGCGCGCGTGGCAGGTCGGGCGGCGCCCTGACCTGCCAGGGCTCAAAGATTCAAGCCGCGGCGACCGGAATCTTTGCGATCCTCGCCTGCCACTCCTTCGGCCCGGTCTGGTGTACCGAAGTGCCTTGCGCATCGACGGCCACGGTGACGGGCATGTCCTTCACTTCGAACTCGTAGATCGCTTCCATGCCGAGGTCGGCGAAGCCCACCACCTGGGCCGCCTTGATCGCCTTGGCCACCAGATACGCCGCGCCGCCCACCGCCATCAAGTAGGCGCTCTTGTGCTTCTTGATGGCCTCGATCGCCACCGGCCCACGCTCGGCCTTGCCAACCATGGCGATGAGGCCCGTTTGCGCGAGCATCATTTCGGTAAAGCCATCCATGCGCGTGGCTGTCGTGGGGCCGGCAGGGCCCACGACCTCGTCGCGCACGGGATCGACCGGGCCCACGTAGTAAATGACGCGGTTTCGGAAATCCACCGGTAGTGTCTCGCCACGGCTGAGCATGTCCTGGATGCGCTTGTGTGCGGCGTCCCGGCCGGTGAGCATCTTGCCGTTGAGCAGCAACGTATCACCCGGCTTCCAGCTCTCGACTTCCGCCTTGGTGAGCGCGTCCAGGTTTACCCGGCGGCTCTTGTTGTAGTCCGGTGCCCAGTGCACGTCGGGCCAGAGGTCCAGGCTGGGCGGCTCCAGGTAGGCGGGGCCTGAGCCGTCGAGGACGAAATGAGCGTGCCGTGTGGCGGCACAGTTGGGAATCATCGCGACCGGCTTGCTGGCCGCATGCGTGGGGTAGGTCGCGATCTTCACGTCGAGCACGGTGGTCAGGCCGCCCAGCCCCTGAGCGCCGATGCCCAGTGCGTTTATCTTGTCGCACAGCTCGATGCGCAGTTCCTCGAGCTTGCTGCGCGGGCCGCGCTGCTTGAGTTCGTACATGTCGATGTCCTGCATCAGGCTTTCCTTGGCCAGGAGCATCGCCTTTTCCGCCGTGCCGCCGATGCCGATGCCCAGCATGCCTGGTGGACACCAGCCCGCGCCCATGGTGGGTACCGTCTTCAACACCCAGTCGACCAGGTTGTCGCTGGGGTTCATCATCACGAACTTGCTCTTGTTCTCGCTGCCGCCGCCTTTGGCGGCCACTTGCACGTCGACCGTGCTGCCGGGGACCAGCGAGACATGCACCACCGCGGGAGTGTTGTCGCGCGTGTTCTTGCGCTCGAACTGCGGGTCGGCCACGATGCTCGCGCGCAGCTTGTTGTCAGGGTGGTCGTAGCCACGGCGCACGCCCTCGTTCACTGCTTCCTCGATGCCGGCCGGGAAACCTTCGAAACGCACATCCATGCCGACCTTCAGGAACACGTTGACGATGCCCGTGTCCTGGCAGATCGGGCGCCGGCCTTCGGCACACATCTTGGAGTTGGTGAGGATCTGCGCGATCGCATCCCTGGCCGCCGGGCTTTGTTCAGCCTCGTAGGCGCGTGCGAGGTGGGCGATGTAGTCGGCCGGGTGGTAGTAGCTGATGTACTGCAGCGCGGCGGCGACGCTGTCGACAAGGTCGGCGTAGCGGATGGTGGTCATGGCGGATGCGCGTAGCGAAGGACGGGCGGCATTATCCCGCCCGGATGCAAGGCGAGCGCTAGTGCGCGTTCGCCTGCGCCTGGCTCATCAGCCGATCGGCGAAAGCAATCGCCAGTGCCGAGAACAGAAACACGGCGTGGATCAGCGTCTGCCACATCAACGTGTGCTCCGTGTAGTTCGCGGCGTTGATGAAGCTCTTGAGCAGGTGGATCGAGCTGATCCCGATGATGGCGGTGGCGAGCTTGACCTTGAGTACGGAAGCGTTCACGTGACTCAGCCACTCCGGTTGGTCAGGGTGTCCTTCCAGCCGCAGGCGGGAGACGAACGTTTCGTAGCCGCCGACGATCACCATGATGAGGAGGTTCGAGATCATGACCACGTCGATGAGGGCCAGCACCACCAGCATGATGATCGTCTCGTTCAGCTTCGTGACCGTCACGGTGGACGTGTAGCCGATGCTGCTGACGAGCATGTGGAGCGCCGTCTCGCTGCCGAACACGGCCTCCAGGAGGTGCAGCAGCTCCACCCAGAAGTGGTACACGTACACACCCTGCGCGAGGATGAGCCCGAGGTACAGCGGCAGCTGCAGCCAGCGGCTCATGAAGATCAGGTTGGGAAGGGGTCGAAGTTTGGAAGTGGCAGGGTCCTTGAGTCGCTCGTGCACGTAGGCCATAAGGTGTTTCTAGGGATATGAGGGATTGCTGAAAATTGTAGGTGGCGCGAATAGGGTGCCCTGGTCTGACTTAGAGTAAGCCGTTCGTAAGAGCGCCTGTCCAAGGTGCGCGACAGTCCACAACGCTTTCCCCAGGAGACACGCATGTCGGAAAACGCCACCAAGTTGTACCCCCCGCCCAAAGCGCTGGTCGAGCGTGCGTATGTGTCGGGGATGGCTGCCTACGAGAAGCTGTGTGCGGAGGCGGCGGCCGACTACCCCGGCTACTGGGCACGCCAGGCCCGCGAACTGTTGAGCTGGAAGAAGCCTTTCACCAAGGTGCTCGACAGCAACAGTGCGCCCTTTTTCAAGTGGTTCGAAGACGGTGAGCTCAACGTCTCGTACAACTGCCTGGACCGCAATGTGGAGGCAGGCAAGGGCGGCAAGACGGCCATCATCTTCGAGGCCGATGACGGCACCGTGACCCGCGTCACCTACAGCGATCTGCTGGAGCGCACATGCCGCATGGCCAACGCGCTCAAGGCCAAGGGCGTGAAGAAGGGCGACCGGGTCGTCATCTACATGCCGATGAGCGTGGAAGGTATCGTGGCCATGCAAGCTTGCGCGCGCATCGGCGCCACGCACTCCGTGGTGTTCGGCGGCTTCTCGGCGCAGTCACTGCGCGACCGGATCGAGGATGCCGGCGCAGTCATGGTGATTACCGCTGATGAGCAGCAGCGCGGCGGCAAGGCGCTGGCGCTGAAAGCCATCGTCGACGAGGCGATGGGCCTCGGCGGTTGCGACTCCGTCAAGAACGTGATCGTCTACCGGCGCACCGGAGGTGCCATCGCCTGGCACACCCGCGACAGCTGGATGCATGAGCTCGTAGCCGCCCAGGGCGCCACCTGTGAGCCCGAATGGGTGGGAGCCGAGCACCCGCTCTTCCTGCTCTACACGTCGGGCTCCACGGGCAAGCCGAAGGGCGTGCAGCACAGCACTGGTGGCTATCTGCTCATGGCCGCACTCACCACCAAGTGGACGTTCGACCTGAAGGACGAAGACGTCTTCTGGTGCACGGCCGACATAGGCTGGGTCACCGGGCATACGTACATCACCTATGGGCCTTTGGCCCTCGGTGGCACCGAGGTCGTGTTCGAGGGCATCCCCACCTACCCGGACGCCGGCCGCTTCTGGAAGATGATCCAGGACCACCGGGTCACCGTCTTCTATACCGCGCCCACGGCAATCCGTTCTCTCGTCAAGGCGGCCGAGACGAACGAGAAGATCCATCCGCGCCAGTACAACCTGTCGAGCCTGCGCATCCTCGGCACGGTGGGCGAGCCGATCAACCCGGCCGCCTGGGAGTGGTATCACCACAACGTGGGCGGCGGGCGCTGCCCAGTGGTAGACACGTGGTGGCAGACGGAAACCGGTGCCCACATGATCACTCCGCTGCCGGGCGCCACGCCGCTCGTGCCTGGCTCGTGCACGCTGCCCTTGCCCGGCATCGAGGCGGCCGTCGTCGACGAGACGGGCGTCGACGTGCCCAACGGCCAGGGCGGCATTCTGGTGATCAAGAAGCCCTGGCCCAGCATGATCCGCACTATCTGGGGCGACCCTGAGCGCTACAAGAAGAGCTACTACCCGTCCGAGCTGCGCGGCTACTACCTTGCGGGTGATGGCGCCAGCCGTGACGCGGAGCGTGGCTACTTCACCATTACGGGTCGCATCGACGACGTGCTCAACGTCTCGGGGCACCGTATGGGCACGATGGAGATCGAGTCGGCACTGGTGGCCCACACCGAACTGGTCGCCGAGGCAGCCGTGGTGGGGCGGCCGGATGAAACCACGGGCGAGGCGATTTGTGCCTTTGTCGTGCTCAAGCGTCCGCGGCCCACGGGCGAGGAGGCCAAGAAGATCGCCAACGAGCTGCGCAACTGGGTGGCCAAGGAAATCGGTCCCATCGCCAAGCCCAAGGACATCCGCTTCGGTGACAACTTGCCCAAGACCCGGTCGGGCAAGATCATGCGCAGGTTGCTGCGGTCCATCGCCAAGGGTGAGCAGATCACGCAGGACACTTCCACGCTGGAAAACCCAGCGATCCTGGACCAACTGGCACAGACCAACTGAGCCGCAGGCGTTCGGCGGACAGCTGCAATGAAAACGCCCCGCGATGCGGGGCGTTTTCATGTACGGAAGGTGCGAGAGTCTACTTCTGCGAGAGGATCCACTGCACCAGCTGCTTAGCTTCGGCTTCTGTGACCTGGGGGTTGGCGGGCATGGGAACCGCGCCCCACACGCCCGCGCCACCCTTGAGCACCTTCTGCGTCAGCTTGTCCACGGCATCCTTCTGTCCGGCATATTTGGCAGCGACATCCTTGTAGGCCGGACCCACGAGCTTCTTGTCGACGGCATGGCAGGCCAGGCAGTTCTTCTGTTGCGCGAGTTGCGGATTGGCGAAGGCGGGCGCAACCGTGATGGCAAGGGCGATGGCGGCGAAGGCAGAGGTTTTCATGACTTGCTTACGCACCGGGTGCGTGGGTCAGTGAGCTACAGTGGCGACAACGGATTGTAGGGCGCCGTCGTTGACGCGCCGAACGCAAGGGTTCTGAGGTATTCGGCCATGTATTTTGTTGTCCTGGGTGTGCTGCTGCTCGTCATGAAGATGGCCGAATTCGGCCCCGTGGCCACTTGGGCTTGGTGGGTCGTGCTGTCGCCGTTCGGGTTGGCGATGGCTTGGTGGGCATGGGCCGACGGCAGCGGCTGGACCAAGCAGCGCGAGATGGACAAGATCGAGGCGAAGAAGGAGCAGCGCCGGCTCAGCAACCTCGATGCGCTGGGCATGGATGCCAAGGGACGGCGTGGGCGCAGCGATACCGCCAAGCAGGCCCGTCGACGGCCTTGACCGCCGGCCAGGTGGCGATCTTCAGTCGAACTTGTCGAGCACTGCCCCCGAACTCGCGCTCGAGGCATTTTTCGCGAACTTCGCCAGCACCCCTCGCGTGTAGCGCGGAGCCGGCTGCGTCCAGTCTGCACGGCGCCGAGCCAGCTCTTCGTCGCTTACGTTGAGTTGCAGGGTCAGCGTGTGGGCGTTGATGGTAATGAAGTCGCCCTCATGCACCAGCGCGATGGTGCCACCTTCGTAGGCCTCGGGTGCGACGTGCCCTACGACCATGCCCCAGGTGCCACCCGAAAAGCGGCCGTCGGTGACGAGTCCCACTGATTCACCGAGCCCGTGGCCGATCAAGGCGCCGGTAGGGGCCAGCATTTCGGGCATGCCGGGGCCACCCTTGGGCCCCAGGTAACGCAGCACCATCACGTCGCCCGCTCTGATCTGGCCCGCCATGATCGCAGCCAGTGCGGATTGTTCGTCGTCGAACACCCGTGCCGGGCCCGTGATGGCCGGGTTCTTGAGGCCGGTGATCTTGGCCACCGCACCTTCGGGAGAGAGGTTTCCGCGCAGGATGGCCAGATGGCCCTGTTCATAGATTGGCCGGTCGATCGGGCGAATCACGTCCTGCTCCGTCGACAGCAGCGGCACGTCGGCCAGCGTCTCGGCGACCGTCTTGCCCGTGATCGTCATGCACCGTCCGTGCAGCAGGCCGGCATCGAGCAGCACCTTCATCACGGCCGGGATGCCACCGGCACGGTGCAGATCGACCGCGAGGTAGCGGCCGCTGGGTTTTAGGTCGCACAGCACCGGAATCCTCCTGCGCACGCGCTCGAAGTCATCGATCGACCATTGCACGCCGGCAGCATGGGCGATGGCCAGGAAATGCAGCACGGCGTTGGTGGAGCCGCCGATGGCCATGATGACCGCGACCGCGTTTTCGATCGACTCGCGGGTGACGATGTCGCGCGGCTTCAGGTCTCGCTTGATCGCCTCGACCAGCACGCGCGCCGACTCCTGCGTGCTGGCGACCTTTTCGTCGTGCACGTTCGCCATGGTGGAGCTGTAGGGCAAGCTCATGCCCAGTGCCTCGAAGGCGGAGCTCATGGTGTTCGCGGTGTACATGCCGCCGCAGGAGCCGCTGCCCGGGATGGCGCGTCGCTCGATCTGGCAGAAGTCCTCCTCGGTCATCTTGCCCGCGGTGAATTGCCCGACGGCCTCGAACACGCTCACGATGTTGAGGTCCTGTCCCTTGTAGTGGCCTGGCAGGATAGTGCCGCCGTACACGTAGATCGCGGGTACGTTGGCGCGCAGCATGCCCATCATGCCGCCAGGCATGTTCTTGTCGCAGCCGCCGATCACGATGACGCCGTCCATCCACTGACCGCCGACACAGGTTTCGACGCAGTCGGAGATCACCTCGCGCGACACGAGCGAGTACTTCATGCCCTCGGTACCCATGGCCATGCCGTCGGAGATGGTGGGCGTGCCAAAGAGCTGCGGGTTGGCGCCCGCAGCCTGGAGGCCTTCCACAGCGGCGTCAGCGAGCCTTTGCAGCCCTGAGTTGCACGGCGTGATGGTGGAGTGCCCGTTTGCGACCCCGACCATGGGTTTGCTGAAATCGCCCTCCTGATAGCCCATGCCGTAATACATGGAGCGGTTGGGCGCCCGGGCGACGCCCTCGGTGATGTTCTTCGAGCGGCGGTTAAAGCTCATGGTGGATCTCGTCTGGAATTGCGCGCAACGCGCAGCCCGCCATGATAGCGGCCGCCCTTATGATCCGCGGTCGTTATCGACCCGGCTGCCCATGCTCGTCCACCCGCAGTTCGATCCCATCGCCCTGAAGCTCGGGCCGGTTGCCATCCACTGGTACGGCATCACTTACCTTGCGGCCTTCGGTCTGTTCTTCCTGTTGGCTTCGGTGCGAGTGAAGCAGTCACAGTTTGCCAGCGCGGGCTGGATGCGCCGTGATGTGGAAGACATGTTGTTCTACGGCGTGCTGGGTGTGGTGATCGGCGGGAGGCTGGGGTATGCCCTGTTCTACAAACCGGCCTACTACGCGGGACATCCCCTGGAAATCCTTGCGCTTTGGAAGGGGGGAATGTCGTTCCACGGGGGGCTGCTGGGCGTGCTCACGGCAATGGCGCTCTACGCTCGCATGCGCGGTCGACGCTTTTTCGAAGTGACCGACCTGATCGCGCCCTGCATTCCGGTCGGCCTGGCTTGCGGGCGCATCGGCAACTTCATCAACGGCGAGTTGTGGGGGCGTGCCGCGGACCCGAGCCTGCCCTGGGCGATGATCTTTCCGCAGGCCCACGACAACATCCCGCGCCATCCGTCGCAGCTGTACCAGTTCGCGCTGGAGGGGCTGCTGCTTTTCGTGCTGCTATGGTTTTACTCGCGCCAGCCTCGCCGCCGGGGCGAAGTGTCGGGTGCCTTTCTCGTGGGCTACGGGGTGCTGCGCTTCGTGGCTGAGTACTTTCGCGAGCCGGACAGCTTCCTCGGCCCGCTCGCGTTCGGCATGAGCATGGGGCAGTGGCTGTCCGTGCCCATGGTGCTCGCCGGAATTGCATTGTGGAGCTACGGGCGCGGGGGGCGGCAAGTCGCATGAGGCAGATCTTCCTCGACACTGAAACCACCGGGCTCAGCCCTGAGTCGGGCGATCGCATCATCGAGATCGGCTGCGTGGAGATGCTCAACCGGCGCCTGTCAGGTCGCAACCTTCACTTCTACCTGAACCCGCAGCGAGCCAATAGCGAGGACGCGGTCAAGGTGCACGGGCTTACCGACGAGTTCCTTGCCGACAAGCCGCTCTTCAGCGCGGTGGCTGACGAGTTCCTGAAGTACGTGGCGGGTGCGGAGATCATCATCCACAACGCCGCTTTCGACGTCCGGTTCCTCGACGAAGAACTCAAGCGCCTGAGGCGAGGCTGCTTTGCTGATCATGTGACCCAGATCACTGACAGCCTGTTGATGGCGCGCGAGATGTTTCCGGGCAAGTCGAACTCGCTGGACGCGCTATGTAGGCGCCTGGAGGTCGACAACTCCAACCGCACGCTGCACGGTGCCTTGCTCGATGCCGGGCTGCTTGCGGAGGTCTACATCTGCATGACCCGCGGGCAGAACTCGCTGGTCATCGACGAGGTGGAGGCCGCCACGCAAGACGTGGCGCTTGCCGTCATCGATTTCGCCAGCTATGAGTTGCAGGTGCTCATTGCCGATGAGGCGGACGTGGCTGCACATGAGCAGGTATTGGCCGATCTGGACAAGGCGTGCGGCGGAAAGACCGTGTGGCGCATGCTTGTGGCATAATGTTTGGCTTTCCGGCGATGTGCTGGCCGGAAGACCCGGATAACCGGGCGGTTAGCTCAGTGGTAGAGCACTGCCTTCACACGGCAGGGGTCGCAGGTTCGAACCCTGCACCGCCCACCAGAGAAAGAAGGGCCTGCCACAGTGCAGGCCCTTTACGCTTAAGTGCACGGTAAGTGCAGCGGACGGGCCCAGTGAGAAGCAAGAGGTCCTCGGGGGGCGAGTGGACGTCTACGGTGTAAAGCTATCCGACTGGGCGATCATTACTGCAACGGTAATGGGGCCGATCCTTGCCGTGCAGGCCCAGAAGGCCCTGGAAGCACTTCGCAAGCGAACCGATCGCAAGGTCGATCTGTTTACTAGGCTGATGGCTACACGGGCGGCGCGGCTTTCCCAGGAGCACGTGCGCGCCCTGAACCTCATCGAGATCGTCTTTCACGGCCGCCTGTTCTTCAGTCGGTGGCTTCATCGCTCGGCGGATGAAAAGGCGGTGCTTGACGCGTGGAAGCAGTATCACGACCACCTAACGACGAACTTTCCGCATGACCAACTTGCCTTGTGGGTGACCACGGGTGACAACCTGTTCACCAACCTCCTGTCAGCGATGGCAAAGGACGTCGGCTTCGTGTACGACACCGTGCAGATCAAGAAGGGCGCGTACGTTCCCGTTGCCCATGGCAACCTGGAGGACCAAGAAGCTGCCCTCCGTGCGGCCGCGCTAGATATCCTCAGGGGTGACAAGGCACTTCACATGAACGTTGTCGCCTTCCCGGTCAATGAAGCAGCGGCAGCACAGCATCGGGAGACCGTGAAGAAACTCGGAGAGGCTCTTTCCGATGGAAAGCTGGCGGTCCATGTCGCCGACCAGCCGAACGGACCCGCGACATAGCAAGAGGGGGGATTACCTATGACCTACGCCGTGAGTGTTGGACCGGTAGTGGCCGCTGGAGTCGGCGATGACGGTGCCGCCGTGTTCCTTGAAGTCAAAGGTGCGTTGTCGGGCAAGCCGGCAGAGTTTGCTGTCGCAGTGTTGACGCCCGCGGTCCCTCACGTGGTTGGAGCGCTGCTCGCTTGGCTCAACGCCGCTAACGGGATGCTGCATGAGTCCGGCCAAGCAGAGAGCGCGCCCAGACCCCTCGGCCTGCATGGAACACAGGTGCTTGTAGAGAAGGTCGACGACAAGGAGATATGTCTTCACTTTCTCCTAGACGAGGGAGTGGTCCTCCCGCTTGTGTTCCCTCGCGCCGCGGGTGCTCAGTTGCTACAGCAACTGTTTGCCTTGCTGTCATCGTAGACGCACAGGAGGGGGCTCCGTCGGCCCCATGGTTTCGCGATCCTTAGATCGCATAATCCCCATTTCTTCGCAGCAGCGGTGCGACGCCTGTTAAGCAGTTGCTCGTGTGTGTCTTCCTTGAGGTGGGGAATTGCTGCCGAGTGATTCCAGAAAGCGGGGGGCAGGCGGGCCAACACACCCGGGCAAGTGGAAGTTAAAACCCGGCCTGCCCCCCGAAAAGCTCGCTCGGTAAAGGATCAAAAATCCGCGCGGGGAGCGAAATCAGCGCCAGCGCGGGCGCATGTCGGCGCGGTCGTAGAACCCGTCCTCGCCGTGCCGCGGGCGCTGGCTGCGCTCCGTGGTGGTGGTCATCGGCACGCCCACCGGGTCGTGCGCTTGCGGCCCGCCCTCGCGCATGCGGCGCATCACTTCGAGCAGCAGCCGGCCGGGTGTGGCGGCGATGGTGGCCTCGGCCTGGGCCAGTGCGGCGGCGCACTCGGGTGTCCAGAATCGCGTCTTCCGGCGCTGGTCCAGGGCATTCACGTGGAGCACCGCGCGATGCGCTGCGGCAATGCGTTCGTCGTCCCGTTCCATGGTGTTTGCTCCCCCGGGCTCAATCAATGGTGACGCGCGCCTGCTGCGCGGCCTGCATCAGCTCGGACTCGCGCCGCGAGATTGCGTCAATCTCCGCATCGAGCGCGGCCACCTTCTTCCGCCGCTCTGCCAGCGGCAGGCCTTCGTCGCCGGGCCATGGCAGTTCGTTGACCGCGCCCGCGATGAATGTCTTCAGCGTGGTGGAAAACAGGCCAGCGATGAGCATGTCGACCGCCTGGGGGTTGACGGTGCCGCCGGTGTTGCCCGCAGTCAGGCCGTAGTAGTTCGACACCGTGCGGCGCCGCAAGGATTCGCGGTCCAACAGGTCGAGCTTCGGGGCCGCAATTTCCGGTTGCAGTCGCCGACCGAGCGCGGCGAGGAACTGCTCGCGCTCGATGTCGACCCACCCGTGCAGCAGCGCCACGATATCGGCGCGCGTGGCCGGCTCGGCCAGGATGTTTTCGCGCTCCTGCAGCAGCGCCTCGCGCTTGCGGCGCAAGCGGCCCAGCTCGGTCGCGAAGTCTTCAAACGCCTTGCGCAGCGTGTCGAGAATTGCCATGTGGTGGCCCTCCTTCACTGCACGCGGTCAATACGCGCCAGCGGCTCGGCAGCCGCTGGCACAACGGAGCATTCGAGCAGGTCGCCCTCGTGAACCTCCAGCACGTTGCCGCGTTCAACCACGGCCCCGGCGGCCTTGCCGATGGTGAAGCCGATACTGAGGCCCAGCGTGTCGCCGTGCTCGACGTGCGCGAGTGCCCGGCGGCCCAGCTCGACGTCGAGATTCAATTCGCCTTGCAGGCGCAGGCCGTGCTCGTCCTGTTGCACCTCGTGCCAGCGGCCGATGGGCTCGCGATGAAGCCACAGCATCGGCAACGGGACCGAGTGCTGCGAGCGTGTGAAAGCCCCGGCCATCAGCTTGAAGTTGCGCCGGTTGGTCGTGCCGAAAATGGCCCCGTACCCGGAGATTCGACCGCGTCCACGCGCCGCGTCGAGTCGCACGATGGAGCCGGCGGCGATGGGGGCCGCGTCGAACTCCAGCCGCACACCGGCCTGCAGCTTCACGTCGACGGCCGAAGCCCTCACCACCGCGGAACGGACTGCCCGCACACCGCCTCGCGCATGAGCGCGTGCGTATGCGGCGAAGCGCGTGAAGTCGCCGAACTCTTCGCGAAGCTCAGGGCTCGCGGCCCACTGTTGCGCGATGTCGAGATCCTGCTGCATGGTTGCGTTGCTCCGAGGTTCGCTGATGCAGCCATCGTCAGCGATGTGGCCTGCAATTACTCGGGCCAAATGCTGCAGAGCCCATTGGGCGACGTCATCAAGGGCAGCTTGAGGCATGGCGAATGGTTGCCGTGGCTGCGGGCGAACTGCAGTTTCAGCCACGACCGAGCGACCGAATACATGCATGCCTATAAGGGCGCGAAATTACGCGAAACGCGAAATTTGTCTGCCGGCGAAGGTGCGGCCACAAGCATCACTGTTCTCGCCAAGAGGGCGAAGAGTCAACGCAAGCCCGGCACTGTCGGGTGGACCGAAGCGGTCGAGCACCACCTCGGCGCCATGCCCGAGGGCCACAGCCGCAACACCCCTTTGCACTTGCGTTGGATGAGGGATCAACCATGAAGCGCGAGGAAGGAATCCCCATGAACGCCGACCTCATGAGTTTCAACTTTGACGGCGCCGCTGTGCGGGTGCAGGTCGATGACGTCGGGCAACCGTGGTTCAACGCCGGTGACGTGTGCGCGGTGCTGGAACTCGGGTAACCCATCGCAGGCCATCAAGTCGCACGTCGATGCCGAGGATCTCCAGAAATTGGAGGCCCTTACCGCAGGCGGACGTCAACGGCAGAACCACGTCAACGAATCGGGCATCTATGCGCTGATCCTCTGCAGCACGAAGGATTCCGCCAAGCGGTTCAAACGCTGGGTCACGCACGAGGTGCTGCCCGCGATACGCAAGACGGGCGCCTACGGCACGCCGGCCCCGGTCGACCCGCTGCAGGACCTCACGGAATTCCGTGAGGCCCCCCTCGCGCCGAGCGCCGCGTGGGCGAGCTGCTCAGGGAGTTGCAGCGGGCAACGCCATCCGAAGCAGGCAAGGCGAGTGGTGCGGCTCGCTCGCCGAACGCGTCCAACGGTGAGATACGTTCAACGCCCTACGCGCAGGCCCTCACCGACCACGGCATCAGCCGGCAGACCGCGCACCGCTAAGGATGCTGCACAACTGCCGCACGTCGAGCAACCGGCCGCCCGAGTACTTCGTTGCCCACCACAGCGCGCGCCGCAGTTCGCTGTCCAGCTCGGGCGGGGGCTCGCGCCGCTGGGCGATATCGGTCACCCATGCCGGGCACGCCGCGAAAACGGTGCCACGCGCGCTCCAGCTCCTGCGCCAGCACGAAAGGGCCGCCGCTCACGCCGAGGTGCGTCGACGTTTCGATGAGGGCGCGGTCGCGCAGGTAACGCTTCATCTGAGCAGGAGTGCCCATGCCGAGGTAACGCTGCAGCGGTCGCTGCCGGCCATCGGCCACCGCGTGCGCGGCCCATGCGTCGATGGTGTCCAGCACCCAACGCAAGTCAGGATGATCGCCGGCCGCCGCACGAGCACGGCTCAGGCGCTCGAATGGGTCAATCGTGGTCATCTTCCAGGTGGGCGAGGGCATCGAGGAACGCCCGCCGCAGCACTGCGCGGGTTTGCGCTGGCGTCACGCCGACCAGCAGCGGCGCCGTGCGCTCGGGGATTTGCAGCAGGGCCGCGCGAAACGCGGCGACGCGCCGGGCAAGCGCCGCACGCAACTGCTCGGCGTCCACGAGGTGGCCCGTCTCCACCTCGTACCTGAGCTGTGCCAGCTTCGCCTCGTACACCTCACGGGCAGTGCGGGCCTGCTGGAATGGCGTGCTGGTCAGCGTGTGGCGGCGCTGCTCACCACCGCCCGGCGTGGTGGATGGTGGCCGGTGTATGGCGCGCCGCGGTGGTGGCGCTCCCGGCTCGGGTTTGGTGTGGGCCGGGTCGAGATGGGCGCGGCGCCAGGCGCGGGCGGCGGCGACCGACGAGGTGGGCATGCCCTGCGCCTTCGCCTTCGTGACCGCTGCCGGGCTGATGCCGAGCCTGCGTGCCAGCATGGCCTGGGACAGTTCACCGTTTCGCTTCACCGTTCACCATCCGGCAAATTCGATATCTGGTGGGGTCTCGCGCTCGCTTCGCCGCCACGACAGCACCCCCTCTGGAAGTACCTTCGCCCCCCAGGGTCGCCCCAGCCCACCGCCGTCGATGCCCCGCCGTCGCGCCAGGAAGGCCCAGGAGGCGCGAACGCGGGGCGGGTGATCCGAGCCCCTTCCCATGCATTCGCACGCCTCCGCCCGCATTCAGTGCAATACCGAGACCGGCACCCCCCGTCAAGCAAGTCCTCGGCCTGCTGCTGTCGCAGCACCGTGCGAAGTGCCGCTTCACCGACGACGCCCAGCACCCTTCATCAGCGAAGCCCGTGCATCGCTCCTTCAGGTGCCTGAGGAGCGTCGCGGCGGGATGGAGCCGGATGCGATCCTGCTCGCCTGCGGCCGTATCGCGATGCAGCACTTTGTCGATGCCGCCCCAGACGATGGCCGGCGCCGCCGCGCCGCGGCCATCTTCGACAGGATCGTGCACTTGGCTGGCGACACAGGCCAAGCGTTATTGCGAGGCGCTCGCCCGCGGTTTCGACACGCGTGCACGAGACCTCGTGGGCGAGGCGGCTTGAGGCCATGCCGTTCATTCGCACAGCCCGTGATGAGGCGCGAACGCCGGGCAGCGCTGCAGCAGCGTTGCCAAGTCGCGCCCGAGTTCGCGGCCGACTCCCGCCGCTCGGTAGGTGGCGCAGATGAGGCCCGGCCGACAGTGCCGGCATTCCACGCACATGCGCCGGTCGTCGTCGGCATCGCGCCTCGTCAAGCGCTCGGCCACCGCTTCGGCTTGCTGCTCCGTCCAGCCCCACCGCAGCAAACGGGCCCGTCGATCAAGGAAGTGGGCGATGTCGGCATCAGTCCATGCGCCGTCCTGCACGCCTGTCGGCTCGAGTTCGCGTTTTTCGGGAGCGGCCTTGATCCCCACCGACGAAACCGACGAAACGGGTTCGCGGCTTTCCTGAATGGAGGTGACTGGTACTGACGAAACCGACGAAATGGGGCTTTCGTCGGTTTTGGCGGCAGGGCTACACCCCTTCTGCGAAAAACGAGCACGGGCGATCCAGTCGATCACGGCGGCCCCTTTCGAATTCGCGGATTGATGAAGTACCGGGTAGTTGGCCGGCCAGGCTGGTCATTGATGTCCGCGGACTGAACCCAACCATGCTCCTCGAGGATCGTTAGCGCCGTCTCGGCCTGCACCGTCGAGCCGATGCCGGTCCAGCCCTTGCGGACCACGTCTCGGGCGGTGAATCCATCTTCAAGCTTGCCCTCTGCGAGTCGCCGGCCGAGCATGCAGGCAGTGCCAACCTTCGCGGCGTCCACCAGCGCGTAGATGCGACGGGCATGTCCTTCTAGATACTGGCACCACGCCGCCGCCCGAACGGCGCTGGTGGCCTGTACAGCGCCGATGCCACCCTCGGCGAGGTGGAGGATCAGTGCCAGCGCACAGAACAGCTTTTCGAACTTCGCTAGGTGCTGGCGCAGCAGCGGGTTCTGCTCGTTGATGATGCGCTGACGGTGCAGCTCGCTAGACCACTCGATGAAGACTTCCTGCGCCGCGTCGTCGAATGCGAAGCTCGGCAGCTTCATGAAGTCGTCTGCCGCGGTAGCGCCGTCTTGCACCGGATCGAAGGCGGCGAGGCGGTCGAACAGATCGCGAACCGCTTCTCGTGCGCCGCGCACAGGGTGACGGTCGCACCACGCCCATGGTGCAGGCTCCGGGTACACCAGCACTTGGAAGCGCTGAATCCGGCCGTCGTTGTCGAGCGATGACGTGATCGTCGCGAGGTACTTGGTGAGCAGCTCGGGCTGGATGCCACCGAACACCGACAGGCACATGTTTCTGACGAACAGTGAACCGCGCCCGATTCGGTCGATGTTGAAGCTGCCGGTGCCGTTCCAGCCTTCAAGGTAGAAGGCCCGGTCCGCCTCACGTCCTTCCCGTTCCCAGCCCGACAGCAGGCCCACCAGTTCGTCGCGGAACACGAGCAGGCCGGCGGGGTTACGCGTGAGCATGTCGCCGAGCTTTTCGATGGTGGCATCGTTGCTCTTGAAGCGGCGCTCGTGCGGCGCCTCGGGCTCACGCAGTTCCTGCATGTCGCTCACGGCAGCGTCCATCTTCAAGCCATCGCCTTTCCCTTTCCCCGCGAGAGCCGCCTTCTTCATTGCGGCCCGCAGTGCGGCCTGCCGTGCCTCATGCGCGGCCATCTCCGCCTCATGCACCTTCAGCGCCTCGGCGTACTTACCGGCTTCCGCAGCTTCGAGGCGATCCAGAAAGCAAAGCACCTTGTTGATGGCGGGGGTCTTCTTCGACGCCGGGTCACCGACGACACCGCCGAACAGGTTGGGAATCACGATCCAGTCATCGCGTCGCTTGGGCTTGATCCCGCAGCGCGCGCCGACCACGGAGCCGAGCGCCACGATGAGAGCGGCGGCGATGTAGTCCGGGCTGCACGGCATGCGATTGGCTTCATCGAGCACGAACTCGCCAAGTGGACGGGGTAGCAGAGCGTCCGCATCGAACGGGGGCGCAGTCGGCAGGTCTGCCGTAATCTCGCCAGGCTCCGGCCACACATCTGCCGTCCCTGCGAGAACCCTTTCCGGCCCGCCTGCCTTCTCGATCTCGTCGTCAATCTGTTGCTCGAATCGGGCTTGCGGCGCGTTCATTTCCGCATCTCCTGGCGCAGCATCGAGACGCGCGCCGCACTTAGCAAAAGCCGGCCCCGGGTCGCTTCATCCAGCGATTTGCCGCGCGCCATGTCATTTGCGCACACGATTGCGAGGGTCATTTCCATGTCGAGCAGATCGAGCGCTTGGCCCGGGGTCAGCAGCCGACGGCGCATGAGTGGCGCGACGCCATGGTGGTTCTCTACCTTGGGCGGGAAGAGCGCGCAGACATCCAGGCCGAGCGCGGCTGCGACTGCGTCCACGTCGCAGCCGTGCCAGCACTTCAGCAACACCACGTCGTCGTCGCCGACGCCAATCGACAGCGCAGACGGATTCGAGCCACCGTGCGCCGGGCAGCACGCGCGCCAGCGGTCACGGCCGTTGGGGCGCACCCGGTGGCCGTCGAGGCGAGACAGAACGAGGTCGATCGGCCTCATTGGAGAGGTCTTGTCGCGCTCAGCGACAGCCGCGTCGTGGTCGGCGGCCTCGGTGCTCACGCTTGGGGCGCTCATGCGGCATCCGCCAGCCGCCGCGCCACAAGGCGCTGACACTCACTGTCGGGGATTAGCCGGCGCTTGCCTTCTTTGTAGCTGCGTAGGTCGCCGCTGGCGATAAGTACGTAGACCTGGCGCGTGCTGACGCCTAGGCGCTTCCCGGCGCCTGCCGGGCTATGGGCGAGTGGTTCGGGGGGCTGGCCCTTCGTTGGCTTGGACTTCGACTTGACGGCTTGCATGGCGGTCGTCTCCACGAGGGTGGTGGAAAGACTTGCCCATGCGAGCGCACGGGCAAGGCCCATGCGCCGGGGGATGAACCCCTATTGCACCGCGGGGTGCGATGCGTCTGATTCCCCCGGAAGATCGGAGGTGGAACACCTTCGTCAACATGCGGGTCGGCGACTTTCATGGATGGCCCGGCACGTGCCCCGAACGAATCGGCGAAGGGACCAAACAAGAAGATCAGACGTCGAAAATTCTAGCCTCCGCGTGCACATGCACGCAAGGGGCGCTGGTCCCGTCACGCGCCGTCCAACAGGCTCACCGCGTCAGCCAATTTGTCAGGCGCCAACTTCGCATATCGCTGGGTCATCTTCGGATTGGAGTGGCCGAGCAGCTTCTGCACTGTGTAGAGTGGGGCACCCTTCATGACAAGCTGGCTGGCGAAGTCATGTCGGAGGTCGTGCCAGCGGAGGTCTGGAAGCTTGGCGGTCTTGGTCACCTCGGCCCATGCCTTCTTCACGTTGTTGAACCGTTCGCCCGTGATCGGTGACTTGAACACCAAGCCCGAGGCGTCCTCGGGCTGGATCGCGGCAAGTACCCCCAACGCCTCGGCGTTCAGCGGGATCGTCCTCGTGCGGTTGCCCTTGCTGTGCGACGCCAGCACAACGAGGGTCTTGCGCTCTATGTCGATTTGCCTCCACTCCATGCTGAACAGTTCGCCCTGCCGCAACCCGGTGTTCAGGCTCAGCAGCACCATCGGTGTGATGTGGTCGCTGTAGCCGGTGATCTCCGGCAGCTGTTCGTAGCCGCGCGCGGCACGCCATTGCCGAGCCATGCGCCACAGCCCTCGCCGGTGAAGTTGCTCTGGAAGCCGTAGCTCGGCACGGTGCTCGCGAGCACCTGGTCGAACAGCGGCTCCGAGCCGACCTCGAACTCGGGCAGGGCCTGCAGCGGGACCACCCACGCGAACTTCGCCACCCCCG
>CBINBY010000038.1:0-44066 GCA_966248995.1 uncultured Burkholderiales bacterium | reverse complement strand
CGGTCGGCATGACCGGTAGGTGACCGGTAGTGAACGAGAAGTCCGAGGCCGACCGACTGGACACGTCGCGGAGTTGCCCGCCCCCGCTGCATGCAGGCGCAGAGTATCGTCAGGTCACGACTGCGCAGTTCCAAGCCACCGCGCCGCCGCGCTGATCACCGCAATCACGCCGGCCATCGCGATGTCTGCATGCCGGCCGACACCAAAGCGCGTGCCGCGCTCACCGGTGCAGGCAGTCTCCACGATGGCCCAGGCCTGTGCGTCAGACCCCGACCCTACAGATCGCTCCTCGAAGTGGTCGATGCGCAGGCCGGCGTCCAGGGCCTGGACGGTCGCATCCACCGGGCCGGTACCGATGCCGCGGCAAGTGACTGGTTTGCCTTGCCGAACCAGATCGAGCCGGATCTCGACGCCTGAATCACTCAACTTCGCGAGGTGATGCCTTCGGCAGACCAGGGCCCCACCGGGTTCGGTCGGCGCCAGGTACGTTGCTGCAAACAGCGACCACAGTGTGTTGACGTCCACCTCTGCTTCACTCGCATCCGCATGCGCCTGCACGACGGCACTGAACTCCACCTGCATGCGCCGGGGCATCACCAGCCCGAAGTGCTGCTCCATCAGGTACGCGATGCCGCCCTTGCCGGACTGGCTGTTGACGCGGATGACGTGGTCGAACGTGCGCCCCACGTCGTGCGGATCGATAGGCAGATAGGGCACCTCCCAGAGCCCGTGGGGGTTCTGCGCGGCCAGGCCCTTCTTGATCGCGTCCTGGTGCGAGCCTGAAAAGGCGGTGTAGACCAGATCACCCGCATACGGGTGGCGCGGATGAATCGGCAGTGCGATGCAGGCCTCGACCTCGCGGGCCACGGCCCCGATGTCCGAGAAGTCCAGTCCTGGCGAGATACCCTGCGTGTAGAGGTTGAGTGCCAGCGTGACCAGATCGACGTTGCCGCTGCGCTCGCCATTGCCGAACAAGCAGCCCTCGACGCGCTGGGCACCGGCCATCAGGGCCAGTTCGGCACAGGCCACGCCTGTGCCCCGGTCGTTGTGGGGGTGCACGGAGAGCACGACGTTCTCTTGCTGAGGAAGGTTTCGGTGCATCCACTCGATCTGGTCGGCGAAGACATTGGGCGTCGCCACCTCGACCGTAGTGGGCAGGTTGAGGATGATGGGGCGGCCGGGGCCCACGCCCCAGGCGGTCATCGCGGTCGTGCAGGCGCGCAGCGACACCTCCAGTTCGGTCATGCAGAAGGTCTCGGGCGAATACTGCAGAACCCACTCGGTTTGCGGATGCCGGTCGGTGAGGCGGCGCAGATAGCGCACGTGGTGATCGATGAGGGCCATCACCTCGTCCTCGCTCATGCGGAACACCACTCGCCGCCACAGCGGGGCGGTGGCGTTGTAGACGTGGACGATGGCGCGCCGGGCGCCGCTGAGCGCTTCGACGGTGCGGGCGATGAGATCCTCGCGAGCCTGGGTCATGACCATCAGGGTCACGTCCTCAGGTACTCGGTCGTGATCGATGAGGTCACGCACGACGTCGAAGTCGGTTTGGGACGCGGCCGGAAAGCCGACCTCGATCTCCTTGAAGCCGGTGCGCACGAGCAGATCGAACAGGCGCCGCTTGCGCTCGGCGTTCATTGGTTCGAACAAGGCTTGGTTGCCATCACGCAGGTCGGTGGACAGCCACGCAGGGGCGTGCGTGATCGTGCGTGAAGGCCATTGCCGATCAGGCAAGACGACGGGAGGGAAGGGGCGATATTTGTAGGAAGGGTTTCTCAGCATGATGATCGCTTCGGCCAGGGTCTTGCAGTGCCACGTCCTGCAGCAGCCTCGATCGGTGTTGAGGCCGGCATGGATGCCGCAATGGACGGATGCAACGAAGGGGATGTGCGTGAACTCACGCCACAGGTGAGATCGCTCCCCTGCCGCACCGATGAGTCAGTGCGGGTGGATGGCCGGGATCAGGGGGAGTTTTCAGCGACCCGCGAATCGGGGCGCAGCGCGCACGAGCAGATCCCGGCCCAGGGTCAGACCTAGACGTAGGGAGAGATTCGTGCGCAAGGACATGGGCGCATCCTATGGGACGTGCCTTGGGGTCGTCAACCGGGGCAGCGTAGCGCTGACGGGTCCCCGATCCCTCAGCGCCAAAACCGTTCCCTTATCGTCTGGCGCCTTCAGACTGGACTCAGTGTGCGCCGTGAAAAGGCGGCGCTTTCCAGTGGGTGCAAGGCCCACCCGGCAACCGCTCCAGCCGAAAGCAACCGGAGCAGTCATGGAGGCAACGAAATGGCTGAAGCCTTCGGGTAATGCGTGCCACGATTTGGTGGCAGCGCGAGTGTGCGGTCCGTAACGCGATTGAACGCCGAGCAAGCCTCGAAAAGGTCGATGCACAGGCCGACCCGGTTACTGTTTCGGGGAAGGCTGAGATCACTGGACGGATGAGCGAAGCAGTACCGCCAGTGGCTGTCCACATCTCGACTCTACCTGCAACGATGCTTCGCCCGATGGTCATGGACATTCAGAGCGGGAGTTAATGACCAGTGTCGCCGCGGCCAAGTCCAGACTCAGCTTCCGCCGTTCGAGGCCCTGCCTCGGCCGCATCAGTACCGTGGCTCGTAGGGCTCCGCCTGCCGATAGTTCCGATCGAAGTGCTTCAAGTAGGTCTCGGCCAGCTTTGGGTTATTCCAGTTGACCAGCACGTTCTCGCTGTTCTTTCGCGCAGCCGCGTTGGAGTAGTTGAACGATCCCAACTCAGCGTCCCAAATCGCACGACGAACAAGAGGACCCCGAATGGCGGACTTTGCGGATCTGAAACATCAGGCGTACGCGACCGACAGCGTGCCGTTCACCACGGCGACGACGGCCTCTGTCTGGCTGTGAAGGTAGATTGGCCGCCATCGAACTCATGCCTGCGGCATGGCAGCTGGGTGCATTCCTGCCAGCGGTCCAGGCTTTCGTGGGGCACGATCTCGTCCTGCCTGCCTGCCTGCCGGCCAGCACGGTGATGGGCACAGGCAGGGGCAGCCGCTCCGGTTCGTAGCGGTACTGGGCCAGCAGGGCGAAATCGGCGCGAACGGCCCGCAGCATCATGTCCGTGACAAGTGGTCTTTCCATGGCAGGAAGGCGTTGGCGTTGCCGCCCGCGTGATGAAAGCAAAGAAGCTGCAATCGCGGGGTAGAACAGGGCAGCCGGATCAGCCAGGCACTGGAATCGGTAGAAGCCGTCGGCGGCGCGAGCCTCGAAACTTCAGGCGCATCGATATGCGCGGCCAGATCGCGCAAGGTGGCATGGGCGAACACATGCTCCAGCTCCAGCGGGCGGTGCAGCACCTCCTGCACGTGTGCAGCAACGCGCGTGGCCAACAGCGAGTGTCCGCCCAGGGCGAAGAAGTCGTCTTCGTGCCCGATGCTTTCGACCGGCAACTCCAGCAAGCGACTCCAGAGGCCGGCTAGCGCGCGCTCGGTGTCCGTCTCGGGCGCTGCATACGGCTGCTGCGCCAACGCTTCAAGCTGCGGCGCGGGCAGTGACTTGCGGTCTAGCTTGCCGGTCGTCGTTCTCGGCAAGACCTCCAGCGCCACGTACAGGCTTGGCACCATGAAGGCCGGCAACTGCGCGGCCAGTTGACGGCGCAGCTTTGTGGCCTGGAGCGGTTGTCCCGCGCGGGGGACGACGTAGGCTACCAGATGCGTGTCGCCGTGATCGTCATGCCACCCCGCGGCTGCCGCCAGGTGTACACCCTCGCACCCGGCGAGCTCCGCCTCGACCTGACGCACGTCCACGCGCTGCCCGCGGATCTTGATGTCGAAGTCCTCGCGACCCAGGTACTCCAACGAGCCATCGTCCAGTCGCCGCACCATGTCGCCCGTTCGGTACAACCTCGATCCGCGTGCGCCGTATGGATTGGGTACGAAGCGCTGCGCGGTCAGTTCCGGCTGACGCCAGTAGCCGCGCGCCATCCACGGGTAGTCCACGCACAGCTCGCCAACCACCCCCAGGGGAAGCTCGCGCAGCCGTTCGTCCAGCACGTGCACCTGCACGTTGTCGACGGGCCAGCCGATGGGCACGAACTGCCCTGTGCCGCCCAAGTGCTCGGGATCGCAGTAGGCGGTGTCGTTCAGTTCGGTGCAGCCGAAGTTGTTCCACAGCGCCACCCACGGCAGGGTGCGCTGCACACGCTCGCGCAACGATTGCGACAGCGGCTCGCCCGCGGTCACGCATACCCGCAGGTGCGACAGCGCTTCCGGATCGTCCAGCGCGTCGAGCACGGCTTGCAGGTGCGAGGGCACGATGAACAGCCGGCTCACCCTGCCCCGCTGCAGCGCGCCGATGAAGGCCGGCGGGTCCTTGAGCAAGGCGTCCCCCACCACGACCTGCGGCACGCCGGCCAGCAAGGCACCCCACAGCTCCTTCATCGACACGACGAAGGGCGCCATGGTCTTCTGGGCCACGATGTCGCCGGGGCCCAGGGGCAGCCGGGCCTGCATCGAACGCAGCAGGTTGAGCAGCTGCCCGTGCGGCACCAGCACGCCCTTGGGCTGCCCGGTGGAGCCGGAGGTGTAGGCCAGCATCATCAGCTGCCGGGCGTGCGAGGGGAGCGAGAGGTTCGCTCCGTGGGACGCAGCCTCGGCTACGTTCAGCCTCTCGATGCCGGCACAGGCCGCTTGCGGCGGTTGCGCGCCGTGCATCAGCACCTGCGGCTGGGCATCATCGATGAGCCGTTGCAGGTAGGCTTGCGGTGCGTTCATGTCCAGCGGCACGTACACACCGCCTGCCTTGAAGATGCCCAGCATGGCGGCGATGAAGTCGCACGAGCGCGGCATGTACAGCCCCACGCGCACTTCCGGTCCCACGCCGCGCTCGCGCAGGGCATGCGCGATGCGGTTGGCCCGTGCGTTGAGTTCGGCGTAGGTCAGGGAGCCCTGCTTGTCGATGCATGCGCAAGCATCGGGAGCGGCCTGCACCTGCTGCTCGAACAGTGCAACCACGCTGAGCGAGTCGTCCAGCTCGCGCGCCGTGGCGTTGCACCGCCCGATGAGCTGCCACTCCTCGTCGGTGAGCAGCGGCAGCGACGACAGAAGCTGCTGCGGGCGCCGCACCATGTGCTGCAGCACCTGCTGGTGGTGCTGCAGCAGGCGGCGCACCGTGGCCTCGTCGAACAGATCGGCGGCGTACTGCACCGTGGCGGTCAGGCCTTGGGCGTCGCCGAAGAACTGCACGTCCAGGGGGCACTTGGCGCTTTGCTCTGTCTCAGGCAGGGGCGCGATGGTCAGCCCGTCGCCCCACTGCCCATCCACCGTGTCGGGGAAGTTCTGATGGCGCACCATCACGGGCACCAGCTCCTGCGCGCTGTCGCCGGAGAGCTTGAGCTGTTGCAGCACCTGCTCGAAGGGTAGCGCCTGATGCTCCAGGGCGGACAGGACGGTACGCTTCACGCGCTCCAGCACATCCTCCGCCGACGGATCGCCCGATAGGTCCAGGCGCAGCGCCACGATGTTGATGAAATAGCCGATCAGCGACTCTAGCTCCGCTCGGTTTCGCCCGGCGACTGTGGTGCCCACGCACAGGTCGCGCCGGCCGGTGTAACGCTGCAGGACCACGCCCAACGCGGCGGTGAGTGCCATGAACAGCGTGGCGCCATCTGGGTGCACCATGTGTTCAGCGCAGCGCAGAGGTCGGCGGAGTAGCTCAGGGTGACCGTGCGTGCCATGGAAGGCCGGGGCTCGGCCGGGCGGTCAAGCGGTAGGGGCAGGCCGGGCTCATAGCCGTCCAGGGTCTGGGCCCAGTAGGACGCATGCGTGGCCATGTCCTGTTGGCGCAGCCAGTGCGCATAGTCGGCGTACTGCACGCCGAGTGCAGGCAGCTGGGCCGGCACGCCTAGCAGCTGCGCCGCATACAGCTGCTGCATGTCATTGGCCAGCACGTTCATCGACCAGCCGTCGCCGATGATGTGATGCATGTTGAGCAGCAGCACGTGCTCCTGCTCGCGCAAAAACCTCGCGCAGTGGCACCGTGCGCTTCAATTCCTGCTGCACATTCGAGACCACACGCACAGCGAGCAGCGAGTGGCCACCCAGGGCGAAGAAGTCGTCACTGCGTCCGATGCGATCGACACCCAGCAGCAAGCTCCAAATCGCTACGAGCTTGGCCTCCAGCTCGCCTTGCGGGGCCTCGTAGGCACGCGGGCTGAACGCATCAACCTCCGGCGCAGGAAGCGCCTTGCGGTCGAGCTTGCCGTTAGGTGTGAGCGGGAGTGCATCCAGGGCCACGTAGGCGGCCGGGACCATGTACTCGGGCAGGCGTGAGTCGAGATGCGCGCGCAGCGCCTCGGGCATGGCCGCGCCGACCACATAGGCCACCAGACGCTTGTCGCCGGGCACATCCTCGCGGGCGAGCACGACGGCTTCTCGCACCTCGGGATGCGAGCGCAACGCGGCCTCGATCTCGCCCAGTTCGATACGAAAGCCCCGGATCTTGACCTGGTGGTCATTGCGCCCGAGGAACTCGATTGCGCCGTCAGGCTGCCAGCGCCCCACGTCACCGGTCTTGTACATGCGCGAGCCAGGTTCGCCGAACGGATCTGGCACGAAGCGCTCGGCGGTCAGTTCCGGGCGGCGCAGGTAGCCGCGAGCCAGCTGTATGCCCGCGATGTGGATCTCGCCGGCCACGCCGACCGGCGAGGGCTGGCCATGCACATCCAGGATGTAGATGCGCGTGTTGGCGATGGCCGAGCCGATGGGCGGTGAGCTTGGCTGCTGCGTGTCGCAGTGGTGCATGCTGACCCACACCGTGGCCTCGGTGGGGCCATAGGCGTTGATCAGTCGTCGCCCCGTGGCCCAGCGCTGCACCAGTGCGTGCGAGGCGGCTTCGCCGGCCATGACCAGCGTCTGCAGTTCGGGCAGCCCGTCATCGGGCAGCGCGGCCAGCACGGCCGGTGGCAAGGTGGCGTGGGTGATGTGCCCGTCGCGCAGCACGTCGTGGAGTGCCGTGCCCGCCAGCATGCTGGGTGCCGGCACGTGCAACGTGGCCCCGCTGCACAACGCCATCAGCACCTCGAAGATGCATGCATCGAAGCTGAACGAGGCAAACTGCAGCACGCGGCTGGCCGGGGCGGTCGCGAAGGCATCGATTTGCGTGAGCGCCAGGTTGCACAGTCCCGTATGGGCCACCATCGCGCCCTTCGGGCGCCCCGTGGAGCCCGAGGTGTAGATGACGTAGGCGAGATGCTCGGGCGTGAGCCCCAGGGCAGCGGGATCGGGGTTGTTGTCGGCGCAAGCGTCCCACGGCTGGTGCGATGCATCGAGTTCGAGCACAGTGGCCGTCATAAGCGCACGGCTGACCTGCAGCGGCGCCTGCACGGCGGTGTTGGTCAGCATCCAGCGCGCCTCGCAGTCATCGAGCATGTAGCCCAGGCGCTCGACGGGGTAGTTGGGGTCCAGGGGCACATAGGCACCCCCGGCCTTGAGCGTGGCCAGCAGGGCCACGACCATGTCGATGCCGCGCGGCAAGGCAATGGCTACCCGCGAGTCCGGTCGCACGCCCAGGGCGATGAGGTGGTGCGCAAGGCGGTTGGCCTGCGAGTTCAGTTCTCCGTAACTGAGCGAGATGCCGTCGAAGACCAGCGCCATGGCTTCGGGGGTGCAAGCGGCCTGTTCCTCGAAGAGTTGATGGATGCAACGCTCCTGGGGGAAGGCGACGGCGGTATCGTTGAAGGCGTGCAGGATGTGCTGCAGCTCGGTCGGCATGAGCAGCGGCAGGCGGGCGACGGGTGCGCCATCGTCAGCGACCATGGCGCGCAGCAGGGTCTGCCAATGGCCGAGGTGGCGCTCGATGGTGGAGCGATCGAACAAGGCACAGGCATAGCCGAGGCTGCCGGTGATGCGCTCGCCGGCCTCGTGCAGGATCAGCTCCAGGTCGAACTTGACGGTGGTGGAGGACGCTCCGACGGGCTCCAGCTGCAGGCCGGGCAGGTCCAATGCGCCTGCGGGCATGTTCTGCCATGCGAACATGACCTGGAAGACGGGGCTGTGCGCCATCGAGCGGGCCGGGCTCAGCGCCTCGACCACGTGCTCGAAGGGGATGTCCTGATGTTCCTGCGCGGCCAATGCAGTGGCGCGCACTTGCGCGAGCAGTTCGGCCACGGAGGGCGAGACGGACAAGTCGACGCGCAGCGCCTGCGTGTTCACGAAGAAGCCGATGAGCGGCTCGATCTCGGCGCGGTGGCGGTTGGCCACCGGCGTGCCGATGACGACATCGGACTGGCCCGACATGCGCGACAGCAGTGCAGCCCAGGCCGCCAGCAGCGTCATGAACAAGGTGGTGCCGTGGCGCTGGCTGATCGCCTTGAGGCCGGCAGTGAGTTCGGCATCCAGCTGGAAGCCGAAGGACGCACCCGCGTAGTCCTGCACCGCCGGGCGGGGCCGGTCAATGGGCAGCTCCAGCAGGGCGGGCGCACCCGACAGATGATCGCGCCAGTAGTCGAGCTGGCGCTGCAGCACCTCACCGCTGATCCAGCGGCGCTGCCACACGGCGTAGTCGACGTACTGGATGGGCAACGGGGGCAACGGGTCACGCTGGCCGTGCAAGAACACGGCATACAAGGCGCTGAACTCGTTGACAAGCACGCCCATGGACC
Organism: uncultured Burkholderiales bacterium; assembly: GCA_966248995.1. Classification (GTDB taxonomy): domain Bacteria; phylum Pseudomonadota; class Gammaproteobacteria; order Burkholderiales; family Burkholderiaceae_C; genus Albitalea. Next base: position 35,431 of record CBINBY010000038.1, on the reverse strand, counting down.
ACCCATCGGAGACGATGTGGTGCATGGTGATGAGTAGCGCATGGTCGTCGTCGGCCAGGCGAATCAGGCGGCCGCGTATGAGCGGGCCGCGAGCGAGATCGAAGGGCGCGCTGGCTTCTTCGGCAGCCAGGCGTTCGAGTTCGGTCTCGGGGTCGGCGTGGCCGGTCAGGTTGACCTGCGACAGCGCCAGACCCACTTCGGGCGGGGCGACGAGCTGCACCGGGGCACCCTCAACGGAGCCAAAGCAGGTGCGCAGCGCCTCGTGGCGCTCGACGATGCGGTTCAGCGCGGCCTGCAGCGCGGCCACGTCGAGCGAGCCCTTCAGGCGCACACCGCCGGGCATCGCATAGGCAGCGCCCGCTCGCTCGTCGAGCTGGGCGAGGAACCACAGCCGCTGCTGCGCGAAGGACAGGGGCAGCGCCTCCTGGCGCGACGCAGGCACGATGGCCGGCAGCGTACTCACGGTGGCCGCGGCCACGCGCTGCGCGAAGCTGGCCGGGGTGGGCTGGGCGAACAGCTCCGCCAGCGGCACGTCGAGGCCGAGCGCCGCACGGACACGCGAGGTCAGCTGCACGGCCAGCAGCGAGTGGCCGCCGAGCGCGAAGAAGTCATCGTGGCGGCCGATGCGCTCCACTCCTAGCAGTTCGTTCCACACGTCAGCAAGGAGGGTCTCGATCTCGCCTTGCGGAGACTCGTAAGCGCGGGCGCCGAAGGACTGTGCCTGCGGCGCAGGCATGGCACGGCGGTCGAGCTTGCCGTTGGGCGTGAGCGGAAGAGTGTCCAGCGCCACGTAGCCTGCCGGGACCATGTACTCCGGCAGTGCGGCGGCGTCGCGCCTGGCCGCGTCGGGCACGATCACGAGGGTGCGCCCCGAGGCCAGTTGCACCCACTGCTTCACTGAAGCGTCGAAAGCGAGCGAGGCGTTGAGGCTCACCCGCTCGATGCCGGGATGGTGAGCATAGATGCCGTGCTCCAGTGCGGCCCAAAGATGGACCACGTTGCGATGCGCGACCATCACTCCCTTGGAAAGCCCTGTGGAGCCGGAGGTGTAGATGACGTAGGCCAGGTGGGCCGGGCTGAGGCCCAGGGCACCTGACTCGGGATTGGTCGCGGGCAAGGCCTCCCACGGACCGGGCTTGGCGTCGAGCGTCACCACCGTCAACGATGCCGGCAAGTCGCCCAGCACGGCACGTACGCCGGAGTGGGTGACTAGCACACGCGGAGCGCTATCGGCGAGCATGTAGGTCAGGCGCTCGCGGGGGTAGTCGGGGTCGAGCGGCACATAGGCGCCGCCGGCCTTCAGCGTGGCCAGCAGGGCCACGATCATGTCGATGCCGCGCGGCAGGCCGATGGCTACCCGCGAGTCCGGGCGAACGCCGAAGGCGATGAGATGGTGGGCGAGCCGGTTGGCGCGCTCGTTTAGCTCAGCGTAGGTGAGCGAGATGCCCTCGAAGACGACGGCGACAGCCTCCGGGGTGCGCCTGGCTTGCTGCTCGAACAGCTGGTGGATGGTGGACTCGTGCGGATACTCTGCAGCGGTGTCGTTCCACTGCACCACCATGCGATCGCGCTCGGCCTCGTCCAGTAACTGAAGCTGCTCGATGCGCTGTTGCGGGTCGGCGGCCACGCCCTCCAGCACCCGGGTGAAATGGCCAGCCAGACGCTCGATGCTGCTGGCGTCGAAGAGGTCGATGTTGTATTCGAACTCGGCCTTGAGCCCCTCGCCTTCGTCGGTGATGTTCAGCGTAAGGTCGAACTTGGCCTGCGTGTTCTCCCGGCCCAGCATCTCGAAGCGCAACTCTGTTGGTTCGTCGAGCTGCGTTGGCGCGTTCTGCAACACGAGCATGACCTGGAACAGCGGCGAGTAGGCCGTGTTGCGCTCAGGCTTGAGCACCTCCACCAACTGATCGAACGGTGCGTCCTGGTGCGCCTGGGCGTCCAGGGTCGTCGCCTTCACCTGCTGCAACAGCTCGCTGAACGTCGCACCGCGGCGCAGCCGGGTGCGCAGTACCAGTGTGTTGACGAACAGGCCGATCAGCGGCTCCAGCTCAGCCCGCGTGCGCGAAGCCACCGGCATGCCAACGCAGATATCCTCCTGCCCGCTGTGACGCCACAACAGCACATTGAAGGCCGTTGCCAGCACCATGTACAGCGTGCCTTTCGCTTGCAGCGCCACGGCGTGTAAACCGGCGGTGATGTGCGCCGGCAAGCGCAGCACGAGCGTGGCGCCGCGATGCGTTTGCATCGTTGGGCGCGGGTGGTCGCTGGGAAGCGTAGACACTGGGGGCGCATCCGTAAGCTGCCGCTTCTAGTAATCGACCTGTGCCTGCAGCACTTCGTCGCCCAGCCAGCAGCGCTCCAGTGCGCGTAGTCGGCATACTGGATCGGCAGTGGCGGCAGCGGCGATGGCCCACCCCGTACGTACGCTGCGTACAGCGCGGCCATCTCATGCGCCAGCACGCCCATGGACCACGCGTCGGACACGATGTGATGCACCGTGAGCAGCAGGACGTGTTCGTCCTCGGCCACCTCCAGCAGGTGCCCCCGCACCAGCGGCCCGGCTGCCAGATCGAACGGGATCTGTGCCTCCTGCTTGGCCATTTCGTCAGCCTGCAGCACCCGCTGCGCCCTGGGGAGCACCGACAAGTCGGTCTGAGGCAACCCCAATGCGAGCGCAGGGGCGACGACCTGCACCGGCATGCCGTCAACCACGGCAAAACGGGTGCGCAGCACGTCATGGCGGCGTAGAACTTCGTTCAGCGCTTGCGTAAGCACATCGACGTCGAGGCGCCCGATCAAGCGTACGGTCACCGGTACGTTGTACGCGGGATTGCCCGGATCCAGCTGGTCCAGGAACCACATCCGCTGCTGGGCGAACGACGCAGGAATGACCGCAAGATCCCCCGGCCGCCTCAGCACCGGCAACGTCAACAGGTAACGTCAACAGGTCTACACCCCTGGCTTTCAGGAGCTTGCGCAGCTGCTCCCTTTTCTGGGACGAGAGGTGGTGGATGGCCTCGACTGATTCACGCTTCATGTCTTGCGTTGATTGCTTATCTTGTTCAGTCCTCCCCCGTCCATGCAGCGTGGACCGCTCCGGTTCCGAGGAGGCCATGCTGGCGTTATGGATTCTGCAACGCACGGCGGCCTGGGCGCGTCCCATCGCGGTGCGCAGCTCGGTGGCACGGCGGCTGGGTGTGGGTAAGCAGGATGGGCCTCACGCGCCTCGCAACGTGGAGGGGCTGCTGGACAGCATGGACGACGCGGTGAAGCGCTGCCACGACGCGCTGACCCACGAACGTCTGTACGCATGGCACGCTGCGCTCTTTCCCACCGCCTACTCCGGCATGACGAAGATTCACGTCGGCGGCTATCAGCACCATGGCGAGCCGATGCAGATCGTGAGTGGCCGGGCGGGGCGCGAGAAGGTGCACTACGAGGCGCCGCCTTCGTCGCATGTGCCCCACGAGATGGGCCGATTCCTGCAGTGGTTCAACGCCGCCGCCGAACCCGACACCCTGGTCAGGGCGGCACTCGCGCACCTGTGGTTCGAGACGGCCGCCTCGGGCGCGCCCTGGTCGATCTGCTGTTGGCCCGTGACAGCGGCGAGACCAGTCGCCTGTTTCGCACGTCGCAGCGGCTGCTCGATGGTCGGAAGGACTACTACGCCAACCTCGACCACGCCCAGCATGGCGGCCTCGACGTGACGGAATGGGTGTGCTGGTTCATTGAGCAGATGCAGGCGGCCTGCGAAGAGGCGTCGAGGGTGTGGACCAAACGCTCGTCAAGGCCCGCTTCTGGCTGGACCATGGCGACAAGGCCCTAAGCGAGCGTCAGCGCAAGGTGATGAACCTGCTGCTGGACGCCGGGCCGGGCGGCTTCGACGGCGGCATGAGTACCAAGAAGTACGAGCACATCACCGGCGCCTCCCGCGCCACGGCCTCGCGCCGAACTCATTGACCTCCAGGCGCACGGTCTGCTCGATCAGGCAGGAGCCGGGCGCTCGACGCGCTACTACCTCAGGCTTCCTGGTCAAGAGCGATCGGGTGCAGCGCAATAGTGCCGATTTCGGCCAATGTGACCGCCCATTTCGGCCATCGTGACCGATGCCGCGGCAGCGGTGTTGCGCACCAGGGTTGTATTTTTCACGGATTCAAAGCCGCCTTGCTTTCACCGACTTGCCCTTCACCTTGCCGGAATTGAGTCCGCGCAGGGCCTTGTCCGCGATGCCGCGCTCCACGGCCACGTAGGTGGAAAACTCGTTGACGTTGATCTTCCCGATCTGCGCAACGTCGAAGCCCTGATCCTTGACGAGGGCGCCCAGCACATCGCCGGGACGGATTTTTTCCTTTCGGCCACCGAGGATCTGGAGTGTCACCATGGGAGGGCGAAGAGGTTCGGCATCGGCGGGCGCGGTCAGTTTGCTCAGGGGGTGCCAAACGCTGGCGCTGCCCTGCATCTGGTCGATCCGCCCCACGCGCCCCATCTCGTCCATGCTGGCGAGGCTGAACGCCCAGCCCGCTTCGTCTGCGCGTCCGGTGCGGCCCACGCGGTGCGTGTGCACCTCTTCGTCGGGGGAGATGTCGACGTTGATCACGGCTTCGAGCTGGGCGATGTCGAGCCCGCGTGCGGCCACGTCGGTGGCCACCAGCACGCTGCAGCTGCGGTTGGCAAACTGCACCAGTACCTGGTCGCGCTCGCGCTGCTCCAGGTCGCCATGCAGTTCCAGCGCCACGATGCCCTGGGCCTGCAGCACGGCCACCAGGTCGCGGCACTGCTGCTTAGTGTTGCAGAACGCCAGCGTACTCACGGGCCGGTAGTGGTTCAGCAGCAGGCCGACGGCGTGCAGGCGTTCGCTCTCCTTCACCTCATAGAAACGCTGGCGGATCTTGGTGGCGGCATGGCGCTCGGTGAGCTTCACCTCATGGGGCTCGCGCATGAAGCGGCGGGCCAGCTCGGCCACACCTTGCGGATAGGTGGCCGAAAACAGCAAGGTCTGGCGCGCCGTGGGGCACAGCTTCATCACCTGGGCGATGTCCTCGGCGAAGCCCATGTCGAGCATGCGGTCGGCTTCATCGAGCACGAGGGTGTTCAGGGCGTCCAGGGCCAGCGTTTGGCGCGAGAGATGGTCCAGGACGCGGCCCGGCGTGCCCACCACGATGTGCGCACCGTGGGCAAGGCTCGCCAGCTGCGTACGAATCGGAGCGCCCCCGCACAAGGTCAGGGTCTTGATGTTGTCCTCGGCCCGCGCCAGGCGACGGATCTCCTGCGTCACCTGATCGGCCAGTTCGCGCGTGGGGCACAGCACGAGTGCCTGCACGGCGAAGCGTCGCGGGTTCAGGTTGGCCAGCAGCGGCAGCGCGAAGGCGGCGGTCTTGCCGCTGCCGGTCTTGGCCTGTGCGATCAGGTCTTTCCCCGCCAGTGCGAGCGGCAGGCCGGCGGCCTGGATCGGCGTCATGCTGAGGTAACCCAGCCGCTGCAGGTTGGTCAGCATGGCAGGGGGCAGCGGCAACCTGCTGAACGACGGGCCGGCGTTCGAGGCGGGATCCGGCAAGTCGGCCGGGGCAGGGGGATTGATGCTGCTCATGCGCGATTGTCCGCTGGCTGCGCCCGGCTGCCGGGACCTGCGCGGGTGGTACGCTGCCACGACAGCTACAGGAAGCGCTCTCGAATGTCGCAATACGTCAATAGTCAACGCATCCAGGAGCGCACCCTTGCCCTGAGCGATGGCGGGTCACTCAGCGTCACGCTGCTCCACGGCACCGGCGAGGACGCCGGCCGCAAGTGCATTCACCGGGTGACGACTGACGGTGCCGGTCGCCTGCGTTCGGACATCGTCTACTTCTACGACAGCACGGTGAAGGAGGCGGACATCGAAGCGGATTTCTCCTTGCTGTGCCGGCACGGGCTCCTGTCGATGAGCCAGCTGCATCACACCGAATCGATGCTCAACCGAGGGCCTCGCACGCCGAGGGCGGGCTAGTACGGGCCGATACTTCCAGCTGCCCGCGGGAGCGCCGGCCAGGGAAGGTCGTGATACCGTCAAAGCGATAATGATTACCGTCACTGCGTTCCTGGAACGAGCAGTCGATACCGTCCTCGCGTTCCAGGGCCTGCCAACTCCGCTCTCCGATTGCTGCCGCCCGCCCACGATGCCCCGGATCGACACTACACAGCCCTACGCGGTGCTCCCGAGCGCGACGGTAAATCTGTCGGTATCGTCCGTGTCCTCGGCCTGTTAGACGTCGTGTTTTCACTCTGAGCCGCAACCGACCATTGACAATAGAGTGGGAGTAGGTCAGGCAGGATCAACGCAGTTTCTTGATGCTTACTTCGGAGGGATCGGTCGTGATGAGAATGGAAGGGGTGGTTTCGCGTTTCTGTTCCTTTGGAAAGGAATTCGTTTTCTTTGTTCAGGACCGAGCAGACCTCATTCAGGTGCACCACCTGAACGGCGAGCTCTACGAGAACGAAGAGCTCAGGCTCATCCAGCGGCATAGTGCGGGCGCTCGGGTCTTCGTGGACATCGGGGCCAACGTGGGCAACCACGCGATCTTCATGGCCAAGGTGCTCAATGCCGAGAAGGTCTACGCCTTCGAGGCCAATCCGTACACGGCCGACATCCTGAAGCTGAACGTGCTGCTGAACAACGCCTGCCAGACCATCGACACGTCCTACGTCGGCATGGGTCTGGGCGACAAGTTGGGGCACTTTCAGGTTGAGTATCCGCAGATGAACAACATTGGTGCCGCGCGACTTGTGGAGGTCGAGGGCTCGGAGCACACAACTGCAGCGAAGGTGATGGTGTGCCCACTCGACTCGCTGAGCATGGGCAAGGAGCCGCAGTTCGTGAAGATCGATGTCGAGGGCATGGAGATCTCCGTGCTGCAAGGCATGGAGGGAACGATCAGGAGGTTCCGTCCCCACATGTTCATCGAGGTCGACAATGCCAACGCCGGGCTGTTCGACGAGTGGGTCGAGAAGAACGATTACGTCAAGGTCGACAGCTTCAGGCGGTACGTGCAAAACGAGAACTTCCTGATCAAGCACAAGAGCGCCGTCTAGCGTTTGGATTGGAAGTACTTGGTCGCGCCCGAAGACACTCTGATCACCCCTGCCGACGAGCGCGCAATGCGCATCGCGCTCGATCAGGCGAACAACGCCTGGCTCGTGGGTGAGGTGCCCGTGGGGGCGGTGATCATGCGTGGCGGACAGGTGATCGCCACAGGCTACAACCGGCCCATCACCGAGCACGATCCGACCGCGCATGCCGAGATCGTGGCGCTGCGGCATGCCGCCACGCTGCTGTCGAACTACCGGCTGCCGGAGTGCGAGTTGTACGTCACCCTGGAGCCCTGCGCGATGTGCGCCATGGCCCTGATGCATGCGCGTTTCAAGCGCGTGGTCTTCGGCGCGACCGATCCCAAGACGGGTGCGGCGGGTTCGGTGGTCGACCTGTTCGCCGAGCGGCGCCTGAACCACCACACCCTCGTGCAAGGCGGCGTGCTCGCGGACGATTGCGCCAGCGTGCTGCGCGACTTCTTTGTCGAACGGCGAGAGCAGTACCGCATGCGGCGTGCGGGGGCTGCACCTGAAGCACCACCCGGCGATGAGCCGATCCCCACCGGCGAAGCGGTCGAGGTCGAACCGCCGCCATCCACGACTTCTTGAAGACCTTTGCCTCCACGATGACGACCCTTACGCTGTTCACGCCCTCCGGCGTGCTGGCCAAGGCCGCGCCGTTGCGCCGCGCGGCGCGCCGCCTTGCGAAGCACGGGTACGAAGTGAACATCGACGAGTCCGCGTTTGCCCGCCACCAGCGCTTCGCGGGCGACGACGATACGCGGCTGACCGCACTGCACCGCGTGGCCGCGCAAGCGCCCCTCGTCGCATTGGCGAGCCGGGGCGGTTACGGCCTTTCGCGGCTGCTGGACCGAATCGACTGGAAGCTGATCGCGCGCAGCGTGGAGCAGGGCACGCGCTGGGTGGGGCAAAGCGACTTGACAGCGTTGCAATTGGGGCTGCTGGCTCACGCGAGCGGTGTCACATGGGCTGGCCCGCTCGCCTGCGAAGACTTCGGCGGTGTAGCGGTCGACGAGGTCACCGAGGCTTGTTTCCTGGAAGCCATGTCGGGCGAACTGGAAGCGGTCGGCTTCCGCACGGAGCCAGGCTTCGATGGCCTGCAGGTGCGCGGCACCCTATGGGGTGGCAATCTGTGCCTGGTCAATGCCTTGCTGGGCACACCGCACTGGCCGGCTCGCTCGGTGACCCGGGGGGGTGTGCTGTTCCTCGAAGACGTGAACGAACACCCCTATCGCATCGAACGCGCGCTCTTGCAGTTGCTGCATGCCGGCGTGCTGGACGCGCAGAAGGCGGTGGTGCTGGGCTGCTTCACGGCCTACAAGCCGTCGCCCCTGGACCGGGGCTACACGCTCAGAACGGCCGTGGCGCACCTGCGCACGCTGACCCGCACGCCCATCCTCACCGGGCTGCCTTTCGGCCATGTGCCCACCAAGGTCACGCTGCCGGTCGGGGCGAAGGTGGAACTGTGCGTGCAAGGGCGCCAGGTGCTGATCGGCTGGGGGCATACGACGCGCTGAATGCCTGCGCGGCGACCCGTGAAACCCTTGAGTGGGTCCTCACGCTCCCGGGCGTATCATGCGGCGCTGCCTCCCGCGACACGGCCATGAGCCGGTCCTTCCGGAGGCGATTGTTTTTCCGCGCCTCGCTTGTCGTTCGCTGCTAGGCGTGTGCCCAGGAAAGGCCTTATGCACGCTCTAAATGAGGCGAAGCGGCGTTGCGGCGAGGGGCCCAGGTGGTGGTCGGGTTTGCTGGTGGCCGGCTTGCTGCTGGCCTGGCTGGCCGGATGCAACAGCAGCCCGTGGCCGCGCGGCGCCGAACGTGACAACACGCTTTATTCGGCGATGACGGAGAGCACGCCGAGGCACCTCGATCCCACCGCCTCTTACTGGTCCAACGACACGCTGGTCACCTATCAGGTGTACGAGCCGCCCTATGCCTACCACTACCTGAAGCGGCCGTTCGAGCTGGTGCCGAAGTCGGCTGAGCGAGTGGTGAGCCCCATCTATCTCGACAAGGAAGGCCGCCGTCTGCCCGACGACGCGCCCGCCGAACAGATCGCCGAGAGCGTGTATGACGTGCCAATCAAGCGCGGCATCCTCTTCCAGCCCCATCCCGCATTCGCCAAGGACGAGGCCGGTCACTACCGCTACCACGACCTCAAGCCCGGCGCGCTGGGGCGGCGTCGCACGCCGATGGATTTCGAGCACACCGGCGCGCGGGAACTGGTGGCCGACGATTTCGTGTATGCGATCAAGCGGCACGCCACCACGCGCATCACTACGCCCATCTTCGGCGTGTTCTCCGAGTACGTGATCGGCCTGAAGGAGTACGGAGAACTCATCAAGCGCGAGGATGCCAAGTTGCGAGCAGGTTTGGACGCTTCCAGCCTGGACAAGCCGTTCCTCGACTTCCGGCGCTGGCCCCTCGCGGGCGCCACGGCGCCTGAGAAGCACCTGCTGCGCATCCGCTTGCACGGCAAGTACCCGCAGTGGAAGTACTGGATGCAGATGACCTTCCTGGCGCCCGTGCCCTGGGAGGCCGATGCCTTCTATGCGCAGCCGGGCCTGGCGGCCCACGGCGTGTCGCTCGACACCTGGCCGGTGGGCACGGGGCCGTACATGGTGGTCGATTACCAGAAGGACCGCCGCATCGTCATGAAGCGCAACCCCAACTACCGCGGCGAGCCCTATCCCTGCGAAGGCAGTGATGAAGACCGCAAGCGAGGCCTGCTCGACGACTGCGGCAAGACGATGCCCTTCGTCGACAGCATCGTCGCCACGGTCGAACGCGAGGGCACGCCCAAGCGCAACAAGTTCCGGGATGGGTACTACGACCTGGAGGTGTTCGAGCGCGTGGACACCGGCATGAGCTACCTCGTGGAGACAATGGACTCCGAAAAAGTGAGGGCCGAGTACGAGCGCAAGGGCTTCAACTTCCCGAAGTCCTCGGACGTCAACAGCTACATCATCGGTTTCAACATGATCGACCCGGTGATAGGCTGGGGCGACACACCCCAGCAGCGCGTACGCAACCGCAAGCTGCGGCAGGCCATCGCCATCGCGATCGACTGGGATGAGTACTCGAAGATCTTTCCCAAGAAGGCCGGCGTCACGGCGATGAGCCCGCTGCCCGATGGCATCTTCGGCTCGCGCGAAGCCACGCTGGAAGGCACCAACCCGTACACGCACAAGGTGGTGAACGGCCAGCGGATGCGTCGCTCCATCGAGGATGCCAGGCAGCTGATGATCGAGGCCGGCTATCCCGACGGCCGCGACGCCAAGACCGGCCGCCCGCTGGTGATCAACTACGACTTCTACGCGCCACCCACGCCGGAGCGCAAGCCGGAGATCGACTGGGTGGTGCGGCAGTACGCGAAGATCGACATCCAGCTCGAAGTGCGCGCCACCGACAACAACCAGTTCCAGGACAAGGTGCGCAAGGGCAAGCACCAAGTCTTCTGGTTGGGCTGGAACGCCGACTACCCTGACGCCGAGAACTTCCTGTTTCTGCTGTACGGGCCCAACTCCAAGAGCGTGTCCGATGGCGAGAACACTGCCAACTACCAAAACCCCGAGTACGACAAGCTGTTCGCGCGACTGAAGACGCTGGAAGACGGGCCCGAGAAGCAGGCGGTCATCGACAAGATGGTGCGTATCGTCCAGGAGGACGCACCCTGGAGCATGGGCTTCTTCCCCTACGCATCGCAGGCCGTGCAAAGCTGGGTTTACAACACCAAGCCGGCCATCCTGATCCGCGACCATGGGCGCTACCTGAGGCTGGATGCCGCGCAGCGCGCCGCCAAGTTGGCTCAGTGGAACCGCCCGGTGTGGTGGCCGCTGGCCGCGCTCGGCGTGCTGGGGGTCCTCGGCCTGCTGTACCTGAGGGGCGTGCTGAGCCGGCGCGAGCGGATGAACGCACGCGGCGAGATCATGCCCACCACTTAAGGCTGTGAAACCCACACACCTGACATGCTGAACTACATCGTCCGCCGCGTGCTGTATGGCGTGTTGGTGCTCATCGGGGTCAACCTCGTCACCTTCTTCCTCTTCTTCACCGTCAACACGCCTGACGACATGGCCCGGCTGAACATCGGCGGCAAGCGTGTGACCCAGGAGCTGATCGAGCGCTGGAAGGCCGAGCGGGGTTACGACAAGCCGCTGTACCGCAACGACGCGAAGCAGGGCGCCGAGCGATACACGGAGACTATCTTCTGGGAGCGCTCGGCATCGCTTTTCACGCTGCGCTTCGGCCGCGCGGATTCGGAGGCGGCCGGGGACATCGGCGATGAGGTGGTGCAGCGCATGTGGGTGAGCATCCAGCTTGCGCTGCCCATCTTCGTGCTGCAGGTCATCGCGAGCGTGTCCTTCGCGCTGCTGCTGGTGATGTTCCGCCACACGCGGCTCGACCTCGCGGGTGTGGTGCTGTGCGTGGTGATGCTGTCCATCTCGGCGCTCTTCTACATCATCGTCGGCCAGTTCCTCTTCGCCCGCGTGCTCAAGCTCGTGCCAATCTCGGGCTACTCGGGCGGGCTGGATCTCGTGCGCTTCCTCGTGCTGCCGGTGGCGCTGTCGGTGCTGGCGCGGCTTGGCACCGAGGCCCGGCTGTACCGGGCGATGTTCCTCGAGGAGATCGGCAAGGACTACGTAAGGACCGCGCGCGCGAAGGGGCTGGCCGAGCGGGTGGTGATGTTCCGGCACGTGCTGCGCAACGCGCTCATCCCCATCATCACCAGCGCGGGCAGCTACCTGCCGTACGTGTTCCTCGGCAGCCTGGTGTTCGAGAGCTTCTTCGGCATTCCGGGCCTGGGCGCCTACGTCATCGAAGCCATCGGCAAGCAGGACTTTGCCATCGTGCGCACCATGGTCTTCGTGGGCTCGCTGCTGTACATCGCGAGCTATGTGCTGATCGACATCGCCTACTCCTGGGTCGATCCCCGGGTGCGGCTGGGGTAGCTCATGCCCAAGTTCGTCTTGCTCTGGACCGATGCCGCGATCTGGCTGATGCTGGCCGCGGCCATCGGCTACATCGCGCTGGTGCGCCGGCGTTCCAACTTGGTGGCGATCTGGCGCAAGGTGTTCACCTACGCTCCGGCGCTCGCCTCCGCGGTGGTCCTGGCCGCGGGCATCTTGATCACGCTGGCCGACAGTGTGCATTTCCGGGCCGTGCTGCCGTCAACCGCGGGCGCGCCGGCAGGGAGCGTGGCTTACGACACGCGCACGCAGTCGCTTCTGGACGCGATGCTGCGCCCTCTCGTGCAAGGGCGCGAGACGACGTACTCACGGCCCCTGGCCTATGAGAGCTTCACCCGCGAGTCGGTGGAGCAGGCCGGACGGGTCGAGCGCGTCGCGCCTCGCCTGCAGTACGGTGGCCGACACCTGCAACAGCCTGCCGAGCAATGGGCTGCGGATGTCGCGGGGCGAGTGGTGGCCGGCATGGCCGGCGGCCTGCTGGCCACCGCACTCTTTGCCGCCGTGGTGGTTGGCCTTGTGGCACGCCATGCCCGGCAGCCTTACACAACAACCGCGCGTCAGGTGTGGCTGGGCCACACGGTCATCCCGTGGCGCGTGGCCGTGGCCTCCGTGCTGGGCATGGCCTTGTTGGGCGGACCTGTCATTGCCTTGATGGGTCACTACCACGTGTTCGGCACGGACGTCACCGGTAACGACGTGCTCTACCAGACCCTCAAAAGCATCCGTACGGCTTTCGTGATCGGATCGCTCGCCACGCTCGCGACGCTCCCCGCGGCGGTGGTGCTGGGCATTGTGGCAGGGTACTTCCGGGGCTGGGTCGACGAGGCGATCCAGTACCTGTACACGGTGCTGTCGTCTATTCCGAACATCCTGCTCATCGCCGCGCTCGTGCTCATGGTGCAGGTGTTCCTCGACACGCACCCCGAGCTGTTCGAAACAGGCCTGGAGCGCGCCGACCTCAAGCTCTTCCTGCTGTGCGCGGTACTGGGCCTCACGGGGTGGGCCGGACTGTGCCGGCTGCTGCGCGCCGAGACGCTGAAGCTGCGCGAGTTCGATTACGTGCAGGCCGCGCAGGCCTTCGGCGTGGGGCCGGCGCGCATCATGGCCCGCCACATCTTTCCCAACGTGGCGCACCTCATGCTGATCGTGACGGTGCTCGAGTTCTCGTCGCTCATCCTGTACGAGGCGGTGCTGTCGTACGTGGGCGTGGGCGTGGATCCCTCGATGAACAGCTTCGGCGGCATGATCAACTTCGCCCGCAACGAGATGAGCCGCGACCCCGTGGTGTGGTGGCCTTTCGCTGCCGCCTTCGGTTTCATGGTGGCGCTGGTGCTGGCCGCCAACCTTTTCGCCGATGGCGTGCGCGACGCCTTCGATCCCCGCTCGCGGGCCTTCCGGCCCCGGGTGCATCCCGCGAAGCCGCGCGCGGCCTGAGAAGGTGTGAACGAATCCGACATGCCCGCTCATCCCGCCCAAACGCATCCACTCCGCGTTGCAAATGCTCGCCGTAGCCCGAGCTACGTCTGCGCTTTGCGCCTTGATTGGGCACGTTTGGACGATCTGCTCGGGCACGCCGGATTCATTCACACCTTCTGAGCACTCGCATGCTGAACATCAAGGATCTGGCCGTCGAGCTTGACAGCGACACCGGGCTTGTCAAGGCGGTGGACGCGCTGAACCTGGCCATCGAGCGGGGGCAGACCTTCGCGCTGGTCGGCGAGTCGGGCTGCGGCAAGAGCATGACGGCGCTGGCGCTGATGCGGTTGCTGCCGGAAAACGGCCGTGTGAGCTCCGGGCGTATCGAGTTGCACGGCGAAGACACGCTCGCGCTGCCCGAAGCGCGCATGCGCACCGTGCGCGGCCGGCGTGTGTCGATGATCTTCCAGGAGCCGGCCACCAGCCTGAACCCGGTCATGCGCGTGGGTGAGCAGATCGTGGAGGCGATCGAGACGCACACGGCGCTGCGCGCAGAGGCAGCCCGCGCCAAGGCCATCGATTGGCTGCGCCGGGTCGGCATACCCGAGCCCGAGCGGCGCATCGACGAGTACCCGTTTCGTCTTTCCGGAGGGCAGAAGCAGCGGGTGATGATCGCCATTGCGCTGGCGGCCGAGCCCGAGTTCCTGGTCGCCGACGAACCCACCACCGCGCTCGACGTCACCATCCAGAAGCAGATTCTCGACCTGCTGCAGGACCTGCAGCGCGAGCGCGGGCTGGGGCTGCTCCTCATCACCCACGACCTCGGCGTGGTGTCCGGCATGGCCGACCACGTGGCATTGATGTACGCGGGCCAGATCGTCGAGGTGGCTACGGCCGAGGAGTTCTTTGCCACTCCCCGGCATCCCTACGCGCGGCTGCTGCTGCAGGCCTTGCCTGACGCTCGCAAGCGCGGCGCCACGCTCGCGGCCATCACCGGCACGGTGCCAGCGCTCGATCAGGAGTTCCATGCGTGTCGCTTCGCCGAACGATGCGACCGGGTGTTCGATCTCTGCCGGCAGCGGGCGCCCGCCCTGACGCCGCTGTCCGCTGCGGTCAGCGTGCGCTGCTACCTCTACGAGCCCGGCGTGGTGGCTGGCGACCAGGTTCGCCGCGCGCCCACCGCGTTGACAGCAGCCGCAGCGTGGACCGCCGGTGAAGGCGCCGGGGCCGAAGCCTCCACCGACCGCCCCGTGCTGCTCGATGTACAGAACCTTCGGGTGCGTTTTCCCATCCGGCGCGGGCTGCTGCAGCGCGTGCACGGCATGTTCAACGCGGTCGACGATGTGTCCTTCCAGATCCGCGCCGGCCGCACGCTCGCGCTGGTGGGAGAGAGCGGCTGCGGAAAGACCACCACCGGCAAGGCCATCGTCCAACTGCTGCGGCGCATCGCCGTGCTGGAGGGCCGCGCCCTCTTCGACGGGCGAGACCTGTTCACGCTGGAGGGCGAGGCGCTGCGCGCGGCACGCCGCTCGGTGCAGATGATCTTCCAGGACCCTTTCGCCTCGCTGGATCCGCGCATGCGGGTCTTCGACATCCTGGAGGAGGGCTTGCTCGCGCTGCGGCCCGATCTGGATGCCGGTGCCCGGAGCCATCGGCTCCAGAGCCTGGTGGAACAGGTAGGGCTGCGCCCCGAGGCGCTGGCCCGCTACCCGCATGAGTTCTCCGGCGGGCAGCGCCAGCGAATCGCCATCGCTCGGGCGTTGGCAGTCGAGCCGCGTCTCATCGTCTGCGACGAGCCGACGTCCGCGCTCGATGTGTCAGTCCAGGCGCAGATCCTCAATCTGCTGCGGCAACTGCAGCGCGAGCACGGGCTCGCCTACATGTTCATCACGCACAACCTTGGCGTGGTGGAGTACATCGCCGACGAGATCGCGGTGATGCGGGGTGGCCGCATCGAAGAGGCTGGTCCGTCGCGAAGCGTGCTGTCGCGGCCCGTGTCCGAGTACACGCGTACCTTGCTGGCCGCGGTGCCGCGGGTGGAGCCGGCGGCGCCGCCACGCGAGCCACGGGAAGAGCTGGCCTAGGGGCTGTTAACACTGCGCGTCTGGCATCTGTAGTTTTACCAGGCACTCGAATGCTTCTCTTGTGCCAGTGTCCGCGTGACATGTGATGGCGCGATGTCAGCGCGGCATGCCCGTTGCTGTCACGGGTCAAGGTATTCCCTAAACGGCGCTGAATTTCGCGACGTCGAAAATTCCGCCGCAAGAACAACCAACAACAGTTGCCTTCATGACCTCCAACTTGACGCGCACGAAAGGCGCGCCTGCCCTGTCTCTGCCTCATTGGTTCGCAGGAGCCCCCACGTTCAGGAGATCCGGGACACGTACGAGCTTGATGCTCGCCGTCGCTGGCGCGCTCGGTGTCACGGTCTCACCTGCCGGTGCCCAACAGGAACTCGAGCGAGTCGAGGTCACGGGATCATCGATCAAGCGCATCGCGGCCGAGGGCGCCTTGCCCGTGCAGGTCTTGACGCGAGAGGACATCCAGAGGACAGGTGCGTCGACTGTCGAGCAACTCCTGCAGACGGTCAGCGCCGCCACCAGCCTCAATGGCCTGGTCGCCGCGTCGGTGGCGGGCTCCACGACCGGCGGCATTTCCGCGGTGTCGCTGCGCGGACTCGGTTCACACCGCACGCTCGTGTTGCTCAACGGCCGCCGGTTGGCACCGTACGGCATGGGTTTCATCGGCGACTCCGTCTCCGTGGACGTGAACAGCATTCCGCTGGCGGCCGTGGAGCGGGTGGAAATCCTCAAGGATGGCGCTTCCGCGGTATACGGATCCGATGCGATCGCCGGGGTCGTCAACTTCATCCTCCGAAGCGATCACACCGGTGGTGAGATCACGGCGGAGCATGGGGATACCACGCGTGGTGGCGGAAGCATCCAACGCATCAGCGGCGCGTATGGCATCGGCCGCATGGACAAGGATGGCTTCAACGTCATGCTCGTGGCGTCTTACCAGAAGGAGAAGCCCTTGTTCGGCCGCGACCGCGGCTTTGCGCGTTCCGGCATCAACGAAGGGGCCCTGAACGATGTCACGTCGGGGAACACGTTCCCCGCGAACATCGCCGCCGTGGATGGTTCGTTCGGGCCGGTGAATCCTTCGGCTCCGACGGGGTGCCGCTTGCCCTATTCGCAGATCGATCCGGTATTCGGGCCGGACCAATGCCGCTTCGATCCCTCGCCGCTGATGACGCTCGTGCCCGACTCGGAGCGGGCGAGCGTGTTCGGGTCCGCGAGGGTCGCCGTATCCGACCACGTCGAGGCCTTTGTGGAAGCGTCGTTCAATCGGAACCGGCAGCGAACCCTCATCCAGCCGGTGGCGATTTCCGATCAGTTTCCGCTTTCGCCGAACCACCCGCTGTTCGCAGTGGCACCGTACAACGGCTTCTCGACCATCATCCTCACCTCCGCGAGCCCGCACTACCCGACCGCTTATGTCCAAGGCATCACGGGCGGGGCGACCCCGGATGTCTTCGTGCGCTGGCGAGCCGCGGCCATGGGCGAGCGCGACACCACCGAGTTCTCCGAGTCACCGCGTCTGGCGCTCGGCCTACGTGGCGTGGCCGGCGGCTGGGACTTCGACACCGCGTACGTGTTCAGCAGCAGCCGCGTGCGCGAGACCGCGAATGCCGGGTATCCGTCGCTCGGGCAGATCCTGCCATTGCTCAACAGCGGCAACGTGAACTTCTTCGGTGCCAACACGCCCGAGGTCGACGCGGCGATCCGCGCGACGGGATTCGTGGGCGATGCACTGAAGGTCCGGTCCACGCTGCAAAGCATCGCGGCGAGGGCGTCTCGCGAACTCGTCGACATGCCGGCCGGCCCATTGGCTCTGGCGCTGGGCGCGGAGTTCCGCAACGAGTCGTACCTGTTCGATCCGCATCCCGCCATCCGGATCGGCGACATCGCAGGCTACGGCGGCAACTTCCTCGTGACCGACAAGGACCGCAACGTGGCGGCCGTCTTCGCCGAGGTCAACGTCCCCGTGCTCACCGGACTGGAGGCCACGGCGGCCGTGCGCCACGACAGGTATGAAGGCGCAGGCAATGCGACCACGCCCAAGCTCGGCTTTCGATGGCTGCCAGCGCATTCGGTCCTCGTTCGCGGCTCGGCGGGCAAAGGCTTCCGTGCGCCGAGCCTGC
Organism: uncultured Burkholderiales bacterium; assembly: GCA_966248995.1. Taxonomy (GTDB): domain Bacteria; phylum Pseudomonadota; class Gammaproteobacteria; order Burkholderiales; family Burkholderiaceae_C; genus Albitalea. The sequence continues at coordinate 17,758 of CBINBY010000038.1, read as the reverse complement.
AGGACCTCTACCTGCCCAACACCACCGGTCTCACGCCTTCCGGATTGAGCGATCCGCGGCGTTGCATTCCGCCTCTGCCGCCGGGTACGCCAGGGGCAGGCGGTCCCAACGATTGCCAGACGCAGTTTCCCATCACCGTCGGAGGCAATTCGAGTCTGAAGCCGGAGAAATCGGAGAACCTGACTCTCGGGCTGGTGCTCGAACCCACGGATTCCGTTTCGGTCGCCCTCGACGCCTTCAAGATCACGCTCAAGGACACCATCGAGAACGGCATCGATGCGGCGGTCATCCTTCGCGACCTGGCGAAGTATGGGTCGCTGGTGACCCGGGGTCCGGCCGACCCCGCCTTCCCGGATCTTCCAGGCCCGATCGTCAACATCGACCAGACCAATGGCAATTTCGGCAAAACCAAACTGTCGGGCGTCGATCTCGATGTGCGGTGGCGCATTCCGGCAGGAGATGTCGGGCGGTTCACGGTGGGCCTCGCCGGCACCTACTTCATCAAGTACGACACGGAGAACCCGGACGGCACCTTCACCGGTCAGGTAGGGCACGCCAATCCCAGCAACGGCGGTGTGGTGCCCCGGTGGAAGCATTACCTGTCCGTGAACTGGGCGCGCGGCGACTGGAACTTCGCCACGGCCCAGAGCTACCAGAGAGGCTATCGAGACCTTCCGGGTACGCTGGAAAATCCGTCCGCCCCGGGCTTCCAGCCTCGCCGTGTGGGCTCTTACCTGACTTATGACGTGCAAGGCTCCTACACGGGCATCAAAAACCTCGCGCTGACCCTCGGCGTGCGCAACCTGTTCGATCGCGATCCGCCATACACCAACGCGGGCGGGCAGACCTCCTTCCAGGTGGGCTACGAGCCGCTGTATGCCGATCCGCGCGGCCGCTTCATCTACGGCCGCATCTCCTACGCGTTCAGGTAGCGGATGCATGGGAGCCCGAGCGGCGCTGCCCTCGGGCCTGAGCCCCGTCACCTTCGAGCAAGGTCCAGCCGGAGCAAACCGGCTGTGGGCCGCTGACCGGACGACCCGCCCATTCCGTACAGGAGATGAGCGGGCGAGCGTTTGCTAACCTACGCGGTTCGGTGCAGCTCCACAGAGATTCCTGGACATGGACTTTTCCAAGCGACGGGCGGACCCGCGACGACACCTCGTCGCGCTCACGTTCGTCATCCTCTTCCACATCTTCATCGTCTACCTGCTCATGACCGGGCTGGCGAAGAAGGTGATCGAGGTCGTGCGAGCGCCCATCGAGACCAAGATCATCGAAGAAGTGAAGGCGCCGCCGCCCCCGCCGGAGGTGGTGATCCCGCCTCCGCCGCGCCTGGAGGCGCCGCCGCCGCCGTTCATTCCCCCGCCCGAGATTCGCATCGAAACGCCTCCGCCGCCGCAGCCCACCATCACTGTCGCGCCGACACCGCCCCCCGAGCCCGTCGCGATCGTGCCGGTGGCACCGCCACCCCCGCCGGCACCAGCCCCTGCACCTGCCCCGGCCGCCGCCGCCCCGGTGAACGTGCGGACCGTGTGCACGCGGATGCCCACGCCCGAGATCCCTGGCGTCAACGTCACCGGCACCATTTCCATGACGGCGAGGATGACCATCGCCGGCGGTCGCGTCACCAGCGTGGAGGTGTCGCAGTTCCGTGGTACGACAGACCGCCGCGCGCAGCGTGCGCTGGCACATGCGGTGGAATCGGCCATCCGCGAATACTCATGCACGGGCGACGCGATCGCCGTTCAGGAGTTCGTCTTCAACATCAATTGATGACGAACCCGCCTTGTCGGCTGTGCAACTTGCGCGCCGGCGTTTCCTCCCTGTTCACCTGACATCGGATCCCAGGAGATTCTTCATGCTCACCCGTTTGAAGTCGCTGGCAGCCAGCGTCGCTGTTTCGCTGGCACAGCTGCTAAGCGTGCTGCCGGCAACGTCCCTTGCACAGCCAGCCGGCACGTCTGCCGACACGACCGCGCCCCTGCCTCCACCGCCTGCGGCCACGACGAGCAAGGAGATCGTCGACAACCCGTACGGCTTGAAAGCCCTATGGGCCCAGGGTGACTACGTCGCCAAGGGCACCCTCATCGTTCTGGTGATCATGAGCATGGGCAGCTGGTACATCCTCGTCACCAAGCTGTACGAGAGCCTGAAGCTTTCGGGCGAGGCCAAGGCCGCGCGGCGAGGCTTCTTCAAGCATAAGAGCCTGGTCGAAGCCGCGAAGGCGCTGAAGGAGGGCAGCGCCTTTCGCTTCATCGCCGAGACGGGCATCGAAGCCAGCGACCATCACGAAGGCGCGCTCACCGAGCACATCGACCGCAACACCTGGGTCACCATGAGCGTGCAGCGCAGCGTGGAAGACGTGCAGTCGCGGCTGCAGGATGGCCTGGCCTTCCTGGCCACGGTCGGTTCCACGGCCCCCTTCGTGGGGCTGTTCGGCACGGTGTGGGGCATCTACCACGCGCTCACGGCCATCGGCATTGCGGGCCAGGCCTCCATCGACAAGGTGGCCGGCCCGGTGGGCGAGGCGCTCATCATGACCGCGATCGGGCTGTTCGTCGCCGTGCCTGCCGTCCTCGGCTACAACTGGTTGGTGCGGCGGAACAAGCTGACCATGGAATCCGTGCGCAGCTTTGCCGCGGACCTGCATGGCGTGCTGATGGGCGCGCGCGCCGTTGCGCGCTGAATTGCGGGACTACATACCGCCGGAGTTCTCATGGCCATGAACCTTGGCAGCCCCGATGGGGCGGAAGACGAAGTGGTCTCCACCATCAACACCACGCCACTCGTGGACGTGATGCTGGTGCTGCTTATCATCTTCCTCATCACCATTCCGGTGGTCACGCAGACCGTCGCGCTGAGCCTCCCGAAGGAAGAGAACATCGCTCGCCAGACGCGGCCCGAGAACATCGAGATCTCGGTCAACAAGGACGGCGACGTCTTCTGGAACGCGCAGTTCGTGCCCGACGGCGAGGCGCTGTTCCAGCGCCTGAAGACCATCGCGACTCGAAACCCGCAGCCTGAAGTTCACATCCGCGGCGACGAAAACGCGCGCTACGAAAGCATCGGGCGAGTTGTCTTCGCCTGCCAGCGCGCGGCAATCCAGAAGGTGAGCTTCATCACCGAGCCGCCGGCGCGCGCACTCTGACCGCACACCCGAATACACGCTCATGGCCATGAACCTGCGTCCCGGCGCGGACGAACCCGACGTGATGGTCGAGATCAACACCACGCCGCTCATCGACGTGATGCTGGTGCTGCTCATCATGCTCATCGTCACGATCCCGATCCAGTTGCATTCGGTGAACCTCAACATGCCCGTTGGCACTCCTCCGCCGCGCACGGCCGACCCGCAGGTCGTGACCATCGATATCGATTTCGACGGCACCGTGCTGTGGAACGGCGAGGCGCTTCCCGACCGTCAGGCGCTCGAAGCGCGGCTCATGCGGGCGGCGACGCTGCCGGAGCAGCCCGAGGTGCACATCCGGCCCAACAAGCTCGTGGAATACAAGGCCGTCGCCGCGGTCCTCGCCAGCGCGCAGCGCCTGGGCGTGACCAAGCTCGGCATGGTGGGTCACGAGCAGTTCGTGAGGTGACTGGTCATGCGACATTGCCTTTGCCTCGTCCTCGCTGCAGCCTTGCTCGGGACAGCCTTGAACTCGCAGGCCCAGGAAGCATTGCGCCCAGAGATCGGCAAGCCGCTGCAGGCAGCGCAAGAGCTGATCCGCACACAGCGGTACAAGGAGGCGCTCGCCAAGGTGCGAGAGGCCGAAGCGGTGGGGGCGCGCAATGCCAACGAGACCTTTCTCATCGAGCGCATGCGCATCGCGGCCGCCAGCGGTGCCGGCGACGTGGAAACCGCGTCCCGCGCCTTCGAGGTGGTCGGCCCGCGAGTGAGTCCCGCGGAGCGCCTGCGCATGATCGAGAGCCTGGCCGCCGGCTACTACCGTGCCAAGGACTATGACCGCGCGATGCACTGGGGGCAGCGGTACTTCAAGGAAGGTGGCCAGGGCCCGGCGATCCGCACACTGCTCATCCAGAGCCAGTACCTGACCGGGGACTATGTAGGTGCCGCTCGGGAGCTCACTACCGAAATCACGCAGGCCGAGAGAGCGGGTCAAGCGCCCGGCGAGGACCGGCTGAAGCTACTCGCCAATGCCACCCTCAAGCTCAACGACACCGCGGGCTATGTATGGGCGCTTGAGCGCCTCGTGGCTTACTACCCGAAGCAGGAATACTGGATCGACCTGCTGGGGCGGATGCAACGCAAACCCGGTTTCAGCGACCGCCTGGCGCTCGACACGTACCGGCTGGCCCTGGCCACCGGCACGTTGAACAAGGCTTCCGATTTCATGGAGATGGCGCAGCTGGCACTGCAGGCTCGCCTGCCGGCCGAGGCTCAGCAGGTGGTCGATAAAGGCTTCGCGGCGGGCGTCCTTGGGAAGGGGCCCGAGGCTGAGCGCCACAAGCGATTGAAAGACCTCGTGGCCAGGCACTTGCAGGAGGCCAAGGCGACGCAGGCACAGACCCTCGACGAGGCCCGGGCGGCGAAGGATGGCGATGTCCTGGTGGCTACCGGCATGCAGCTGGTTTTCCTCGGCGAGAAGGTGCAGGGACTGCAGCTGATGGGCCAGGGTCTGGCCAAGGGAAACTTGAAGCGTCCCGAGGATGCCAAGCTGCACTATGGCGTCGCGCAGATCGTCGCCGGTGACCACGCCCGGGCCCAGTCGACGCTCAAGGGAGTAGGGGGCAGCGATGGCACCGCCGACCTCGCCCGGCTGTGGGTCCTGTACCTGCGCAAGAAGGGTTAAGGCCTGTTCACTTGGGCGGCAGCCGGATGGCGCCGTCCAGGCGGATCACCTCGCCATTGAGCATGTCGTTGACCAGGATGTGCTGCACCAGCTTGCCGTAGTCCTCAGGGGTGCCCAGGCGGCTGGGGAAGGGCACGTCTGCTGCCAGCGCGTCCTGCACGTCCTTCGGCATCGCAAAGAGCATGGGCGTACCGAAGATGCCTGGCGCGATCGTCATGTTGCGGATGCCGTTGCGCGCCAAATCCCGGGCAATGGGCAATGTCATGCCCACCACGCCGCCCTTCGATGCCGAGTACGCCGCCTGACCGATCTGTCCGTCATAGGCCGCGACGCTGGCAGTGGAGATCAAAACGCCACGCTCGCCGGTGGGTTCCTGTTCGTTGCGGGCCATGGCCTCGGCAGCGAGGCGGATCATGTTGAAGCTGCCAACCAGGTTCACCATCACTACTTTGGTGAAGAGCGTGAGCGGATGCGCGCCGTCCTTGCCCACCGTCTTGGCAGCAGGCGCAATGCCGGCGCAGTTCACCAGGCCCATGAGCTTGCCCCACGCCGTGGCGCGCGTGACCGCGGCCTGACCGTCAGCTTCCTGCGTGACGTCGCAGTGCACGAACGCGGCGCGCTCGGCGCCCAGCTCCGCGGCCAGTGCCGCGCCCTTGTCGTCCTGCACGTCGGCGATGACAACCTTGCCGCCGTGCGAGGCCAGCATGCGCACCGAACCCTCGCCCAGACCGGATGCGCCGCCCGTGACGATGAAGACCTTGCCTGCAATGTCCATCGGACCTCCTCGAAGTGCAACGCTCGTGGCAGCGTGGGAGTCAGCCCCCCAAGCTGCAAGCTGTCGCGGGCACCGGCAGCTGCGGCGCAGACTCGCGCGTCAGCTCAGCGCCACCAACGCACGGGCCGTAATCTCCTCGACGCTGCCCGTGCCGTCGATGCGCCGGTACTTGGGGGCCATGGGGTCGCCCGCTGCAGCCCAGTCGGAGTAGTAGGCAACCAGCGGACGCGTCTGGCTCTGGTAGACCGTCAGGCGCTTGCGCACCGTCTCTTCCTTGTCGTCCTCGCGCTGTACCAGCTCTTCACCGGTGACGTCGTCGCGGCCCGGCACCTTGGGCGGGTTGAACTTGATGTGATAGGTGCGCCCAGACGGGAGGTGTGAGCGGCGGCCGCTCATGCGCTCGATGATGGCTTCGTCGGGTACATCGATCTCGAGTACGTAGTCGAGCTTGACGCCCGCGGCCTTCATGGCTTCGGCTTGCGGGATCGTGCGGGGGAAGCCGTCGAACAGGAAGCCGCCAGCGCAATCCGGCTGGGCAATGCGTTCCTTCACCAGGCCGATGATGATGTCGTCGCTCACCAGCGCGCCTGCGTCCATGACCTTCTTTGCCGCCAGCCCGAGCGGGGTGCCGGCCTTCACGGCGGCGCGAAGCATGTCGCCGGTGGAAATCTGCGGGATGCCGAACTTCTGGCAGATGAACGTGGCCTGGGTGCCTTTGCCGGCGCCCGGCGCCCCCAGCAGGATCAGTCTCATCGAATGTCGTCCTCGTTATTTGTCGGCTGTCGGCTGGCAAAGCCGGTCGTAAAGTCAGAATAGCACGCACCCACTAGTGTGCTGTCCCCTAGGTACATGGCATTTCGACGGGTCGCAGTGGGGATGAGTGCAAGGCGTGCAGCCGGGTCGGTACCTCCCGGTTTCGACCCCGTGCGTTGGCCGCACGGTCATCGCCATCGGGCCGAATCCAAATGCACGTACTCCTGGGGCAGGACACCAGCCATCCTGACGCGTCAGCCTGAGTTGCGTGCCCACAGCCGGCGCACGCGGTCGAGGTCTTCCGGCGTGTCTACTCCAGGGCCAGGGCGCAGATCGCTCACGTGCACCGCGATGCGTTCGCCATGCCAGAGCACTCGCAACTGCTCCAGCGACTCGATGCGCTCCAGCGGGCTCGCCGCCAGTGCGGGGAACCGCTTGAGAAATCCGACCTGGTAGCCGTACAGCCCAATGTGGCGCAAGGGCGGGGGCTCGGCGAGCGCGTCCACACCGGCCGCGTAGCCGTCGCGCCACCAGGGGATTGGTGCGCGCGAAAAGTACATTGCCCGACCCTGTGCATCACACACCAGCTTCACGACGTTCGGGTTGGTGAACTCTGCCGTGTCATCGATCGGATGCGCCGCGGTGCTCATCACGCACTCCGGTTGGTGCTCGAGGAGTTCGGCGCAGGCATCCACTAGTCTGGGATCGATGAGGGGCTCGTCTCCTTGCACGTTGACGACGATCGCCGTGTCGGGCAAAGCCAGCAAGACGCAGGCCTCGGCGAGACGGTCGCTGCCGGTGGCATGGTCAGAACGGGTGAGCAGCGCAGCCACGCCGTGAGTTTCACAGGCGGACACGATCTCGGCGTCGTCGGTGGCCACCACCACCCGCTCAGCTCTCGACCGCATCGCACGCTGCGCCACCCGCACCACCATGGGCGCGCCGCCAATGTCGGCGAGCGGCTTGCGGGGGAGCCGGGTCGATGCTAGCCGCGCAGGAACCAGAACGGTAAAGCTCACTTCGCCATGTCCATGGCCGACCCCTCGTCGAGGCTGCGGGCCTCGCTCTCGAGCATCACCGGGATACCCTCGCGTACGGGAAAGGCCAGCCGGTCCGCCATGCAGAGCAGCTCATGCCCATGGTGCTGAGGCGGCCGGTGGTACTCGAGCGGACCCTTGCAAAGCGGGCAGACCAGCAGTTCAAGCAATCGGGTGTCCATGGAGGAAGTCGTCGGGAGGTGAAAGCAGTGCCAGCAACTCGGCCTCGAACGCGTTGCCGGGATCGAAGTCTAGCGGTGCCACCCATACCCTGGTCCGGCCCATGCGTGCAGGGTCGAGCTTGACCGCATCCTTCTCGGTGACGACCACGTCCTCGGTGTTCGCCGGCCAGGGCAGGGTGGCGAAATCGTGATGATCTGGGAGGGCGAGTTCCTTCACGCGCAAACCAGCCTCACGCAGCATGCCAAAGAATCGGGCAGGGTGCGCCACCCCCGCTGCAGCGAGCACGTCGTGGCTGGCCAATCCTTGCAGCGCCAGAGGGTCCGCTGGCACACCCGACCTCCACTCCTGAAGAAGCACGACCCCACGCAGCGACCTGCGTGCCACGTGGCCCGGAAGGCGGGTTGATGCTGCGGGGGCGTTGTAGAGCACCACCGTGTGCGGGGGCACCTGTGCCGGCAATGGTTCGCGCAGTGGTCCCGCAGGCAGCAGCCATCCGTTTCCCACGCCACGTTCATCGAACACCATGACCTGTGCGACGCGAGGCAGGTGACGATGCTGCAGGCCATCGTCACTCACCAGCACGTCGACTTGCGGATGCCGCTGTAGCAGTTCGAGAGCAGCGGCCACGCGATCGCGGCCCACAACCACCGGAACGCCCAGCCGTGTCTGCATCAAGCGCGGTTCGTCGCCGCAGCGCGTGGCCGATGTGGCGGCGGTGACCTCCAGCACTCCCTCTTCATGCCGTCCGTGGCCCCGGGAAATGACGCCTGGAACAAAACCGCGGCGACGGAGCATTTCCACCACGGCCATGACGGTGGGTGTCTTTCCAGCGCCTCCCACGATGAGGTTTCCGACCACGATCACCGGCACCGGGAGACGCGCGCGACGCAGGCTGCCCAGACGGATGAGTGCTCCGCGGACTCGCAACGCAGCACCGAACACCAGTGCGAGCGGCCAAAGCAGGTACGCCAGCGAGGTGCGTCGCAGCCAGGCTTGCTGCAGCCGTTGCGACAGCCCCGTTCGAGGCATCCGACCGGCGTTAGGGGGCAACGCCGCTACGCGAGCTCTGGGCGGCGAAGGTCATCTTTGCGAGCCCGGCACGGCGTGCCGCATCCATGACATTGACCACCGACTGGTGTGCCGCAGTGGCATCTGCCGAGACGACAACGACCGGGTCCTCGATCCCGGCGGCCGTACGGGAGAGTTCTGCTGCCAATGCATCGACACTGCGACCATCCACGGCCTTCCGGTTAATGGCGAAACGCCCATCGGCGGAAACCGAGATGATGATCTCCCGCGGCCGGTCACGTGCCTTCTCGGCATCGGCCGTTGGCAGTGTGATCTGCAACTCAGTGAACTTGGAGTAGGTGGTCGATAGCATCAGGAAGATGAGGATCACCAGCAGCACGTCAATGAACGCGATGAGGTTGATCTCCGGCGCGTCGGCCCGAGGCTTGCGGAAGTTCATCGTCGAGCGGGTCAGGCGGCGGCCGCGCGCGGCACCGCGAAGCGCATGAGGTGAGGCACCATGCGGTGCGCGGCCTGCTCGAGCTCCACCGTGTAGTCGTCGACAAGTCCGCGGAAATAGCGATAGAACATCAGCGACGGAATCGCGATGATCAGCCCGAAGGCAGTGTTGTAGAGGGCGATCGAAATGCCATGCGCGAGCTGCACCGGGTTGCTACCCCCCGTGGGCCCTTGCGAGGCAAAGATCTCGATCATGCCGATGACGGTGCCCAGCAGCCCGAGCAAAGGGGCGGCCGAGGCGATCGTGCCCAAGGCGTTGAGGTAGCGCTCCAATCTGTGCACCGCGGCTCGTCCAGCCGCCTCGAATGCCTCGCGCAGCGCTTCGTCCGTGATGCGGGGCTCGGCGATCACGGCCCGCAGCCCTCGCGCGAGCACGCTGCCCAGCACTGAGTTCTGTTCCAGCTTGTTCACCACATCGGCAGTCGGCAGGCTCGCTCGCGTTACCGACATCACCTCATCGACCAAGCTGGTGGGTGCCACCTTGGGCGCGCGCAAGCTGGTGAAACGCTCTATGACCAGCGCCATGGCGGCCACGGAACACAGCAACAACGGCCAAATCGGCCAACCAGCGGCTTGTATGATCGAAAACAATCCTTGCCTCTCGCGTATGTCGGTTTTCGGGACGCGCGATTATGGCCCCGGCGAAGACGGCCAGTGAGGCGCGAATGCCACGTTCCATGCCGCCTCGTGGTGTGCAGATTCCACAATCCACCGTCACTGTGGATAACTTTGTGGGCAAGCTGCTGGCGCGTCGCGCAACTGCGCGAAACGAAACGGAATGTGGTGCGTTGCACAATTCTTGAGCAGAAAGAAATCCTTGTACATCAAGCACTTGCGTGATAGTGACAGCCGCGTGACGGGCAACTTGCGTCGGCGCCCCTTGATTGGCGCGGTTGTGGAGTTCTTGACCCGCGCCGGTGCTGGCTTTGCGCGTGATTGAGCGCGACTTCTCACCGCACCGCCTGGTTTGGACGGTTGCGGGTCTCGTGCACGCAGTCGCCGACGCGCTGACCGGCCGCTTCTCCGTATGCATGGTTCGGGGCGAACTTTCAGCCTTCTCCCGAGCCCCGAGCGGCCATTGCTACTTTTGCCTGAAGGATAGCGACGGGCAGGTGGCGCTCATCCGCTGTGCCATGTTCCGCCGCGCGGCTGGCCTGCTCGACTTTCTTCCGGCCGACGGTCAGCTGGTGGAGCTGCGTGGACGCCTCACCATGTACGAGCCGCGTGGTGAACTACAGTTCGTCGTCGAGTCGATGCGCCGCGCGGGTCCTGGGGCGCTTCTCGAGCAGTTCCAGCGCCTGAAAGGCAGGCTCGAGGCCGAGGGGTTGTTCGATGCCGCGCGGAAGCGGGAAATGCCACCGTATCCACGCCGTATCGGCATCGTCACGTCGCCCGCTGCCGCCGCCCTGCACGATGTGGTCATTTCGCTCGGGCGCCGCGCCCCGCATGTAGAGATCATTCTCTACCCCAGTGCCGTGCAAGGGCCAGATGCACCGGCCGCGTTGGTCCGAGCCCTCGCTGTGGCCAGCCGGCGTGCCGAGGTCGATACCCTCATCCTGTGTCGTGGGGGAGGATCTCTCGAGGACCTCTGGGCCTTCAACGACGAGCGGGTGGTGCGGGCGGTGGCGGCCGCTTCCATGCCCGTCGTGTGCGGTGTCGGCCACGAGACCGACATCACGTTGGCCGACTTCGCGGCCGATCTGCGCGCACCCACGCCCACCGCCGCCGCCGAACTTGCCACATCGTCGCTGGCAGAGTGTGCGGTAGCGCTCGATGGCCTGGAGACTAGGTTGGCGCGCCTCGTGAGCCGGTGCCTGGAGGTGCAAGCGCAACGGTTGGATGCTGTAGCACTGCGACTGGCGCGTCCGACGCTGGCCTTGCGCGCCCAGAGGCATGCGATCGAGTTGCTGGAGCAGCGACTGTTGGGCGCGGCGCGCCAAGCTGTGCCGATTCGCGCCTCGCGCATGGCACAACTCGCTGGCCGGCTGTTGCGCTGCGGTACGGTGGTTCGATCAAGCAGGGCGGCGGGCTTGCTGTCGATGCAGGTGCGGCTCGACGCCGTCGATCCGCAGCAAGTCTTGCGCCGCGGCTATGCTTGGCTGACTGATGCGCAGGGCCGTCCGGTCCTGTCGGTGGCGCACGTGTCTGTGGGCCGGTCGCTGTGCGTTGTCATGGCGGACGGCTCCGCAGACGTCACGGTCACCGCACTTCACCCGTTGCCTCCACGATGAGGTGAGGACATGTGCGGGCATGGCTTCGGCGGGCAGCGCTTGCTTGGCCAACTGCCTACAATCTCACGCCCGATTCGCCGCATTCGACAACAAACCGCCGAAAGGAATGAGCCATGGAACACACCCTCCCGCCGCTGCCCTATCCGCACAACGCTCTCGAGCCGCACATGAGCCGTGAGACCATGGAGTACCACCACGACAAGCATCACAACGCCTATGTCGTGAACTTGAACAACCTCCAAAAGGGCACGGAGTTCGAAAGCCTGGCGCTCGAGGAGATCGTCAAGAAGTCTTCGGGCGGTATCTACAACAACGCCGCACAGGTGTGGAATCACACGTTTTTCTGGAACTGCATGAAGCCTCAGGGCGGCGGCGAGCCCAAAGGCCCCCTTGCGGCAGCCATCAACGCCAAGTGGGGCAGTTACGCCGCGTTCAAGGAAGCTTTCACCAAGAGCGCGGTAGGAAATTTCGGTAGCGGCTGGACTTGGCTGGTCAGGAAGGCGGACGGTACGGTCGACATCGTGAATATGGGTGCGGCTGGCACGCCCTTGACTACGGGTGACACTCCACTGCTGACCATCGACGTGTGGGAACACGCCTACTACATCGACTACCGCAACCTGCGTCCGAAGTTCGTTGAGACCTTCCTCAACTCGCTCGTGAACTGGGACTTTGCCGAACGCAACTTCGGCTGAAGAAGTTCTGCAAGCGTCCCGGCGGGGATATGTGCTGCAACTCTGTTATCGCCGGGGCGCCCTGCTGGGGGCTGCCCCGTGCACGCCTTTCAGGGTGAGAACGTCGGGCCCCTGAGCTTGAAACCAGGTTTAATCCCCCGCTTGGCGAACCACCCCTGATTCATCTCCAGGGCAAAGCGTACCGGCTTTCCTGAGCAGTGTGGTTGCAGGGACTGCGGGGCCATGTCAACGAGGTTGACGACGGTCCCGTCATCCGCGATGTAAGCGACGGATAGAGGCAGCAGCGTGTTTTTCATCCAGAAGCACTGCGTGGCTGGCGCTTCGAACTCGAACAGCATGCCGTCGTTGACGCCCAACATGTCCCGGAACATCAGCCCGGTTGCCCGCTGCTCTGGCGTACGAGCAAGTTCGGCGTGGATGTTGTGTACGCTGGCGTTCAGTTGCACAGTGGGCAGTTTCGGCTGAGCAGCGGTCTGGGCCGCGACCGCCAAAGGCAATCCAATGGCCAGCGCAGCCATGGGGCGAGCGAGCAAAGATCTCATGGTGTGTGTGGTGACGACTTTGATCCGATTATCGGCGCACCACCAGATGCAAAAACGCCCGGGCAGCCCGGGCGTTGGACGTGGCAGAGGGCCTGCTCAGCTCTTCTTTTCTTCCTTCTTGGCCTTGGCAGCAGAGGCGGCCGGCTTGGCTTCGTCCGCCTTCTTGGCCTCAGCCTTGGCCGGAGCCGCGGCGGGCTTTGTGTCCTGGGCGAAGGCGCCAACGGCGAAGAAGGAGGCGATCAGTGCGGCCAGAAGCTTGTTCATGGGTATACCTTTCGATTGGTTGAAATAGTCTCCCCTCCTGGGAGACGCGCCCACAACGGCTGGCCCAAGCGGGCGGTTGACAGCAAGGCTGTGTCTTAGAATCTTTTGGATTCACGACTCACTTGCCGGACCATCGCGGAGCTCTCTCCATGTATCAGCACATCAAGGTGCCCCAGGGCGGGCAGAAGATCAAGGTCAACAGCGATTTTTCGCTGAATGTCCCAGACCAACCCATCATCCCCTACATCGAGGGCGACGGGACCGGCTACGACATCACACCGGTCATGATCAAGGTGGTCGATGCCGCCGTCGAGAAGAGTTATGGGGGCAGGCGTTGCATCCACTGGATGGAGGTCTACGCCGGTGAGAAGTCGACCAAGGTTTATGGGCCGGACGTCTGGCTGCCCGAGGAGACTCTTCAGGTGCTCAGGGAATTCGTCGTGTCCATCAAGGGACCGCTCACTACCCCGGTTGGCGGTGGCATACGTTCGCTGAACGTGGCGCTACGCCAGGAACTGGATTTGTATGTGTGTCTGCGTCCTGTGCAGTACTTCCAGGGCGTCCCCTCTCCGGTGAGGGAGCCTCAGAAGACCAACATGGTGATCTTTCGCGAGAACTCGGAAGACATCTATGCCGGCATCGAGTTCGAGGCACAGAGCGAGAAGGCGAGGAAGCTAATCCGCATCCTTCAGGATGAATTCGGCGTCAAGAAGATCCGGTTCCCGGAAACCTCTGCCATTGGCGTGAAGCCGGTGTCCAAGGAAGGCACCGAGCGCCTCGTGCGCAAGGCCCTCCAGTACGCGATCGACAACGACAAGCCCTCCGTCACCTTGGTGCACAAGGGCAACATCATGAAGTTCACAGAAGGCGGTTTCCGTGACTGGGGTTACACGCTGGCGCAGCGCGAGTTCGGTGCTGAGCTGATCGACGGAGGTCCGTGGGTCACGTTCAAGAACCCGAAGACCGGGCGCGACATTGTCGTCAAGGACTCGATCGCGGATGCATTCTTGCAGCAGATCCTGTTGCGGCCTGCCGAGTATTCGGTGATCGCCACCTTGAACCTGAACGGCGACTACATCTCCGACGCCTTGGCTGCTCAGGTGGGTGGAATCGGCATAGCACCCGGCGCGAACATATCAGACTCTGTGGCGATGTTCGAGGCGACGCATGGCACCGCGCCAAAGTACGCTGGCAAGGACTACGTTAACCCAGGTTCCGAGATCCTCTCCGCTGAGATGATGCTGAGACACATGGGCTGGATCGAGGCGGCCGACCTGATCATCAGTTCCATGGAAAAGGCCATCTTGTCGAAGAGGGTCACCTACGATTTCGCTCGTCTGATGGAAGGTGCCACGCAGGTGTCTTGCTCTGGCTTCGGCGAGGTGATGATCGCGTACATGTAGGCTTCGTACGCTGCGCTGCCGGACTAGGTAACGAGCCCTGGGGTCGTTACCTACCATTAGTGACGGCGGCCAGCCGGAGCGCAAACCTCGACGAGCGAGAGAGCCTATGCGGATCCAGCACAGCAAGCCCGCTTTTGGCGGGCTGTGCTTGACTTGGGATCTGCTTGCCGTGCAGCTGATCAGTCGGCTGTTACGGGAAGTCCGCTTTGTGCCGATTGCTGATTTGTCGGGGGGCGTGGGTTGCCGGAGGCATCGAGGGGGCAGATGTTCTGTGCCAGTTGGCCTTTGGGGCCTTGGACGAGGTCGTAGGTTACCTTTCCCCCTTGCTTCAAAGTCCGAAAACCCTCCATCTGAATGGCCGAGAAATGAGCGAAGACGTCTTCGCCACCCCCCTCCGGTTCAATGAAGCCAAAACCCTTGGCATCGTTGAACCACTTCACTGTCCCAAGTGCCATACCCCACCTCCTGTTGTTTTCAGCGTGCAATTCTGGGCGGCCCCGACGGAGACTGTCAATACGCGACGCGATGACCGGCGCTAGGGAAGTGCAGGGCGGCTCCCCACCTTGGAAGGAGTGTGCGGAGACGGGCGTCACGGGAAGTTCAGGGGCACGTGACGCATTTCCGGCCTTGCAGATGGGCACCATGACCTCAATATGCCAAGCTACGACCGCAGACCACCAAGTCGATAGAATCGGCCCATGCCCAAGGAGCCACCTCTTCCGCCTGTTCGCCCCTCAAACGAGCCCGCGCGTCCGGAGGACGGGCAGGGGGCTGTCGTCGTCGAGAGGCAGCCGGCCAAGACGGTGCCGCCGCCCATGTATCAGGTGGTGATGCTCAACGACGACTACACGCCGATGGAGTTCGTCGTGATGATCTTGCAGGAGTATTTCAAACGCGACCTCGAAACCGCGACCCAGATCATGTTGAAGATTCACCACGAGGGTCGGGGCGTGTGCGGCGTGTATTCAAAAGATGTCGCCGCCACCAAGGTTGAACTGGTGCTGGCCGCCGCACGGCGTGGCGGCCACCCGTTGCAGTGCATTATGGAGGCCGCATGATTGCCCAAGAGTTGGAAGTGAGCTTGCACATGGCGTTCGTCGAGGCACGCCAGCAGCGACACGAATTCATCACGGTCGAGCACCTCCTCATGGCGCTGCTCGACAACCCCTCGGCAGCGGAAGTACTTCGGGCCTGCTCGGCGAACATTGATGATCTGCGAAAGAGCTTGCTGCAGTTCATCAAGGAGAATACGCCCACGGTAGGTGGATCCGACGAGGTGGATACGCAGCCCACGCTGGGGTTTCAGCGGGTGATCCAGCGCGCCATCATGCATGTGCAGTCCACTGGCAGTGGAAAGAAGGAGGTGACCGGTGCCAATGTGCTGGTCGCCATTTTCGGCGAGAAGGACTCGCATGCCGTGTATTACCTCCACCAACAAGGTGTGACGCGCCTCGACGTCGTGAATTTCATCGCCCATGGCATCAAGAAGTCCGATCCTCCGGAGCCCGCGAAGTCGCAAGACGGAGCGGCCTCCGAAGGTGAGAAGGACGAGGGTGAGGGCAAGGGCTCGCCGCTGGATCAGTTCACTCAGAACCTCAACCAGCTGGCACGTGACGGCAAGATCGACCCGTTGATTGGCCGAGAGCTCGAAGTGGAGCGCGTCATCCAGATCCTGTGCCGTCGACGCAAGAACAACCCGCTGTTGGTCGGTGAGGCTGGTGTTGGCAAGACCGCGATTGCGGAAGGGCTCGCTTGGCGCATCACGCAGGGGGATGTCCCGGAGGTGTTGGCCAATGCGAATGTTTACGCGCTCGACATGGGGGCGCTGTTGGCCGGCACCAAGTATCGTGGCGATTTCGAGCAGCGATTGAAGGGCGTTCTCAAGCACTTGAAGGACATGCCCAATGCAGTGCTCTTCATTGACGAGATCCACACGCTGATTGGCGCGGGTGCGGCTTCGGGCGGCACGCTGGATGCAAGCAACCTGCTCAAGCCGGCTTTGAGCTCTGGCGGCATGAAGTGCATCGGTGCTACGACGTTCAACGAATACCGCGGCATTTTTGAGAAAGACGCGGCTCTGTCCCGGCGTTTCCAGAAGATTGATATCGTCGAGCCGTCCGTAGAACAAACAGTGGAGATTCTCAAGGGCCTCAAGTCCCGCTTCGAGGAGCACCACAACGTGAAATATGCGTTGAATGCGCTCCAAGCCGCGGCGGAGCTCTCCGCCAAGTACATCAACGACCGGCATTTGCCAGACAAAGCGATTGATGTAATCGACGAGGCGGGAGCGGCGCAGCGTGTGTTGCCGAAGAACAAGCAGAAGAAGACGATTACGCGTATAGAGGTCGAGGAGATCGTAGCCAAAATTGCTCGTATCCCGCCGGCCTCAGTGTCGAGCGACGACCGCTCGAAGTTGAAGAACCTTGATCGGGATCTCAACAGCGTGGTGTTCGGCCAGGAGCCGGCCATAGAGGCGTTGGCCTCTGCCATCAAAATGGCGCGGTCCGGTCTGGGCAAGCCTGACAAGCCCATTGGTTCGTTCCTGTTCTCCGGCCCTACGGGTGTCGGCAAGACCGAAGTGGCGCGTCAGCTGGCCTATATCCTGGGCATCGAGCTGATCCGCTTCGACATGTCCGAGTACATGGAGCGTCACGCGGTCAGTCGCTTGATCGGCGCACCTCCCGGCTACGTGGGTTTCGATCAAGGTGGTCTTCTTACCGAGGCCATCACCAAAAAGCCGCATGCAGTGCTGCTGCTCGATGAGATCGAAAAGGCGCATCCGGACGTATTCAATGTGCTGCTGCAGGTAATGGATCACGGCACGCTGACCGACAACAATGGGCGCAAGGCCGACTTCCGAAACGTGATCATCATCATGACTACGAATGCGGGCGCCGAGACTATGAACCGTGCAACCATAGGCTTCACAAACGCGCGTGAGCAAGGCGACGAGATGGCTGACATCAAGCGCCTGTTCACCCCGGAGTTCCGCAATCGGCTCGATGCCGTGGTCAGTTTCCGTGCGCTGAACGAAGAGATCATCCTGCGCGTGGTCGACAAGTTCCTGCTGCAGCTGGAAAGTCAACTGGCCGAGAAGAAAGTGGAAGCCACGTTCACGGACGTGCTACGTAGGTACCTTGCCAAGAAGGGATTTGATCCCCTCATGGGGGCTCGACCTATGCAGCGGCTCATTCAAGACACTATCCGCCGTGCCTTGGCCGATGAACTGCTGTTCGGGCGACTTGTCGAGGGAGGACGGCTCACGGTTGATCTGGGCGAAGACGAGAACCCGGTTCTGGACATCCAGCCTGCAAGGAAGATTGACAAGCCCAAGGCAGAGCCTGCGACGGCCTGATGAGGCTCTGCTGAGTGCCTGCAAGCGCGCAGTTGATGTTTTTTCCGCAGTTCCTCGCGGGCGTATTCGAGTGCTGAGCGGGGGTAATGCCAATTGAGTTACAGCAGGTCTTAATCGGGTTTTACAAGGCGGTTTCAAGACCGAAGCGCAACACTGGTTCAATGAATCGAGGTTGAAGGTTG
>CBINBY010000037.1:0-44821 GCA_966248995.1 uncultured Burkholderiales bacterium | reverse complement strand
TTCGGTGGGACCGTAGGTCTGCAGCACCTGCTGCGGCCCGCCGTCGCCGAGCAGCAGGGCGAGGGCGTGCGCGTCGGCCATGTCGCCACCGGTCACGAGCGTGCGCAGCGTCGAAAGCTGCCCTGCCAGCACCGGCGCATAGGCGCGCAGCACCCCGGCCACCAGGATCAGCACCGTAACGCGCTCACGGCGCAGCAGATCGGCCAGCGCCCGCGGATCGAGCAGCACCGGCTGCGGCACCACCACGACCGCCGCGCCGTGGAGCAGCGCGCCCCACAGCTCCAGCGTGGACGAATCGAACGCGGGGTTGGAGGCGAAGGCGAAACGATCGTCGGGCCCGCAGACCGCGTCGCCCGAGTGCAGCGCGAGGTTGATCACCGCGCGATGCGGCACCACCACGCCCTTGGGCGTGCCGGTCGAGCCGGAGGTGTACATGACGTACGCGGCGTCCTCGGCTTGCACCTGCACGCCGGGATGGGCGCAAGGGCCGGCGGCATCGAGCCGGTCGACCTCCAGCCGCTGCAGCGTGTCGAGCACGCAGTCGCGGCGGCACACCAGCAGATGCGCCTGGCAGTCGGCCAGCACGAAGCGCAGCCGCTCGACGGGATGCTCGATGTCCAACGGCACGTAGGCCGCGCCGCACTTGAGCACGGCGAGCTCGGCAGCCACCAGCTCGACTGAGCGCGGCAGCGCCAGTGCAACGAGGCTGCCGCGGCGCACGCCCCGCGCGATCATCGAATGCGCCAGCCGGTTGGCCTGCGCATCGAGCTGCGCGTAGCTGAGCGTGCCGTCCTCGAACACCACGGCCGGTGCATCGGGCGTGCGGGCCGCCTGCGCCTCGAACAGCTCATGGATGCCGCAAGCCGCGGGCAGCGCGGCCTCGGTCGCGTTCCACTCCTGCAGCACCTGAACCCGCTCGCGCAAGGACAGCAGCGGCAGGCGCTCCACCGGCTGCGCATCGTCCGTCACCATGGCCCGCAGCAGCGTGGTGTAGTGGCCGGCATGCCGGGCGATGGTCGCCTCATCGAACAGCGCGGTGGCATAGGTGAAGTGGCCCCCGATGCGGC
Source organism: uncultured Burkholderiales bacterium (assembly GCA_966248995.1). GTDB lineage: Bacteria > Pseudomonadota > Gammaproteobacteria > Burkholderiales > Burkholderiaceae_C > Albitalea. The sequence continues at coordinate 43,754 of CBINBY010000037.1, read as the reverse complement.
CGGCGCCTTCGGTCATGGACAGCGCCAGGTCGAACTCCGCCTTGGAAAGCTCTTCGTGAACCGGCTCCAGCGCCAGCCCGGGCATCTCCAGGCCGTCGCCGTCGCCGCCGGCGTTCTCCAGGGTGAACATCACCTGGAACAGCGGGTTGTGCCCGAGGCTGCGCACCGGCTGCACCGCCTCGATGACCTGCTCGAAAGGCAGGTCCTGGTGCTCCTGGGCGGCCAGGGTCATGGCACGTACCCGGCGCAGCAACTCGGCCGCCGTCGGGGCGCCGCCGAGGTCGATGCGCAGCGCCAGCGTGTTGACGAAGAAGCCGATCAGCGGCTCGATCTCCGGGCGCGTGCGGCCGGCCATCGGCGTGCCGATGACGAGATCACGCTGGCCCGACAGCCGCGACAGCAGCGCAGCCCAGGCTGCCAGCAGCGTCATGAACAGCGTGCACCGGTGACGCCGGCTCCACGCAGCGACCTGCTCGCTCAGCTCGCGATCCAGCTCGAAGGGCAGGCGTGCGCCGGCGTAGTCCTGCGCCGGCGGGCGCGGCCGGTCGGTGGGCAGTTCCAGCAGCACCGGCGCGGCGGCGAGCGTCGTGCGCCAGAACTCGGTCTGTCGCTGCAGCCGTTCTCCGGTGAGACGCTCTCGTTGCCCGATCGCGTAGTCGGCGTACTGAATCGCAAGCGGCGGCAGCGGGTCGGGGGCGCCTGCACGGAAGGCGGCATAGAGGGCGCTCAGTTCCTTGAGGAACACGCCCATGGACCAGCCGTCGGAGACGACATGGTGCATGGTGACCAGCAACACATGGTCCTCGGCGGCCAGGCGCAGCAGCTGCCCGCGGATCATCGGGCCGCGCTTGAGATCGAACGGAAGAGCTGCCTCGTGCCGGGCGATGCGGCGGGCCTCGGCCTCGGGCTGGGGCCGCGCGGAGAGATCCGCCTGCACCAGGGGGAAGCTCGCGGTCTGGAGAATCTTCTGGCGCGGCTGGCCGTTCTTCGTCACCAGGCAGGTCCGCAGGACCTCATGGCGTTCGACGATGCGGTCGAGGGCGGCCTGCAGTGCACGCTGGTCCAGCACGCCGCGCAGGCGCACGCCGCCCGGCATGTGGTAGGCAGCGCTGGCCCGTGCATCGAGTTGCGCCAGGAACCACCGTCGCTGCTGGGCAAACGAGCGGGGCACCGTGCGTGGGGGGTGTTCCTTGACGGGCGTGTTCTGGCGTTTGTTCGTCGGGCAAAGCGCCGCGCGAGACCGTCCAGCCGGTCTCGCGCGGCGCGTGGTTACTCGTCTTCGTCTTCGTCGTCGTAATAGCGGCTGCGATCCACCGCCGTGTAGGACTGGGGCCGGGTGTCCGCCCCGCCATGCACTTGCCCGGCCAGCTGTGCCAGCGTGGACTGCGCGAACAGCTGCGCGATCGGCACGGCGACGCCCCAGCGGTCCTGCATGCGCGAGATCAGCTGCACCGCCAGCAGCGAGTGGCCGCCGAGTTCGAAGAAGTCGTCGTGGCGGCCCACGCGTTCGATGCCCAGAAGCTCGCCCCACAGCGCGGCGAGAGCGGTCTCCAGCTCGCCTTGCGGCGGCTCGTAGCTGCGAGAGCCGAAGGCGTCGTCCGCGGGGGCCGGCAGGGCGCGGCGGTCGAGCTTGCCGTTGGGCGTAAGCGGCATTGTTTGCAGCTCGACGAAGGCCGCGGGCACCATGTACTCGGGCAGGCGCTCCAGCAGGTGCGAGCGCAATGCGGCCACATCCAGCGTATCGCCGCGCACGGTGCAGTACGCCGCCAGGCGCTTGTCGCCCCGCGCATCCTCGCGTGCGAGCACGACCGCCGCGCGGACGCTCGGATGCGACTGCAACGCCGCTTCGATCTCGCCGGGCTCGATTCGGAAGCCCCGCACCTTGATCTGCCAGTCTGCGCGCCCGAGGAACTCCACCGTGCCGTCCGGCAGCCAGCGACCGAGGTCGCCCGTGCGGTACATCCGCGCCCCCGGTTCGTCGGCGAACGGATCAGGCAGGAAGCGCTCGGCGGTGAGCTGCGCGCGGTTCACGTAACCGTGCGCCACGCCCACGCCGCCGATGTGCAGCTCGCCCGGCATGCCCAACGGCAACTGCTGCCCGCGGGCGTCCAGCACATACACCCGGGCGTTGCGCATGGGTCGCCCGATCGGAATGCGGCGGCCGTCGGCGGGCACGTCGCGCAGCAGCAGCAGCGTGGTCACGAACTGCGTCGTCTCGGTGGGCCCGTAGGTCTGCAGCAGATGCTGAGGCCCGTCTTCGCGCAGCAGCGTGCCGATGGACTGCGTGTCGGCCACGTCGCCACCGGTGATCAGGGTGCGCACGCCCGGCAACTGCCGCGCCAGCACCGGCGCGTAGGCGCGCAGCACGCCGGCCACGAGGATCAGCACCGTGATGCGCTGCGAGCGCACGAACGCGGCCAGGCGCGCCGGATCGAGCAGCGTGGGCTGAGGCACGACCACGATGCACGCGCCGTTCAGCAGCGCGCCCCATACCTCCAGCGTTGAGGAATCGAAGGCCGGATTCGAGGCGAACGCGAACCGGTCGTCCGCCTGGAACCGCGCGTAGCTTGGTTCGAGCACGAGGTTGACCACCGCTCGGTGCGGCACGACCACGCCCTTCGGCATGCCGGTCGAGCCCGAGGTGTACATCACGTACGCGGCGGCCGAGGCCGACATAGGCACGCGCGGCGGTACCGCTGCTTCGGGGTCGGGGTTGGCGTGGGCGTCGACCTCCAGGCACGCGGTGTCCACCCATATGGGGCGCTCCCTCGGCGCATGCAGCACGGCCGCCGCCGCGCAGTCGGCGGCCAGCAGAGCCTGGCGCTGAGCGGGCAGGTCGGGGTCGAGGGGCACGTACGCCGCGCCAGCCTTGAGGATCGCCAACTGTGCGATCACGAGCGCGGCGCTGCGCGCCATGACGGTCACGACGTACTGCCCCGGCGCCACACCGGCGGCACGCAGCCGGTTTGCGAGCTGGTTCGCCCGGGCATCGAGTGCGGCGTAGGTGAGTGCCGCGCCTTCGTCCATGAGGGCCATGGCCTCGGGAGTGCGCCGGGCCTGCGCCTCGAACAGCTCATGCAGGGCGCCTTCGGCCGGGTGGGGCGCCGCGGTCGCGTTCCACGCCTGGAGCTGCCGGCGCTCGGCCGCGCCCAGCACCGGCAAGTCGTCCACGAGGCGCGCCTCGTCCGCGACCAGTGCGCGCAGCAGCGTCGTGTAGTGCCCCAGGGTGCGCTCGATCGTCGCCCGGTCGAACAAGCTGGTGGCATAGGTCAGCTGCCCACCGATGCGCTCGCCCGCCTCCTGCATCTCCAGCGCCAGGTCGTAGTGCGCGGCCATCACGGGAGACCCGAGAGTTTCCAGCTGCACGCCGGGCAACTCCAGGCTGCCCGCCGGCGTGTTGTCCGAGGAGAACATCACCTGGCACAGCGGGTTGTGGGCGAGGCTGCGCACAGGCTGCACCGCCTCGATCACCTGCTCGAAGGGCAGATCCTGGTGCGCCTGCGCGGCCAGGGTGCTCGCACGAACCCGCGCGAGCAGCTCGGCCACCGAGGGGGTGCCGGACAGATCGATGCGCAGCGCCAGCGTGTTGACGAAGAACCCGATCAGCGGCTCGACCTCGGTGCGCGTGCGCCCCGCCACCGGCGTGCCGATGACGAGATCGGTCTGGCCCGACAGCCGAGCAAGCAGCGCGGCCCAGGCGGCCAGCAGCGTCATGAACACCGTCGTGCCATGACGCTGACCCAAGGCCTTGAGCTCGGCGCTCAATGCCGCATCCAGTACGAACGATGCGGTCTCTCCCGCGAAGTCCTGCACGGCCGGCCGGGGCCGGTCGGTGGGCAGATCCAGCACCGCCGGGGCGCCGGCCAGCGTGCGACGCCAGAAGTCGAGCTGCGCCTCCTGCCGCGCACCCGCAAGCCACTGCCGTTGCCAGGCCGCGTAGTCGGCGTATTGGACTGCCAGCGGCGGCAGCGGGTCGGCCTCGCCGGCACGGAACGCGGCGTACAGCACGCTCAACTCGTTGATCAACAGGCCGATCGACCAGCCGTCCGACACCACGTGGTGCATCGTGAGGAGCAGCACGTGGTCCTCATCGGCAAGACGCACCAGCCGGCCGCGCACCAGCGGCCCGCGCGCCAGGTCGAACGCTTCGGTGGCCTCCGCGCGCGCCAGTGCTTCGAGCGTGGCGTTGGGATCGGACGCGCCCGTCGCGTCGGCCTGGACGAGCGCGAAGCCGCACGCCGGGTGGATCACCTGGCGGGGCGTGCCTTGCACCGACACGATGGACGTGCGCAACACCTCGTGCCGCTCCACGATGCGGTCCAGTGCGGCTTGCAAGGCCGCCAAGGCGAGCTCGCCACGCAGCCGCACGCCGCCGGCCATGTGATAGGCCTGGCTGGCCTGCTCGTCGAGCTGCGCGAGGAACCACAGCCGCTGCTGGGCGAACGACAGCGGCAGCGGTTCGCTGCGTTCTGCGTGTCCGATGCCCGGCAGCTCGCTGCGCTCGGCCCCGGCCACCCGGGCGGCGAACGCCGCCAGCGTGGGATGGGCGAAGAGCTCGGCCAGCGGCACCTCCACGCCCAGCCGGGTGCGCAGGCGCGAGCTCAGCTGCACGGCGAGCAGCGAGTGGCCGCCCAGCGCGAAGAAGTCGTCCTGGCGGCCTATGCGGGGCAGCCCCAGCAGCTCGGCCCAGGCCTCGGCCACGGCGTGTTCGACGGCGCCTTGCGGAGCCTCGTAGATGCCGCTGGCGCAGGCACCCGCCTCCGGGGCCGCAAGCGCACGGCGGTCGAGCTTGCCGTTGGGCGTGAGCGGCAGCGCGCCGAGGTGCACGAAGGCGCTGGGCAGCATGTACTCGGGCAGCCGCAGCGCCACATGGGCCCGCAGCAGGGCAGGCTCCATGGGCGCCGAAGTCGCGGTGTAGTAAGCCACGAGGCGCTTGTCGCCGGGCGCGTCCTCGCGCGCCAGCACCACCGCCTCGCGCACGCCCTCGCACGACAGCAGCGCGGTCTCCACCTCGCCCAGCTCGATGCGGAACCCTCGGACCTTGACCTGATAGTCACGGCGGCCTAGGAACTCCAGCGTGCCGTCGGCCAGCCAGCGGGCGAGGTCGCCCGTGCGGTACAGGCGAGCACCGGGTTCGGCGGAGAACGGATCAGGCACGAAGCGCTCGGCGGTGCTGTCCGGGCGCGCGAGATAGCCGCGGCCCACCTGAACGCCGCCCACGCACAACTCGCCGGCCACGCCGATGGGCGCCGGCTCCCCGCAAGCGTCGAGCACAAGCATGCGGGTGTGGGGTAGCGGGCGGCCTATGGTGACTCGTTCGGCGCGGCCGTGAGCATTTGCGTGCAGGAGCGCGGCCGTGCATGACACGGTCGTCTCGGTGGGGCCGTAGGTGTTGACGAGGCGCGTGGACAGGCCGAGCGTGGCCCAGTGGGCGAGCAGTTGCGGCGACAGCGCGTCGCCGGTCACGTTGATGAGCCGCACTGCGCGCAGCTGCGCTCGTGCCTGCTGCGGAGCGAGATGCCAGTCGCTCACCAGCGCGTGCCAATGCGCGGCGGTCAGGTGCACGACGCTGGCTGTGCACGGCGCGCCGCCTGCAAGCATCGGCAGGCGGCTGAGCTGCAGGCACGCGCCGGATGCCAGCGCCGGCAGGATCTCCTCCAGCGACAGGTCGAAGTTGATCGAGTTCTGCTGGAGCACGCGGTCGGCCGCGCTCAGGCCGAACAGCGCCGCCGCGCCCAGCGTGTAGTTGACCAGCGAGCGGTGCTCGATCATCACGCCCTTGGGCACCCCGGTCGAGCCGGAGGTGTAGATCACGTAGGCCACGTGCCGCGGCGAGAGCCCGAGATGCCGTGGCGGCAGCGGCTCGGCCGGCAGGTGGGACCACGCGGGCTCGGGATCGTCGATCCACACCGCGTGCACGCCAGCTTGAGCGGGCAGCCGCTCGGCGCAGGTGGCATCGGTGAGCAGCACTCGGGGCGCGCTGTCTTCGAGCATGAAGCGCAGCCGCTCGGCCGGGTAGTCGGGGTCCAGCGGCACGTAGGCACCGCCGGCCTTCCATGTGGCCAGCAGGGCCACGACCATGGCGGGGCCACGCGGCAGCGACACGGCCACGCAATGGCCGGGGCTCACGCCCAACGCGACGAGATGGTGCGCCAGGCGGTTGGCCTGGGCTTCGAGCCCGGCGTAGCTCAGCGTGGTGTCTTCGTAGACCAGCGCAGCCGCCTCGGGCGAGTGCGAGGCCCGGTCCTCGAACAGCTCGTGGATGCAGCGTTCGGCCGTGAAGGCCGCCTCGGCGGTGTTGAAGCCGTGCACGATCTGGTGACGCTCGGCCTCGGACAGCAGTGGTAGGCGAGGCACGAGAGCGGTGTCACCGGCCACCATGGCGCGCAGCAGCGTCTGCCAGTGCGCGAGATGGCGCTCGATGGTGGAGGCTTCGAACAAGGCAGTGGCGTAACTTATGGTGCCGACGATGCACGGGCCGGCCTCGTGCATCGACATGTCGAGGTCGAACTGCGTGGAGCCGGACGGCGCGCCCACCGGCTGGAGCTCCAGACCCGGCAGCTCCAAGCTGCCTTCGGGCGCGTTCTGCCAAGCGAACATGACCTGGAACACGGGGCTGTGGGCGAGGCTGCGCGGCGGGTTGAGTGCCTCGACCACCTGCTCGAAGGGCAGGTCCTGGTGGTCCTGCGCGGCCAGCGTGGTGGCGCGCACCTGGGCCAGCAGCTGCGCGACCGAGGGCTGGCCCGACAGGTCGATGCGCAGGGCCAGCGTGTTGACGAAGAAGCCGATCAGCGGCTCCAGCTCGGCGCGGGTGCGGTTGGCCATCGGGGTGCCGATGACCACATCCTGCTGTCCCGACAGGCGCGACAGGAGCGCGGCCCATGCGGCCAGCAGCGTCATGAACAGCGTCGTGCCGTGACGGCGGCTGAGCGCCTTGAGGCTGGCGCTCAGCTCGATGTCCAGCTCTAAGCCGAGGCTCGCCCCGTTGTAGTCCTGGACCGGCGGACGGGGCCTGTCGGTGGGTAGCTCCAGCAGCGCCGGGGCGCCGCTGAGATGAGTGCACCAGAAGTCGAGCTGGCGCCGCAGCACGTCGCCGGAGATCCAGCGGCGCTGCCACACGGCGTAGTCGGCGTATTGCACCGGTAGGGCTGGCAACGGGTCGCCGCGCCCCTGGGCGTAGGCCGCGTACAAGGCGGCAAGCTCGTTGATCAGCACCCCCATGGACCAACCGTCGGAGACGATGTGGTGCATGGTGACCAGCAGCGCATGGTCCTGCTCGGCCAGACGCACCAGCCGGCCGCGGATCAGCGGGCCGCGTTCGAGGTCGAATGGCGCCGCGGCCTCTTCGCCGGCGAGGCGTTCCAGCTCGGCCTCGGGCTCGGCATGGGCGGCCAGATCCACCACCTCCAACGCGAAGCCCGCGTCGGGTCCGGAGATCACCTGCACGGCAGCGCCGCCCTGCATGGCGAAGCGCGTGCGCAGCGCCTCGTGGCGCGCGACGATGCGGTCCAGGGCCGCGCACAGCGCGGCCACGTCGAGTGCGCCGAGCAGGCGCACGCCCCCGGGGATCAGGTAGGCGGCGCTGGCGCGCTCATCGAGACGCGCGAGGAACCACAGCCGCTGCTGCGCGAACGACAAAGGCAGCGGCGAGTCGCGCGATGTCGGCACGATGGCCGGCAAGGCGCTGGCCGTCGCCGCCGCGACGCGCAGCGCGAAACCCGCCAGCGTGGGCTGAGCGAACAGCTCGGCCAGCGGCACCTCGCAGCCCAGCCGCACGCGGATGCGCGAGGCCAGCTGCACGGCCAGCAGCGAATGGCCGCCGAGTTCGAAGAAATGATCTTGGCGCCCGATGTGTTCGACGCCCAGCAGCTCGCGCCAGATGGCCGCGATCGTGCACTCCAGCTCGCCCTGCGGGGCTTCATGAGCACGCCCGCCGTAAGCCTCGCCCTCCGGCGCGGGGAGCGCGCGGCGGTCGAGCTTGCCATTGGGCGTGAGCGGCAGGGCATCGAGTTGAACGTAGGCCGCCGGCACCATGTACTCGGGCAGCCGCGCCGCCAGATGCGCGCGCAGGCCTTCGGGTTGCAGCGAGTCATTGCCGGTGACGTAGGCGACCAGTCGCTTGTCGCCGGGCGAGTCCTCGCGAGCCAGCACGACGGCTGCGCTGACCTCGGGGTGATCGAGCAGCCGTGCCTCGATCTCGCCGGGCTCGATGCGGAAGCCACGAATCTTGACCTGCGCGTCATTGCGCCCGACGAACTCGAGGCTGCCGTCGGCACGCCAGCGCCCGAGGTCGCCCGTGCGGTACCTGCGTGCGCCCGGCCGGGGGGCGTGCGGGTCGGGCAAGAAACGCTCGGCCGTGAGGTCGGGACGGTTCAGGTAGCCGTGTGCGACGCCGGCGCCGCCGATGTGGATCTCGCCCACCACGCCCACGGGCACCGGCGCGCCGTGCGCGTCGAGGATGTAGATGCGTGCGTTGCCGATAGGCCGTCCGATGGGGATGCGCGTACCTGGGGCGGGTGGGTCGCGCAGCGCCAGCGAGGTGACGAACTGGGTGGTCTCGGTGGGTCCGTAGGTCTGTAGCACCTGCTGCGGGCCGCCCTCGCCGAGCAGCACGGCGAGGGCCTGCGCGTCGGCCACGTCACCGCCGGTGATGAGCGTGCGCAGCGTCGACAGCCGACGTGCCAGCACCGGCGCATACGCGCGCAGCACCCCGGCCACGAGGATGAGTGCGGTGACGCGCTCACGGCGCAGCAGCCCGGCGAGCGCTTGCGGATCGAGCAGCACCGGCTGTGGCACGACCACGACTGCCGCGCCGTGCAGCAGCGCGCCCCACAGTTCCAGCGTGGACGAGTCGAACGCGGGGTTCGAGGCGAAGGCGAAGCGCGCGTCGGAGTCCAAAGCCGCTTCGTTGGCCAGCACGAGGTTGAGCACTGCGCGGTGTGGCACCACCACGCCCTTGGGCATGCCGGTGGAGCCGGAGGTGTACATCACGTAGGCGGCGTTTTCGGCATGCAGCGCCAGGCCCGGATTGGCGGGGCTGTCATCCCCGCCAAGGGCATCGAGCTTCAGCTGCGGCAACGCGGGTACGTTCCATCCCAGGTCATGGCGATACACCAGCACGCTTGCCCGGCAGTCGGCGAGCATGAGGCGCAACCGTTCGGGCGGGTGGTCGAGATCGAGGGGCACGTAGGCCGCGCCGCACTTGAGTGCGGCCAACTCCGCCGCCACGAGGTCGGCCGAGCGTGGCAGCGCGAGTGCAACGCAGTCGCCGGGGCGTACGCCCAGGTCGATCAAGCGATGCGCCAGGCGATTTGCTTGCGCATTGAGTTCCGCATAGCTGAGCGCGGTGTGCTCGTGCACCACGGCGATGACGTCCGGGGTGCGGGCTGCCTGTTCCTCGAACAGCTCGTGTATGCAGCGGTCGGCGGGGAAAGCCGCCTCCGTGGCGTTCCAGGCGTGCAGCAGCTGGTGACGCTCCGCGTCGCTCAGCAGCGGCAGACGCGGCACCACGGCCGTTTCGTCGGCTGCCATCGCGCGCAGCAGCGTCTGCCAGTGGCCGAGGTGGCGCTCGATGGAGGTGTGTTCGAACAGCGCGCAGGCATAGCTGAGCTGGCCGGCGATGCGACCGCCGGCCTCGTGCATGGACAGCTCGAGGTCGAACTTGATGGTGTTCGAGGCGGCGCCGGCCGGACGCAGCTGCAGCCCCGGCAGGTCCAGAGAGCCTTCGGGCGCGTTCTGCCAGGCGAACATGACCTGGAACACCGGGGCGTGGGTGAGGCTGCGAGGCGGGTTGAGCGCCTCGACGACCTGCTCGAAGGGCACGTCCTGGTGGTTCTGCGCGGCCAGCGCGGTGGCGCGCACCTGGGCGAGCAGCTGAGCGACGGTGGGCGAGCCCGACAAGTCAACCCGCAGGGCCTGCGTGTTCACAAAGAAGCCGATGAGCGGCTCGACCTCTGTGCGGGTGCGGTTCGCTACCGGGGTGCCGATCACCACGTGGTCCTGGCCCGACAGCCGCGACAGCAGCGCTGACCAGGCGGCCAGCAGCGTCATGAACAGCGTAGTGCCGTGACGGTGGCTGAGGGCCTTCAGCGCCACCGTGAGTTCTTCGTCCAGCTCGAAGGTCACACCCGATCCGGCGTAGTCTTGCACGGCGGGGCGCGGTCGGTCGGTGGGCAGCTCCAGCAGGGCCGGGGCGCCTGAGAGGTGATCGCGCCAGAAGTCAAGCTGGCGCTGCAGCACGTCGCCGGTGATCCAGCGGCGCTGCCATGCGGCGTAGTCGGCGTACTGGATGGGCAGGGCAGGCAGCGGGTCGGGTTGCCCTTGCACGAACGCGGTGTACAGGGCAGTGAACTCGTTGATGAGCACGCCCATGGACCACCCATCGGAGACGATGTGGTGCATGGTGACCAGCAGCGCGTGGTCGTGCTCGGCCAGGCGAACGAGCCGGCCGCGGATCAGCGGACCCTGTTCGAGGTCGAATGGCGCCGTAGCCTCTACTTCGGCAAGGCGTTCCAGTTCGGATTCCGGCTGCGGGTGGCAGGACAGATCCACCACCTCGAGTGCAAAGCCCGCATCGGGTTCGGCGATCACCTGCACGGCGGCGCCATCGAGCATGGCGAACCGCGTGCGCAGCGCCTCATGGCGCGCGACGATGCGGTCGAGCGACGCGCGCAGCGCCGCCACATCGAGTGCGCCGAGCAAGCGCACCCCCCCGGGAATCAGGTAGGCGGCGTTGGCGCGCTCGTCCAGCCGCGCGAGGAACCAAAGTCGCTGCTGAGCGAACGACAAGGGCAGCGGCTCGCCGCGCGACACCGGCACGATGGCCGGCAAGGTGCTGGCCGTGGCCGCGGCCGCGCCCAGCGCGAAGCCGGCCAGCGTGGGTTCAGCGAACAGATTCGCCAACGGCACCTCGCAGCCCAGCCGCGCACGGATGCGCGAGGCCAGCTGCACCGCCAGCAGCGAGTGGCCACCGAGCTCGAAGAAGTGGTCATGGCGGCCGACGCGATCGACGCCGAGCAGCTCGGCCCAGATCGCCGCCAGCGTGGCTTCCAGCTCGCCTTGCGGCGCCTCGTAGGCGCGGCGGCCGTAGGCGTCGCCGGCTGGGGCGGGCAACGCAAGACGGTCCAGTTTGCCGTTGGGCGTGAGCGGCAAGGCATCGAGCTGCACGTAGGCCGCGGGCACCATGTACTCGGGCAGGTGCGCGGCCAGATGGATGCGCAGTGCCTCGGGCTGCAGCGCGGCATCGCCCACGACGTAGGCCACCAGTCGCTTGTCGCCGGGTGAGTCTTCGCGCGCGAGCACCACGGCTTCTCGCACGCCTGGGTGCTGCAGCAACCGGGCCCCTATCTCGTCGGGCTCGATGCGGAAGCCCCGGACTTTGACCTGGTAGTCGTTGCGCCCGAGGAACTCGATCGTGCCTTCGCCGTGGTGGTCGATGCGCCAGCGCGCGAGGTCGCCGGTCTTGTACATGCGCGCGCCCGGCTGTGTGGCGAACGGGTCCGGCACGAAGCACTCGGCGGTCAGCTGAGGGCGGTGGAGGTAGCCACGCGCCACGCCCACGCCGCCGATGTGGATCTCGCCGGCCACGCCGACGGGCGCCGGCATGCCGTGCGCATCGAGGATGTAGATGCGCGTGTTGGCGATGGGCCGCCCGATGGGCGGCTGGCCAGAGTGCCCGGGGTCGCACGGCTGCATGCTCGCGCACACCGTGGCTTCGGTGGGGCCGTAGGCATTGATGAGACGCCGCCCTTCGGCCCAGCGCTGTACCAGAGCGTGTGTCGCGGCCTCGCCGGCCATCACCAAGGTCTGGAGCGCGGGCAAGGTTGTGTCCTGCTGCGGCAGCGCGGCCAGCACTGCGGGCGGCAGCGTGGCATGGGTGATGTGCTGCCCCTGCAGCACATCGAGTAGAGCCTGTCCCGCCAGCACCCCGGGCGCGGGCACATGCAGCGCGGCGCCGCTGCACAGTGCCATCAGCACCTCGGAGATGCAGGCATCGAAGCTCGACGAGGCGAACTGCAGCACGCGGCTGTCGGGCGTTACCCCAAAGCCGGAGATCTGTGCCAGCGCCAGATTGCACAGCCCCGCGTGCGGGACCATCACGCCCTTGGGTGTTCCGGTGGAGCCCGAGGTGTAGATCACGTACGCCAGGTGCGAGGGGCGCAGGCCGAGGGCCGCCGGATGGAGACGGTTGTCCGGCCGGTGCTGCCAGACGCTCGGATCATCGAGCTCCAGCACGGTGGCCGTGAGCAGCGCGCGGCTGGCCGGCAACTGCGCCTGCACGGCCGACTCGGTCAGGACCACGCGCGGGCGGCTGTCATCGAGCATGAAGGCCAACCGTTCGGCCGGATAGTCCGGGTCCAGCGGCACGTAGGCGCCGCCGGCCTTCAGCGTGGCCAGCATGGCAACGACCAGTGCGGGGCCGCGCCGCAGCGCGAGGGCGACGGTCGAGTCGGGCCGGACCCCGAGCCCCATTAGATGGTGGGCCAGCCGGTTCGCGCGAGCATCCAGTTCGGCGTAGCTCAGCGTGATGTCCGCGAACACCACTGCAGGGGCGTCGGGGGTGCGTGCGACCTGAGCCTCGAACAGCTCGTGGATGCACCGCTCGGCCGGGAGGTCGGCCTCGGTGGCGTTCCAGCCATGCACCAGCTGATCGCGCTCGGTTGGCTGGAGCAACGGCAGCCGGGTGATGCCGTGCGCATCGTCCATCACCATGGCGCGCAGCAGCGTGCGCCACAGCTGGCTCCAGCGCTCGATGGTGGAGGCGTCGAAGAGCGCGTCCGCGTAGACCACCATGCACAGCAGCCGTTCATCTGCCTCCGAGACCGACCACCACAAATCGGTCACTGCCGAGGAGGTGGTCGTGGCCACGGGCTGGAGGGTCAGGCCCGGAAGCTGCAGATCGCCCGAGGGGGCGTTCTGCATCACGAACACCGCCTGGCACAGCGGGGCGTACGCCAGGCTGCGCTGCGGGTTGAGCGCATCCACCACCTGCTCGAAAGGAATGTCCTGGTGGTCCTGTGCGGCAAGCGCGGTGGCGCGCACCTGGGCGAGCAGTTGAGCGACGGTGGGCGAGCCCGACAAGTCCACGCGCAGCGCCTGCGTGTTCACAAAGAAGCCGATGAGCGGCTCGACCTCGGCGTGCGTGCGGTTGGCCACCGGGGTGCCGATCACGACGTTGTCCTGACCTGACAGGCGCGACAGCAGCGCGGCCCAGGCGGCCAGCAGCGTCATGAACATCGTGGTGCCGTGACGATGGCTGAGCGCCTTGAGGCCGGCGGTGAGCTCAGCGTCCAGCTCGAAGCCGAGGTTCGCCCCGGCGTAGTCCTGCACCGCGGGGCGTGGCCGGTCGGTTGGCAGCTCCAGCAGAGCCGGGGCGCCCGAGAGATGCTTGCGCCAGTAATCGAGCTGGCGCTGCAGCACCTCGCCGGAGATCCAGCGGCGCTGCCACACGGCGTAGTCGGCGTACTGGATGGGCAGGGCAGGCAGCGGGTCGGGCTGCCCTTGCACGAACGCGGTGTACAGGGCACTCACCTCGTGGATGAGCACGCCCATGGACCAGCCGTCGGACACGATGTGGTGCATGGTGACCAGCAGCACGTGGTCGTGCTGGCCCAAGCGCAAGAGGCGCGCGCGGATGAGCGGCCCGTGTTCGAGGTCGAACGGCGCGCTGGCCTCTTCGACGGCCAAGCGCTCGAGCGCGCCTTCTGGTTGGTCCGATAGATCGAGCTGTTGCAGCGCGAAGTCCGTCTCGGACGGTTCGATGACCTGCACCGGCGTGCCGTCGACCGCGACGATGCGGGTGCGCAGCGCCTCGTGGCGCGCGACCACGCCCTTCAGCGCCGCGTGCAGCGCCGGCACGTCCAGCGCGCCGAGCAGGCGCACCCCGGCGGGAACCAGGTAGGCCCCACTCGTGCGCGCGTCCAGCCGCGTCAGGAACCATAGCCGCTGCTGTGCGAACGACAGCGGCAGCGGTTCGCCGCGCGAGGCGGGCACGATCGCTGGCAAAGTGCTGGCCGAGGCTGCCGCCACGCGGGTGGCGTAGCCGGCCAGCGTGGGATGGGCGAACAGGTCGGCTAGCGGCACTTCGCAGCCCAGGCGGGCGCGGATGCGCGAGGCCGCCTGCACGGCCAGCAGCGAGTGGCCGCCCAGGGCGAAGAAGCTGTCGTGGCGGCCGATGTGTTGCACGCCTAGCAGCTCGCTCCAGATTGCGGCGAGCGTGCCCTCCAGCTCGCCTTGCGGCGCCTCGTAGGCTTGCGAGCCGAATGCGGCCCGTTCCGGCGCAGGCAGCGCGCGACGATCGAGCTTGCCGTTGGGCGTGAGCGGCAGGGCCCCCAGGTGCACGAAGGCGCTGGGCAGCATGTACTCGGGCAGCCGCCCGGCCAGATGAGCTCGCAGCGGGGCGGACTCCACGTGCGCGGAGGTGGTGGTGTAGTAGGCCACCAGGCGCTTGTCGCCGGGGGCGTCCTCGCGCGCCAGGGCCACCGCCTCGCGCACGCCGTCGTAAGACAGCAGCGCGGCCTCCACCTCGCCCAGCTCGATGCGGAACCCGCGGACCTTGACCTGGTGGTCACGGCGGCCGAGGAACTCCAGCGTGCCGTCGGCGAGCCAGCGGGCGAGGTCGCCGGTGCGGTACATGCGAGCACCGGGTTCGGTAGAGAACGGATCGGGCACGAAGCGCTCGGCGGTGGTGTCCGGGCGTGCGAGGTAGCCGCGGCCCACCTGCACGCCGCCCACACACAGCTCGCCGGCCACGCCGATGGGCGCGGGCTGCCCTTGGGCGTCCAGCACGACCATGCGGGTGTTGGGCAGCGGGCGGCCGATGGTGACCCGTTCGGCGTGACCGTGAGCCTGCGCGCACAGGAGCGCGGCCGTGCACGACACGGTGGTCTCGGTGGGGCCGTAGGTGTTGACCAGGCGCGTGGGCACATCGAGCGCCGTCCAATGCGCAAGCAACTGCGGCGACAGCGCGTCGCCCGTCACGTTCATCAGCCGCACGCCGTGCAACTGCACGCGGGCCTGCTGAGGCGCGCGATGCCAATCGCTCACCAGCGCGTGCCAATGCGCGGCGGTCAGGTGCACGACGCTGGCGGCGCACGGCGGTCCGCCCGCCAGCATGGGCTGGCGGCTCAGCTGCAGGCAGGCACCGGTGGTGAGCGCCGGCAGGATCTCCTCCAGCGACAGGTCGAAGTTGATCGAGTTCTGCTGCAGCACGCGGTCGGCGCTGCTCAGGCCGAACAGCGCCGCGGCGCCCAGCGTGTAGTTGACCAGCGAGCCGTGCCCGACCATCACGCCCTTCGGCGCCCCGGTCGATCCTGAGGTGTAGATCACGTAGGCCAGGTGCTGAGGCGTCAGTCCCCGGTGTCGCGGTGGCAGGGGCTCGGCCGGCAGATCGGCCCAGGTCGGCTCGGGCTCGTCGAGCCACACCGCGTGCACGTGGGCTTGTGCGGGCAGCCGTCCGGCGCAGCTGGTATTGGTGAGCAGCACGCGAGGCGCGCTGTCTTCGAGCATGAAGCGCAGGCGCTCGGCCGGGTAGTCGGGGTCCAGCGGCACGTAGGCGCCGCCGGCCTTCAAGGTGGCCAGCAGCGCTGTGACCATGGCCGGGCCGCGCGGAAGCGAGACGGCCACGCGGCTGTCGGGGCAGACGCCCAGCGTAACGAGATGGTGTGCCAGGCGGTTGGCCTGGGCGTCGAGCTCGGCGTAGGTCAGCGTGGTGTCCTCGAACGCCAGCGCGGGAGCGTCGGGCGTGCGCGCGGCCTGGGCCTCGAAGAGTTCGTGGATGCATCGCTCGGCCGGGAAGACCGCTTCGGTGGTGTTGAAGCCGTGCACGACCTGGTGACGCTCGGGCGCTGAGAGCAACGGCAGCCGAGGCATGAGTGCGCCGTCGTCGGCGACCATGGCCCGCAGCAACGTCTGCCAGTGCACGAGGTGGCGTTCGATGGTGGACGCTTCGAACAAGGCGGTGGCGAAACTGACGGTACCCGCGATGCACGAGCCGGCCTCGTGCATCGACACGTCGAGGTCGAACTGCGTGGAGACCAATGCCGCGGGCACCGGCGCAAGCTCCAACCCCGGCAGCTCCAGGTTGCCCTCGGGTGCGTTCTGCCAGGTGAACATGACCTGGAACACGGGGCTGTGAGCCAGGCTGCGCGGAGGGTTGAGCGCCTCGACCACCTGCTCAAAGGGCAGGTCCTGGTGGTTCTGCGCGGCCAGCGCGGTGGCGCGCACCTGGGCGAGCAGTTGCGCGACGGTGGGCGAGCCCGACACATCCACGCGCAGGGCCTGCGTGTTCACGAAGAAGCCGATGAGGGGCTCGACCTCGGCGCGGGTGCGGTTCGCCACCGGGGTGCCAATCACCAAGTCGTCCTGGCCCGACAGGCGCGACAGCAGCGCGGCCCAGGCGGCCAGCAGCGTCATGAAAAGCGTGGTGCCGTGACGGTGGCCGAGGGCCTTCAGCGCGGCGGTGAGTTCCTCGTCCAGCTCGAAGTTCACACGCGATCCGGCGTAGTCCTGCACCGGCGGACGAGGCCGGTCGGTGGGCAACTCCAGCAGGGCCGGCGCACCCGAGAGATGCTGGCGCCAGTAATCGAGCTGGCGCTGCAGCACCTCGCCGGAGATCCAGCGGCGCTGCCACACGGCGTAGTCGGCGTACTGGATGGGCAGGGCAGGCAGCGGATCGGGCTGTCCTTGCACATAGGCGGTGTACAGGGCACTCACCTCGCGGATGAGCACGCCCATGGACCAACCGTCTGACACGATGTGGTGCATGGTGACCAGCAGCACGTGGTCGTGCTGGCCCAAGTGCAAGAGGCGCGCGCGGATGAGCGGCCCGTGTTCGAGGTCGAACGGCGCACTGGCCTCTTCAGCGGCCACGCGCTCGAGCGCGGTCTCGGGCTCGCCCGACAGAGTGGCCTGGAGCAGGGCAAAGTTCGCGTCGGCCGGTTCGATGGCCTGCACCGGCGTGTCGTCGACCGCGATGAAGCGGGTGCGCAGCGCCTCGTGGCGCGCGACCACGCGCTGCAGCGCCGCGTGCAGCGCCGGCACGTCCAGCGTGCCAAGCAGGCGCACCCCGGCGGGAATCAGGTAGGCCGCACTTGCGCGCGCATCCAGCCGCGCCAGGAACCACAGCCGCTGCTGCGCGAACGACAGCGGCAGCGCCTCGTCGCGCGAGGTGGACACGATCGCCGGCAAGGTGCTGGCCGAGGCTGCCGCCACGCGGGTGGCGTAGCCGGCCAGCGTGGGATGGGCGAACAGGTCGGCTAGCGGCACTTCGCAGCCCAGGCGGGCGCGGATGCGCGAGGCCGCCTGCACGGCCAGCAGCGAGTGGCCGCCCAGGGCGAAGAAGCTGTCGTGGCGGCCGACGCGATCGATGCCCAGCAGCTCGCTCCAGATCGCGGCGAGCGTGCCCTCCAGTTCGCCTTGCGGCGCTTCGTAGGCCTGCGTGCCGAATGCGGCGCCTTCGGGCGCGGGGAGCGCGCGGCGGTCGAGCTTGCCGTTGGGGGTGAGCGGCCAGGCGTCGAGCTGCACGTAGGCCGCGGGCACCATGTACTCGGGCAGCAGCGCGCCCAGGTGCTCGCGCAGTGCCTCAGGCACCAGCGCTTCGCCGGCGATGACGTAGGCGACCAGCCGGCGCTCGCCAGGGGCGTCCTCGCCCGCGAGCACCACGGCTTCGCGCACCTGCGGGTACTCGCGCAGCCGGGCCTCGATCTCGCCCAGCTCGATGCGGAACCCGCGGATCTTGACCTGGTGGTCGTTGCGGCCGAGGAACTCGATCGTGCCGTCGCCGTTGCTGTCGATCAGCCAGCGCCCCAGGTCGCCGGTGCGGTACATGCGTGCACCGGGTTCGGCGGCGTATGGGTCTGGGAGGAATCGCTCGGCCGTCAGCTGTGGCCGGTTCAGATAGCCGCGGCCGACCTGCACACCGCCGATGTGGATGTCCCCGGGCACCCCGATCGGCGTGGGTGTGCCGTGGCGGTCGAGGACGTAGATGCGCGTGTTGTGGATCGGCCGGCCGATGCTCACCGGCTCGCCAGGTGAGGGTTCGCAGGCGGTGACGTCCACCGCCGCCTCGGTGGGGCCGTACAGGTTGAACAGCCGGGCCTGCGGCAGTTGCCGATGCACCGCCTCCACCAACTGCTGCGGCAACGCTTCGCCGCTGCACACGATGCGCCGCAAAGACGCGGCGCATCCCGCCGGCACGCGGGCCAGGAACGCCGACAGCATCGACGGCACGAAATGCAGCGTCGTGATGTGCTCGCGTTCGATGAGCTCGAGCAGGTAATCGGGATCGCGTTGACCGTGCGGGCGAGCCAGCACCAGTCGCGCGCCCACGAGCCAGGGCCAGAAGAACTCCCACACCGACACGTCGAAGCTGGCCGGCGTCTTCTGAAGCACCGCGTCCTCGGCGCCCAGCCCATAGGCCTGCTGCATCCACTGCAGCCGGTTGACCACGGCACCATGCTGATTCATGGCGCCCTTGGGTTGCCCCGTCGAGCCGGAGGTGTAGATCACGTAGGCCAGGTGAGCCGGGGTCAGGCCCCGGGCTGCGCCTTGGGGGTTGGCGTCGGGCAGGTCGCGCCAGGCGGGGGCGTCGAGCGCCACCACCGACACGCAAGCCGGCAACGCCCCGAGGGCTGCACGCACGTGGGTGTGGGTGAGCAGCGCGTGCGGGGCGCTGTCGGCCAGCATGTAGGCCAGTCGCTCGGGCGGATAGTCCGGATCCAGCGGCACGTAGGCGCCGCCGGCCTTGAGCGTAGCCAGCAGCGCGATTGCCATGTCGATGCTGCGCGGCAAGGCGATGGCTACGCGGGTGTCCGGCCCCACGCCGAGTGCGATCAGGTGGTGAGCCAGCCGGTTGGCCTGCGCGTTGAGCTCGGCGTAACTGAGCGCGGTGTGTTCGAACACCGCGGCCGTTGCTTCGGGTGTGCGAGCGACCTGTTCCTCGAACAGCTCATGGATGCAGCGATCCGAGGGGAAGGTCGCAGCGGTGGCGTTCCACGCGTGCAGCAGCTGGTGGCGTTCGGCAGGGGGCAGTACATCGAGCGTGCACACGGGCGTGGTCGCGGCGTGCTCCAGCAAGTGGGCCAACTGCTGCAGGGCTTGCAGCATGAAGCCGCCCACGCGCTCGGCATCGATGCGCCGGTCGACCTGCACGTCCAGCGAGTAGTCCTCGCCCGCGTCGTTGACCGACATGACCAGCGGGTAATTGGTGCGCTCCTGACCGTGCAGCGTGTCCATGCCTCGCCAGGCCTGATCGGACTGGGCCTGATCATGATGGAGCACGCTGCTGCCGCCCTCATGGCGGTAGTTCAGCAGCGAGGTGAACAGCGGTGTCGGGGCGCTCACGCCGCTGCAGCGCTGTGCCAGCGCGAGCGGCGCGTGCTCGTGGTGCAGCAGCTGAGCGAGCCGCGCGTGGGTGGCGCGCACTGCGGCTGCCACGCCCCTCGTGTCGAGTGCGAGGCGCAGCGGCAGGGTGTTCATGAACATGCCCAGCACGCGGTGCGCGCCCGCGCCACCTTGCATGCGGCCGAACAGCACCGTGCCGAAGACCACGTCGGTACGACCGCTGGTGCGAGCCAGCACGAGTCCCCAGGCAAAGTGGAAGAGACTGGCCGTGCTCACGCCCAGGCGGCGGGCGTGGGCACGCAGCTGCCGCGCCAATGAAGCGTCCAACGGCAGGTGCGCCTCGTGCACGCTGGAGCCGTCGCCTTGCACGTCGAGCAGGCCGAAGGGCGTCGTGGGCTCGTCGATATCGGCCAGCATCTCGCGGAAGAACGCCTCGTGCTGCTCGCGTGTCATGCCCAGGCGCCCCTGGGCCACGAAATCGCGGAACGGCAGCGGCGGGGGGAGGCGGTGCGACTGGCCGACCAGATGCGCCCGCACCTCCTCGACCAGCAGCTCGAGCGTCGTGTGGTCCATCACCAGGTGGTGATGACGCAGGCACAGCAGCCAGCGCTCGTGCCCGGCATCCTGCGCGACGTGAGCGTGCAGTAGCGGGGCCTGGCGCGGGTCGATGCGCGCATGGCGGGAATCCAGGCGTGCCATCAGCTGCGCGGCCACGTCCGGGCCGGACAGCACGAGTTCTTCCAGCGGCAGCGGCGCGTGGCGCCACACCACCTGCACAGGCTCGGGCAGCCCCTCCCAGGCGAAGGCCGTACGCAGGATGTCATGGCGGTCGATGACCGACTGAAGCGCACCGAGGAAGCGGTCCATCCGCTCGCGGTTGTCGAAGGCCAGCAGCAAGGGCGTGAGGTAGGCATCCCCCCGCGAGGTCATCAGATGATGGAACAGGATGCCTTCCTGCAGCGGGGCGAGAGGGTAAATGTCCTGAACGTTGGCCGCGCCGCCGGGCACGGCCGCCACGATGGAGTCGATGTCGTGCTGTTGCAGCTGCACCAGCGGCAGCAGCTCGGGGGTGATGCGCGAGCAGCCGGGACCGATGAGATTGGGCGGCACCTGCACGGCGGAGGCCGCCTGCGCGGTGGCGGCGAGGCCGGCCAGCGTGGGCGAGGTGAACAGCGCCCGCACCTCCAGCTGCCAGCCCTGGCCGCGCATGCGCTCGATCAGGCGCACGGCGAGCAGCGAGTGGCCGCCCAGGGCGAAGAAATGGTCGTGGCGGCCGATGCGCTCGACGCCCAGCAGATCGCTCCAGATCGCGGCGAGCGCGGTCTCCAGCTCGCCTTGCGGCGCCTCGTAGGCGCGCGTCCCATACGAGTCATCCCCTGGCGCGGGCAGCGCGCGGCGGTCGAGCTTGCCGTTGGGCGTAAGCGGCAGGGTGTCGAGCTGCACGTAGGCCGCGGGCCGCATGTAGTCGGGAAGCAGCGCGGCCAAGTGCTCGCGCAGTGCCTCGGGCGCCAGCGTCTCGCCGGCGACGACGTAGGCGACCAGCCGCTTTTCGCCAGGCGCGTCCTCGCGCGCGAGCACCACCGCTTCGCGCACCCCCGGGTGCTGCAGCAATCGGGTTTCGATCTCGCCCAGCTCGATGCGGAACCCTCGGATCTTGACCTGGTGATCGTTGCGGCCAAGGAACTCCAACGTTCCGTCCGCGATCCAGCGGCCGAGGTCGCCCGTTCGGTACATCCGCGCGCCCGGCTCGGTTGCGAACGGGTCGGGCACGAAGCGCTCGCCCGTGAGATCCGGGCGATTGAAGTAGCCGCGTGCCACGCCGGCACCGCCGATATGGATCTCGCCTGCCACGCCGATGGGCACCGGCTGGCCGACGCCATCGAGGATGTAGACGGAGGTATTGGCCAGTGGCTGGCCGATGCAGCCGGCTCGGCCGGCGCCCGGCTCGATGCGATGCACGGTGGCGTTGACGGTGGCCTCCGTGGGCCCGTAGGCATTGAACAGGGCCGGACGCCACCCGTCGTGCTGGTGCCACCGCGCGATGGCCTCGTCGCTCACCGCTTCGCCGCCGATCATGATCTGGCGCACGCACGGGGCAATGCGTGCGTCGTGGTCGCGTGCCAGGAGCTGCCAGAAGGCCACGGGGAGGTTGACCACGGACACGGCGTGGCGCTCGCAAAGCGCCCAGAACGTACGCGAGTCGGCTACCCAGGCATCGGTGCGCAGCACCAACGCAGCGCCCGAGCACAGGGCGCCGAAGGTCTCTTCCACCGACATGTCGAACGTGAACGGCGCGAACTGGAGGATTCGGTCGCGCGGGTCCAGGCCGTAACGGGCCTGCAAGGCGAGCACCTGGTTGCACAGGCTCGCATGCTCGACCATGACGCCTTTGGGCCGGCCGGTGGAGCCTGAGGTGTAGAGCACATAGGCCACATGGCGCGACGTCAAACCGGCGGCACGCGGGCCGAAAGCAACCGCAGGCTGCTGCTGCCAGGGCCGCTGCGGATCGTCGAGCGCGACGATCGGCAACCCGGACGTGCTCGCCAGCGGGCCGAGCCGGCTGTGTGCGATCAGCGCCAGCGGGGTGCTGTCTTCGAGCATGTGGGCCAGGCGCTCGGCGGGGTAGGACGGATCCAGCGGGACATAGGCGCCGCCGGCCTTGAGCGTGGCCAGCACGGCCACCACCATGTCGATGCCGCGTGGCAAGGCGATGGCGACGCGGGTGTCGGGACTCACCCCCAGCGCGATCAGGTGGTGGGCCAGCTGGTTGGTCTGTGCGTTGAGCTCGGCGTAGGTGAGCGTCGTGTCTTCGAACACCAGGGCCGTCGCCTTCGGCGCGCGAGCAGCATGCTCCTCGAACAACTCATGGATGCAGCGATCCGAGGCGAAGGGCACGGCGGTGGCGTTCCAGCCTTGCAGCAGCTGGTCGCGTTCAAGCGAAGGCAGGACGTCGAGCCTGCACACGGGCGTGGTCGCATCATGCTCCAGCGCGTCAGTCAGCTGCTGCAGGGCCTGCAGAGTGAAGCGACCCACGCGCTCGGCATCGATGAGCTGGTCGACCTGCACGTCCAGCGAGAAATCCTCGCCCGCGTCGTTGACTGACAGAGCCAGCGGGTAGTTGGTGCGGTCTTGCGCATGCAACGCGTGCATGCCTTGCCAGGCCTGCTCGGACTGGGCCTCGTCGTGCTCGAGCACGCCGCTGCCGCCCTCGTGGCGGTAGTTCAACAAAGAGGTGAACAGCGGTGCCGGGGTGGGAACGCCGCTGCAGCGCTGGGCCAGCGCGAGCGGCGCGTGCTCGTGGTGCAGCAGCTGCGCCAGCCGCGCATGGGTGGCGCGCACGGCCGCTTCCACGCCCGTCGTGTCCATCGTGAGGCGCAGGGGCAGCGTGTTCATGAACATGCCCAGCACGCGGTGCGCCCCCGCGCCACCTTGCATGCGGCCGAACAGCACCGTGCCGAAGACCACGTCGCTGCGGCCCGTGGTGCGCGCGAGCACCAGCGCCCAGGCGAGGTGGAAGAGGGTGGCCGTGCTCACGCCCAGCCGGCGCGCGTGCGCGCGCAGTTGCCGCGCCAGGGAGGGGTCCAGCGGCAGGTGCGCTGCGTGCACGTTGGAACCGTCACCTTGCACGTCGAGCAGGCCGAAGGGGGCGGTCGGCTCGTCGACGTCGGCCAGCATCTCGCGGAAGAACGCCTCGTGCTGCTCGCCTGTCAGGCCCAGGCGGGCCTGGGCCACGAAGTCGCGGAAGGGCAGCGGCGGCGGCAGGCGGTGCGCCTGGCCGGCCAGATGCGCCTGCACCTCTTCAATGATGAGTTCCAGCGTCGTGTGGTCGCCCACCAGGTGGTGCATCAGCACGCACAACAGCCAGCGGTCCTGCGGGGCGTCGTGCGCAGTGTGCAGGCGCAGCCATGGCGCCTGGCGCAGATCGATGCGCACACGCCGCGGGTCGCAATGCGCCAGCAACTGCTCGGCCCGGTCGTCGCCGTCCAGCGCGAGTTCTTCCACCGGCACGGGTGCGCGGCGCCATACCACCTGCACCGGCTGCGACAGCCCGTGCCAGGCGGCACTCGTGCGCAGGACATCGTGACGGTCGATCACCGATTGCAGCGCACCCATGAAGCGGTCGAGCCCCTCGCGGTGGTCGAAGGCCAGCAGCATGCGCGTGAGGTAGGTATCCCCCTCGGTGGCCAGCAGGTGGTGAAAAAGCATGCCCTCCTGCAGCGGCGTGAGTGGGTAAATGTCCTGCACGTTGCCTGCGCTGCCGGACACCGAAGACACCACCGTGTCGATTTCTCCCTGGGTGAGATCGACGAGCGGCAGCAGCTCGGGCGTGATGCGCGTGCAGTCCGGTCCGATGAGGTTGGGCGGCACAGGCACGGCCGAGGCCGAGCGGACAGTCGCCGCCAGGCTGGCCAGGGTGGGCGAGCTGAACAGCGAACGCACTTGCAGCTGCCAGCCGTGGCGGTGCATGCGCTCGATCAGGCGCACTGCCAGCAGCGAGTGGCCGCCCAGGGCGAAGAAGCTGTCGTGGCGGCCGATGCGCTCGACGCCTAGCAGCTCGCTCCAGATCGCGGCGAGGGTGCACTCCACTTCACCTTGCGGCGCTTCGTAGGCTCGCGTGCCGAATGCGGTGGCATCGGGCGCGGGCAGCGCGCGCAGGTCGAGCTTGCCATTGGGTGTGAGGGGCAGGGCGTCGAGTTGCACGTAGGCCGCGGGCACCATGTACTCGGGCAGCAGCGCGTCCAGGTGTTCGCGCAGCGCATCGGGCGCCAGCGTTTCGTTGGCGACGACGTAGGCCACCAGCCGCTTGTCTCCCGGGGCATCCTCGCGCGCCAGCACCACGGCCTCGCGCACCTGCCGGTGCTCGCGCAGCCGCGCCTCGATCTCCCCCGGCTCGATGCGGAACCCGCGGATCTTGACCTGCTGGTCATTGCGGCCGAGGAATTCGACGGTGCCGTCGCCGTTGCTGTCGATCAGCCAGCGCCCCAGGTCGCCGGTCCTGTACATGCGGGCACCCGGCTCGGTGGCGTACGGGTCTGGCACGAAGCGCTCGGCGGTGAGGTCCGGGCGGTTCAGGTAGCCATGCGCCACGCCGGCGCCGCCGATGTGGATTTCCCCCGTCGCGCCGAGCGGCACCGGCTGTCCGTGCGCATCCAGCAGGACCACTCGCGTGTTGGCCATGGGCCGGCCGATGGGGATCCGTGTGCCCGGTGCGGGGGCCTCGCGCAATGCCAGCGTGGTGACGAACTGCGTGGTTTCCGTGGGCCCGTAGGTCTGCAGCACCTGGGTGGGTCCGCCCTCGCCCAGCAGCGTGGCGAGGGCCTGGGCATCCGCCACGTCGCCCCCGGTCACCAGTGTGCGCAAGGTGGAGAGCCGCCCGGCCAGCACCGGCGCGTAGGCGCGCAGCACCCCGGCCACGAGGATGAGCGAGGTGATGCGCTCGCGCTGCACCAGCGCGGCCAGCGCCTGCGCATCCCGCAGGACAGTCGGCGGCACCACGACGACGGCCGCGCCGCGCAGCAGCGCGCCCCACAGCTCCAGAGTTGAGGAGTCGAACGCGGGGTTGGAGGCGAAGGCGAAACGATCGTCAGGCCCCAGGGCGCCGTGCTGCAGCACCAGGTTGACCACCGCGCGGTGCGGCACGGTCACGCCCTTGGGCACCCCGGTGGAGCCGGAGGTGTACATCACGTAGGCCGCGTCCTCGGCGTGCACCCGCACGCCGGGCCGGTCGGAGGCGTCGCCAGCGCGCAGCGAGTTCAGCTCCAGCCGCGCGGGCCCGCGCAGTGCGCAGTCGCCGTGGCATACCAGTGCCCGGGGCTGGCAGTCGGCCAGCACAGACTGCAGCCGTTCGCTCGGGTGCTCCAGGTCGAGCGGCACGTAGGCGGCGCCGCACTTGAGCACCGCCAGCTCGGTGGCCACGAGGTCGGCCGAGCGAGGCAGCGCGATTGCCACGAGGTCTCCCGTGCGCACACCCAGCGTCATCAGGTGGTGGGCAATCCGGTTGGCGTACCCGTCCAGCTGGCCGTAGTTGAGGCGGCTGTCTTCGAACACGACGGCCATGGCCTCGGGGGTGCGAGCTGCCTGTTCCTCGAACAGCTCGTGAATGCAGCGATCCGAGGGGAAGGGCACGGCGATGCCGTTGCAGGCGTGCAGCAGCTGGTCGCGCTCGACTGCGGACAGTACGTCGAGCGTGCACACGGGCGTGGTGGCATCGTGCTCCAGCGCCTGAGTCAACTGCTGCAGCGCCTGCAGCATGAAGCTGCCCACGCGCTCCGCGTCGATGCGTTGATCGGCCTGCACGTCCAGCGAGTAGTCCTCGCCTGCGTCGTTGACCGACAGGGCCAGCGGGTAGTTGGTGCGCTCCTGGGCATGCAGCATGTCCACGCCGTGCCAGGTTTGTTCGGACTGGGCCTGGTCGTGCTCGAGCACGCCGCTTCCGCCGGCATGGCGGTAATTCAGCAGCGAGGTGAATAGCGGTGCAGGCGCGCTCACCCCGCTGCACCGCTGCGCGAGCGCGAGCGGCGCGTGCTCGTGGTGCAGCAGCTGCGCCAGCCGATCATGGGTGGCGCGCACGGCGGCTTCCACGCCGGTGGTGTCCAGCGTCAGGCGCAGCGGCAGCGTGTTGAGGAACATGCCCAGCACGCGGTGCGCGCCCGTGCCACCTTGCATGCGGCCGAACAGCACGGTGCCGAAGACCACGTCTGCACGGGCGCTGGTGCGAGCCAGCACCAGCGCCCAGGCCAGGTGGAAGAGGCTGGCCGCGCTCACGCTCAGGCGGCGCGCCTGCTCACGCAGCTGTCGCGACAGGAAGGGGGCCAGCGGCAGGCGTGCCTCGTGCACGGTGGAGCCGTCGCCCTGCACGTCGAGCAGGCCAAAGGGCGCCGTGGGCTCGTCGACATCGGCCAGCATCTCGCGGAAGAACGCCTCGTGCTGCTCGCGTGTCATTCCCAGGCGCGCCTGGGCCACGAAGTCGCGGAACGGCAGGGGCGACGGCAGCTGATGTGACTGGCCAGCCAGATGCACCTGCACCTCCTCGACCAGCAGCTCGAGCGTCGTATGGTCCATCACCACATGGTGACGACGCAGACACAGCAGCCAGCGGTCGTGCCCGGCATCGCGAGCGGTGTGCGCGTCCAGCAGGGGAGCCTGGCGCAGGTCGATGCGCGCATGGCTGGGATCCAAACGTGCCAGCAGCTGCGCGGCCACGTCCGGGCCGGACAGCACGAGTTCTTCCACGTGCAGCGGCGCGTGGCGCCACACGACCTGCACAGGCTCGGGCAGCCCCTGCCACGCGAAGGCGGTACGCAGGATGTCGTGGCGGCCGATGACCCACTGCAGCGCACCGAGGAAACGGTCCAGCCGTTCGCGGCTGTCGAAGGCCAGCAGCGCGGGAATGAGGTAGGCATCCCGCTGAGGGGTCATCAGGTGATGGAACAGGATGCCTTCCTGCAGCGGGGCGAGAGGGTAGATGTCCTGCACGTTGGCCGCGCCGCCAGGCACGGCCGCCACGATGGTGTCGATGTCGCGCTGTTCCAGCTGCACCAGCGGCAGCAGCTCGGGGGTGATGCGCGAGCAGCCGGGGCCGATGAGGTTGGGCGGCACCCGCACGGCCCGGCTGGCCTGTACCGTGGCGGCCAGACCGGCCAGCGTGGGCGAGGTGAACAGGGCGCGCACCTCGATGTGCAACCCCTGGCCGCGCATGCGATCGATCAGGCGCACGGCCAGCAGAGAATGGCCACCCAGGGCGAAGAAGTTGTCGTGGCGGCCGATGCGCTCGATGCGCAGCAGCTCGCTCCAGATCGCGGCGAGCGCGGTCTCCAGCTCGCCTTGCGGGGCTTCAAAGGCCGTGCCGGATGCCGAGCCCTCGGGTGCGGGCAGCGCGCGGCGGTCGAGCTTGCCGTTGGGCGTGAGTGGAAGGGCTTCAAGCTGCACGCAGGCCGCGGGGACCATGTACTCGGGCAGCCGTGCGGCCAGGTGTTCCCGCAGCGCCTCGGGTGAAAGTGTCTCGCCGACGATGACGTAGGCCACCAGCCGCTTGTTGCCCGGGGCATCCTCGCGTGCGAGCACCACGGCTTCGCGCACGCTGGGGTGCTCGCGCAGCCGCGCTTCGATCTCGCCCAGCTCGATGCGCAAGCCCCGGACCTTCACCTGGTGGTCATTGCGTCCGAGGAAATCGATCGTGCCGTTCGGCAGCCAGCGTCCGAGGTCACCTGTGCGATACATGCGCGCACCCGGCTCGGCGGCGTATGGATCGGGAATGAAGCGCTCGGCGGTGAGCTCGGGGCGGTGCAGGTAGCCGCGCGCCACGCCTGCGCCGCCGATGTGGATCTCGCCCGCCACGCCGAGGGGCACTGCGGCGCCATGCGCGTCGAGGATGTACACGCGCGTGTTCGCAAGCGGCCGGCCAATGGGCGGGGTGCCCAGGTGTCGGGCCTCGCACCGGTGCATGGTTGCGCACACCGTGGCCTCGGTCGGGCCGTAGGCGTTGAGCAGTCGACGCCCCGGCGCCCAGCGCTGCACCAGCGCTTTGGTGGCGGCCTCGCCGCCCATGATGAGCGTGTGCAGCGCGGGCAGCTCGTCCTCGGGCAGCGTGGCCAGCACTGCCGGCGGCAAGAGGGCGTGCGTGATGTGCGCGGTGTCCAGCATCTCCAGCAGCGCGTGGCCGGCCAGCACGCCGGGCGCGGCCACGTGCAGCGTCGCGCCGCTGCCAAGCGCCATCAACATTTCCCAGATGCAGGCGTCGAAGCTGAAGGAGGCGATCTGCAGAACGCGGCTGCCGGGGGTGACGGAGAAGTCGGCGCTCTGTGCGAGCGCGAGGTTGCACAAGCCCCTATGCGGCACCATCACGCCCTTGGGCAGCCCGGTGGAGCCGGAGGTGTAGATGACGTAGGCCAGGTGCGTCGACGCGAGGCCGAGGGCAACGCGTTCGGGGTTGGTGTCTGGCACGGCGCCCAAGACGCGGGCCAGGCGGTCCAGCTCCAGCACGTCCAGCGAGGGTGGCAACGCGCCCAGCGTGGTGCGCACGCTGGCTGTGGTAAGCAGTGCGCTCGGGGCGCTGTCGGCCAGCATGTAGGCCAGCCGCTCGGGGGGATAGTCCGGGTCCAGCGGCACGTACGCGCCGCCGGCCTTCAGCGTCGCCAGCACGGCGACCACCATGTCGATGCTGCGCGACAGGGCCACTGCCACGCGCGTGTCGGGGCGCACACCGAGCGCCATGAGATGGTGGGCCAGGCGGTTGGCCTGCGCGTTCAACTCGGTATAGCTGAGGGCGGTGCCGTCCAACACCACTGCCATCGCCTCGGGCGTGCGAACCACGTGGTCCTCGAACAGCTCGTGGATGCAGCGATCCGAGGGGAAAGGCGCCGCGGTGTCGTTCCAGGCGCGCAGCAGCTGGTGGCGCTCCTGCTCGCACAGCAGCGGCAGGCGAGCCACAGGGACCGCCTCGTCGGCCACCATCGCACGCAGCAGCGTCAGCCAGTGGCTGAGGTGGCGCTCGATGGTGGTGTGGTCGAACAGCGCGCAGGCATAGCCCAGATTGCCGACGATGCGCGCGCCGGCCGCCTGCATGGACACGTCGAGGTCGAACTTGATCGTGTTCGAGGCGGTACCGGCCGGGAGCATCTGCAGCCCCGGCAGGTCCAGCAAACCCTCGCTCGTGTTCTGCCACGCAAACATGACCTGGAAGACGGGGCTGTGGGCGAGGCTGCGAGGTGGGTTGAGCACCTCGACCACCTGCTCGAAGGGCACGTCCTGGTGTGCCTGGGCGGCCAGCGCGGTGGCGCGCACCTGGGCCAGCAGCTGGGACACGGCGGGTGAGCCGGACAGGTCGATGCGCAGGGCGAGCGTGTTGACGAAGAAGCCGATGAGCGGCTCGAGTTCGGTGCGGGTGCGGTTCGCCACCGGCGTGCCGATGACCACTTCGCTCTGGCCCGACAGGCGGGCGAGCAGCGCCGCCCAGGCCGCCAGCAGCGTCATGAACAGCGTCGTGCCGTGACGTGCGCTGAGTGCCTTGAGCCCGGCGCTCAACTCCTCGTCGAGCTCGAAGCTCAAGGCCTTGCCGGCGTAGTCCTGCACCGAGGGGCGCGGCCGGTCGGCAGGCAGTTCCAGCAGCGCTGGCGCGCCTGACAGATGCTCGCGCCAGAAGTCGAGCTGGCGCTGCAGCACCTCGCCTGAGATCCAGCGGCGTTGCCACACGGCGTAGTCGGCGTACTGGACGGGCAGCGCTGGCAGCGAGTCCGGTTGTCCTTGCACGAAGGCGGCATACAAGGCGCTGAACTCGCGCACGAGCACGCCCATGGACCACCCGTCCGAGACGATGTGGTGCATCGTCACCAGCAGCGCATGGTCATCGCTGGCCAGGCGCGCCAGGCGAGCACGAACCAGCGGCCCGCGCGCCAGGTCGAAGGGTGTGGTCGCCTCCTCGGCGGCCAGACGCTCCAACTCCGCCTCGGGTGAGGGCTGCTCGCAGAGGTCCACCTGAGTAAGCGCCAGGCCCGTGTCGGGTGGTGCAATGACTTGCACCGCAGCGCCACCGGCCGGGACGATGCACGTGCGCAAGGCCTCGTGCCGGGCCACGATGCGGTCCAGGGCGGCGCGCATGGCGTCCACGTTCAGTGCCCCGCGCAGCCGCACGCCGGTGGGCATCAGGTAGGCCAAGCCCGCGCGTGGGTCCAGCTGTGCGAGGAACCACAGGCGCTGCTGCGCGAACGACATCGGCAGCGGCTCCTCGCGCGAGGCGGGCACGATCGCCGGCAAGGTGGTGGCCGAGGCCTTGGCCACGCGCTGTGCGTAGCCGTTCAAGGTGGGCTGGGCGAACAGCTCGGCCAGCGGCACCTCGCAGCCCAGGCGTGCGCGGACGCGAGAGGCCAGTTGCGTGGCCAGTAGCGAATGGCCGCCCAGCGCGAAGAAGTTGTCGTGGCGACCGATGCGCTCGACCCGCAGCAGCTCGCTCCACAGGGCCGCGAGCGCGGATTCCAGCTCGCCTTCGGGCGCTTCATCCGCACGCATGCCGAAGGCGGTGTCCTGGGGCGCGGGCAGCGCGCGGCGGTCCAGCTTGCCGTTGGGGGTGAGCGGCAGGGTGTCGAGCTGCACGTAGGCGGCCGGCACCATGTGCTCGGGCAGGCGTTCGGCGAGGTGGGTGCGCAGCGCCTCGGGCACCAGCGGCTGGTCCGCGGTCAGGTAGGCGACGAGGCGGGGGTGGCCGCTATCGCCATCGCGCGCCATCACCACGGCTTCGCGTACCGGCTCGCAAGCCAGCAACGCTGCCTCGATCTCGCCGGGTTCGATGCGAAAGCCCCGAATCTTGATCTGGAAGTCGGTGCGGCCAAGGAAGCGGATCGTGCCGTCCGGCAGGCGGCGCCCCAGGTCGCCGGTGCGGTACATGCGGGCGCCAGGCTCGGCGTAAGGGTCGGGCACGAAGCGCTCGGCGGTGAGGTCCGGGCGGTTCAGGTAGCCGCGCGCCACGCCCACGCCGCCGATGCAGATCTCGCCGGCCACGCCCAGAGGCACCGGCTGCAGGTGCTCATCGAGCAGGACCACGCGCGTGTTGGAGATCGGGCCCCCGATGGGGATCTCGTCTTCCAGCGTCGTCACCTCGTGCACGATGCAGCCGACGGTCGTTTCGGTGGGACCGTAGTGGTTGAAGATGCGCGTGCCCGGCGCATGCTCGCGCCACCACGCCAGTGCCTGGCCCTTGAGCGGCTCGCCGCCGAGCACCAGCGTGCGGATGCGACCGTCCAGGCCTTCCGCGGGCAGGCCATGCTGCAGCACAGCCAGGTGCGAGGGTGTGAGCTTCAGCGGCGCCAGCTCATGCGACTGGAGCAGCTGCCGCTGCCATGTGGCCGCATCGCTTTCGGGCGCAGAAAGCCGCAGCGGGCGTCCGCAGATGAGCGGTGGATAGACGCTGGTCAGCGTCAGGTCGAAGTTGAAGGACGTGAAGATCAACGAGCCGCCTGCACCTTGCACATCGAAGTGCCGCGCGATGTGCCAGGCGTAGTTGACGATGCTGCGGTGCTCCACCATCACGGCCTTCGGCGCGCCGGTGGAGCCCGAGGTGTAGAGGAAGTAGGCCAGGTGCGATGAGCGCAGCCCGAGCGCATGCGGGTCTGGGTTCGTCGCCGGTTGGTGGTTCCACGCGTCGGTGGCCCCCATGACGTCGAGCACGGTCGATGCGTGCGTCGCCTTGCCGCCCAGGCGGCTGCGGCCTGCCGTGTGGGTCAACACCACGGGCGCGCTGCAATCCCCGAGCATGAGCGCCAGGCGCTCCAGCGGGTGCTCGGGGTCCAGGGGCACGTACGCACCGCCGGCCTTGAGAGTAGCCAGCAGGGCCACGACGAGTTCGATGCCGCGGGGCAGGACGAGCGCGACGGCCGTGTCCGGCTTGATGCCGAGCGCGATCAAATGGTGGGCCAGCCGGTTGGCGCGCGCGTTGAGTTCGGCGTAGGTGAGCGTCGTCTCGTCGAGCACCAGCGCGGGGGCCTGCGGCCTGAGCCGCACCTGGTCTTCGAACAGCTCGTGGATGCAGCGTTGTCCGGGGAAGTCTGCGCCGGTGGCGTTCCAGGCGTGCAGCAGCTGGTGGCGCTCGTCCTGCGACAGCAGCGGCAGACGCGCCACGGTAGCCTGATCATCGGCAACGCTGGCGCGCAGCAGGGCCTGCAAGTGGCCGAGGTGACGCTCGATCGTGGCCGGATCAAACAAGGCCGTGGCGTACTGGAGCTGACCGGCGATTCGCTCGCCGGCCTCGTGCATCGACAGGTTGAGATCGAACTTGATGGCGTTCAGGTCGGCGCCGGCAGTGCTCAGTTGCAGTCCCGGCAGGTGCAGCGAGCCCTCGGGCGCGTTCTGCCAGGCGAACATCACCTGGAACACCGGGGCGTGGGCGAGGCTGCGAGGCGGATTGAGCACCTCGACGACCTGCTCGAAGGGCACGTCCTGGTGGTCCTGCGCGGCCAGTGCGGTGGCGCGCACCTGGGCGAGCAGTTGCGCGACGGTGGGCGAGCCCGACAAGTCCACCCGCAGGGCCTGTGTGTTGACAAAAAAGCCGATGAGCGGCTCCACCTCGGTGCGGGTCCGGTTGGCCACCGGGGTGCCGATCACCACGTGGTCCTGGCTCGACAGCCGCGACAGCAGCGCGGCCCAGGCGGCCAGCAGCGTCATGAACAGGGTGGTGCCGTGACCCTGGCTGAGCGCCTTCAGCGCTCTGGTGAGTTCCTCGTCCAGCTCGAAGCCCAGGGTTGCACCCGTGTAGTCCTGCAGCGGCGGGCGGGGCCGGTCGGTGGGCAGCTCCAGCAGTGCCGGGGCGCCTGTGAGATGTCTGCGCCAGAAGTCGAGCTGGCGCTGCAGCACCTCGCCGGAGATCCAGCGGCGCTGCCACACGGCGTAGTCGGCGTACTGGATGGGCAGGGCAGGCAGCGGATCCGGCTGTCCTTGGACGAAGGCGGCGTACAGGGCGCTCAGCTCACGGATGAGCACACCCATGGACCAGCCATCGGACACGATGTGGTGCATGGTGACCAGCAGCACGTGGTCGTGCTGACCCATGCGCACGAGGCGTGCGCGAACGAGTGGGCCGTGCTCCAGGTCGAACGGCGTACTGCCCTCTTCGGCGGCCAGGCGTTCGAGCTCGGCTTCTTGTTGGCCCGACAGATCGAGCTGTCGCAGCGTGAAGTCCGCCTCGGGTGTGATGACCTGCACCGGCGTGCCATCAACCGCGACGAAGCGGGTACGGAGCGCCTCGTGGCGCGCGACCACGCGTTGCAGCGCTGCATGCAACGCCGGCACGTTCAGTGCGCCGAGCAGGCGCACTCCGGCGGGAATCAGGTAGGCCGCACTTGCGCGCGCATCCAGCCGCGCCACGAACCACAGCCGCTGCTGTGCGAACGACAGCGGCAGCGGCTCGTCCCGCGAGGCGGGCACGATCGCCGGCAAGGTGCTGGCCGAGGCTGCCGCCACGCGGGTGGCGTAGCCGGCCAGCGTGGGATGGGCGAACAGGTCGGCTAGCGGCACTTCGCAGCCCAGGCGGGCGCGGATGCGCGAGGCCGCCTGCACGGCCAGCAGCGAGTGGCCGCCCAGTGCGAAGAAGCTGTCGTGGCGGCCGACGCGATTGATGCCCAGCAGCTCGCTCCAGATGGCGGCGAGCGCGCCCTCCAGCTCGTCTTCCGGCGCTTCGTAGGCTTGCGTGCCGAATGCGGTGCGCTCGGGCGCGGGCAGCGCGCGGCGGTCGAGCTTGCCGTTCGGCGTGAGCGGCCAGGCGTCGAGCTGCACGTAGGCCGCGGGGACCATGTACTCGGGCAGCAGCGCGCCCAGGTGCTCGCGCAGTGCCGCGGGCCCCAGTGTTTCGCCGGCGATCACGTAGGCCACCAGCCGCTTGTCGCCCCGGGTGTCGTCGCCCGCGATCACCACGGCCTCGCGCACCTGCGGGTGCTCGCGCAGCCGGGCCTCGATCTCGCCCAGCTCGATGCGGAATCCCCGCACCTTGACCTGATGGTCATTGCGACCGAGGAACTCGATCGTGCCGTCGGGCCGCCAGCGCCCAAGGTCGCCGGTGCGGTACATGCGTGCACCTGAGTCGGACGCGAACGGGTCGGGGACAAAGCGCTCGGCCGTCAACTCCGGCCGGTGCAGGTAGCCTAAGCCCACGCCGGCGCCAGCCGCACAGATCTCGCCGATCACGCCCGCAGGGGTAGGTTGCCCGTACGCATCGAGTACATACAGCCGCGTGTTACGCAGCGGCTTGCCTAGAGGTACGCCGGCCGTGGCGTACTGCTGCAGCGGCTCTCGTAGAACGTGGTATGCGACCACGTCGCTGCATTCGGTCGGTCCGTAGTTGTTGACGATTTGCGGCCGGGGTTCGTGCAACTGCAGCAGCTGGTGAACCTGGATGGGTTCGCCGCCGAGCATCACCCGGCGCAGGCTGTTCATCGGCTTCTCCCCGGCGGCATCGATGAGGGCGTGGAAGGCGCTCGGTGGGAGGTTCAGGCAGCGAATCGAGTGGGTGCGGATCTGCGCCAGCAGACGGCTCGGCTCGAAAACCTCGCCAGCCAGATGCAAAGTGGCACCGACGATGAGGGGGCCGAGAATGTTTTTCTGCGTAAGGTCGAAACTGGGCGAGGTTGCGAGCAGCACGCTGTCCTCGGCGTTGAAGCCCAGGTCGTGTACGTACCAGTCCAGCAGGTTGCGCAAGCCTCGATGCGCCACTTGGGCCGCCTTGGGTTTCCCGGTGGAGCCGGAGGTGTAAATGACGTAGGCCGGGTGAGCGCTGGTCAGGCCCAGGGCGGCGGGGTCGGGGTTGGTGGCGGGCATGTCGCTCCAGGCAGGAGCGGTGAGGGTCAGCACCGTCATGGACGCCGGCAACGTTCCGAGGGCTGTACGCGCGCGGGGGCGGGTGAGCAGCGCGTGCGGCGTACTGTTGGCCAGCATGAAGGCCAGCCGCTCCGGCGGATAGTCCGGGTCCAGCGGCACGTAAGCGCCGCCGGCCTTGAGCGTGGCCAGGAGCGCGACCACCATGTCGATGCTGCGCGGCAATGCGATCGCCACGCGAGTGTCGGGACCCACGCCCAGCCCGATGAGGTGATGGGCCAGCCGGTTGGCCTGCGCGTTGAGCTCGGCGTAACTG
Organism: uncultured Burkholderiales bacterium; assembly: GCA_966248995.1. Lineage (GTDB taxonomy): Bacteria > Pseudomonadota > Gammaproteobacteria > Burkholderiales > Burkholderiaceae_C > Albitalea. Next base: position 8,803 of record CBINBY010000037.1, on the reverse strand, counting down.
ATCGAGGTGTCCTCGAACACTACGGCCGTTGCTTCGGGTGTGCGAGCAACCTGTTCCTCGAACAGCTCGTGCATGCAGCGCTCCGAGAGGATGGGCACGGCAGTGGCGTTCCAAGCGTGCAGCAGCTGGTGGCGCTCTTGCTCACACAGCAGCGGCAGGCGCGCGACGGGGGCCTTGTCTTCGGCTGCCATTGCGCGCAGCAGCGTCAGCCAGTGGCCGAGGTGGCGCTCGATGGTGGCGTGGTCGAAAAGCGCACAGGCATAGCCGAGTTGGCCGGCGATCCGCTCCCCGGCCTCGTGCATGGACACGTCGACGTCGAACTTGATGGTGCTCGAAGCGGCGCCTGCCGGGAGCAACTGCAGCCCGGGCAGGTCGAGCGAGCCCTCAGGCGTGTTCTGCCAGGAGAACATCACCTGGAACACCGGGGCGTGGGCGAGGCTGCGAGGCGGGTTGAGCGCCTCGACCACCTGTTCGAAGGGAACGTGCTGGTGGTCCTGCGCCGCCAACGTCGTTGTGCGCACCTGGGTCAGCAGCTCGGCGACCGAGGGGGCGCCTGACAGGTCGATGCGCAGGGCGAGCGTGTTGACGAAGAAGCCGATCAGCGGCTCCAGCTCGGCGCGGGTGCGGTTGGCGATCGGCGTGCCGATGACCACCTCGCTCTGGCCCGACAGACGCGACAGCAGCGCGGCCCAGGAGGCGAGCAGTGTCATGAAGAGCGTGGTGCCGTGTCGGCGGCCGAGCGCCTTGAGGCCGGCGGTGAGATCGGCGTCCAGTTCGAAACCGAGGTTCGCGCCCGCGTGGTCTTGAACCGCAGGGCGTGGCCTGTCGGTGGGCAGCTCCAGCAGCGCCGGGGCGCCCGACAAGTGCGTGCGCCAGAAGTCGAGCTGGCGCTGCAGCACGTCGCCGGAGATCCAGCGCCGCTGCCACACCGCGTAGTCGGCGTACTGCACAGGCAGGGCGGGCAGCGGGTCGCTGCGGCCTTGCGAGCAGGCCGCGTACAGGGCGGCGAACTCGTTGATCAGCACACCCATGGACCAGCCGTCGGAGACGATGTGGTGCAGGGTGACCAGCAGCGCGTGGTCGTGTTCGGCCATGCGCACGAGCCGGCCGCGGATCAGCGGGCCGCGTTCGAGGTCGAATGGCGCGGCAGCCTCTTCGTCGGCAAGGCGTTCCAGTTCGGATTCCGGCTGCGGTTGGCCGGACACATCCACCTGCTCCAGCGCGAAACCCACGTCGGGCTCGGCGATCACCTGCACGGGGGCGCCATCAAGCATGACGAAGCGCGTGCGCAGTGCCTCGTGGCGCTCGACGATGCGATCGAGCGCCTCGCGCAGCGCGCTCACGTTCAAGGAGCCGAGCAAACGCACGCCGCCTGGGATCAGGTAGGCGGTGCTGGCACGCTCATCGAGCCGGGCGAGGAACCACAGCCGCTGCTGCGCGAACGACAGCGGCAGCGGCTCGCTGCGCGACGCGGGCACGATGGCAGGCAAGCTGCTGGCCGTGGCCGCAGCGACCTGCAACGCGAAGCCGGCCAGCGTGGGCTGGGCGAACAGGTCCGCCAACGGCACGTCGCAGCCCAGCCGCACGCGGATGCGTGAGGTCAGCTGCATGGCCAGCAGCGAGTGCCCGCCGAGCTCGAAGAAGTGGTCGTGGCGGCCGACGCGTTCCACGCCCAGCAGTTCGCTCCAGAGGGAGGCCAGCGCGGTCTCCACGGCACCTTGCGGGACCTCGTAGGCACGCGTGCCGTAGGCGCTGCCTTCGGGCGCGGGCAGCGCGCGGCGATCGACCTTGCCGTTGGGGGTGAGGGGCAAGGTGTCGAGCTGCACGTAGGCGGCCGGCAGCATGTACCCAGGCACGTGCGCCGCCAGATGCGCCCGCAGCGTCTCGGGCGGCAGCACATCCTCGCCGGTGACGTAGGCCACGAGCCGCTGGTCGCCGGGCTCGTCCTCGCGGGCGAGCACCACCGCGTCTCGCACACCCGGGAGTTCCAGCAGCCGGGCTTCGATCTCGCCCAGCTCGATGCGGAAGCCGCGGATCTTGACCTGCTGGTCGTTGCGGCCGAGGAACTCCATGGTCCCGTCGGCCCGCCAGCGCCCGAGGTCGCCGGTGCGGTACATGCGCGCACCCGGCTGTGCGGCGTACGGGTCGGGTACGAAGCGCAGGGCGGTGAGGTCCGGGCGGGCGAGGTACCCGAGCGCCACGCCGGCACCACCGATGTGGATTTCGCCGGCCACGCCCAGGGGCACCGGCTGTCCGTGCATATCGAGGATGTAGGCGCGTGCGTTGGCGATCGGGCGCCCGATCACCGCCGCCTGATGCGCCTCAAGCTGCGTCACGGCCGCCCACACCGTGGCTTCGGTCGGGCCGTACTCGCCGTGCAGCGTGGAGCCGACGTGCAGTTGCGCATGCTTCGCAAGCAGGGCGGCCTGGGGTGTTTCGCCACCCAGGATGATGTTGCGCAAGGAGTCCAACGCGTTCGGTTGATCCTGCGACAACATCGCTTCGTAAAGCGCCGGGGTGCTGAGCCAGCATTGAAGCCGGTGCTGCAGGACCAGCTCTCGCAGATGCCGTGGATCGTGCGCGCGGTCCACTGCGGGCAGCACGAGGGTCGAGGCGGTGCACAGGCTCCAGAACAGCGCGCCGACCGAAGCATCGAACGCGAACGACGGCACCAGTGCCATCCGGCCGGGGGCGCCGTAATGCGCCGCGCGCGCGGTGGTCGAGTGACAGAGGGCGTGGTGGTCCACCATCACGCCCTTGGGCGCTCCGGTGGAACCGGACGTGTAGATGACGTACGCCAGGTTCAACGGGGTGAGGCCCAGCGCGGCGGGTGCGAGGTTGCGGTCGGGCAGACCCTCCCAGGGCGGGGCCGCGGCGTCGAGTTCCACCACCGGCATCTCTTGCGGCAACGTGCCCAGTGCGCCTCGCGCGCCGCTGTCAGTAAGTAGCACACGCGGCGCGCTGTCGTCCAGCAGGAAGCGCAGCCGCTCGGGCGGGTAGGCGGGATCCAGCGGCACGTAGGCGCCGCCGGCCTTCAGCGCGGCCAGCAGGGCGACGACCATGTCCGGGCCGCGGTGCAAGGCGATGGCCACGCGGGTGTCCGGGCGCACGCCCAGGGTGATGAGGTGGTGCGCCAGCCGGTTGGCGCGGGCATTCAGTTCGGCGTAGGTGATGTTCGCGTCTTCGAAGACCAGGGCGGTGGCTGCAGGTGTGCGGGCCACCTGCTCCTCGAAGAGCTCGTGGATGCAGCGCTCCACGGGGTAAGCGGCCTCGGTGGCGTTGAAGCCGTGCACGAGTTGATGATGCTCGGGCGCCGACAGCAGCGGCAAGCGATGCACATGTGCCGCATCGTCCGCAACCAGCGCGCGCAGCAGGGTTTGCCAATGCGCGAGATGGCGCTCGATGGTGGACGCTTCGAACAGGGCTTTGGCATAGCCGATGCTGCCGGCGATGCACTCGCTGGCCTCGTGCAGGGACAGCTCGAGGTCGAACTTCGCGACGCCCGATGCAGTCCCCACCGGCTGCAGTTGCAGGTCGGGCAGTTCCAGCGCCCCTTCGGGCGCGTTCTGCCAGCCGAACATGACCTGGAAGACCGGGCTGTGGGCCAGGCTGCGCGGGGGGTTGAGCGCCTCGACGACCTGCTCGAAGGGCACATCCTGGTGGTCCTGCGCGGCCAATGCGGTGGCGCGCACCCGGGCCAGCAGCTGGCCCACGGAGGGGGAGCCCGACAGGTCGATGCGCAGGGCCTGCGTGTTCACGAAGAAGCCGATGAGCGGCTCCAGCTCGGTGCGGGTGCGGTTGGCCACCGGGGTGCCGATGACCACCTCCGACTGCCCGGACAGGCGCGACAGCAGTGCGGCCCACGACGCGAGCAGCGTCATGAACAGGGTGGTGCCGTGGCGGCGGCTCAAGGCCTTCAACGCGGCGCTCAGTTCGGCGTCCAGCTCGAAGCCGATGCCTGCACCCGAGTAGTCCTGCACGGCCGGGCGGGGACGGTCGGTGGGCAGCTCCAGCAGGGTGGGGGCGCCGCTCAGGTGCGCGCGCCAGAAGTCGAGTTGACCTTGCAGCACTTCGCCGGTGATCCAGCGGCGCTGCCACACGGCGTAGTCGGCGTACTGGATGGCCAGTGCCGGCAGCGGGTCGCCGCGGCCTTGGGCGCAGGCCGCGTACAGCGCGGCGAACTCGTTGATCAGCACGCCCATGGACCAGCCGTCGGAGACGATGTGATGCATGGTGAGCAGCAGCACATGGTCGTGCTCCGCCAGGCGCACCAGCCGGCCACGGATCAGCGGACCGCGTTCCAGGTCGAACGTTGCGCTGGCTTCCTTCTCTGCGAGGCGTTCGATCTCGGCATCGGACTCGGCCTGGCCCGAGAGGTTCACCTGCTCCAGCGCGAAACCCACGTCGGGCTCGGCGATCACCTGTACCGCGGTGCCGTCGAGCATCACGAAGCGCGTGCGCAGCGCCTCGTGGCGTGCGACGAGGCGGTCCAGCGCGGCGCGCAGCGCAGCCTCGTTCAGCGCGCCGAGGAGGCGCACGCCGCCGGGGATGACGTACGCGGCGCCAGCCCGCTCGTCCAGCCGGGCGAGGAACCACAGGCGCTGCTGCGCAAACGACAAGGGCAGCGGCTCGTCGCGCGACGCCGGCACGATGGCCGGCAAGATGCTTGCGGTCGCCGCAGCCACACGCTGAGCGAAGCCGGCCAGCGTGGGCTGTGCGAACAGCTCGGACAGCGGAACCTCGCAGCCCAGCCACTCGCGGATGCGCGAGCTGAGCTGCACGGCCAGCAGCGAGTGCCCGCCCAGCTCGAAGAACTGGTCATGGCGGCCGACACGCTCCGCGCCCAGCAGCTCGGCCCAGATCGCCGCGAGCGCACCCTCGATCTCGCCTTGCGGCGCCTCATAGACGCGGCGTCCGAAGGATTCACCGGCTGGGGCGGGCAACGCGGGACGGTCCAGCTTGCCGTTGGGCGTGAGCGGCAGAGCGTCGAGCTGCACGTAGGCCACGGGCACCATGTACTCGGGCAGGTGCGCAGCCGCATGGATGCGCAACGCTTCGGGGGCCAGCGCATCCTCGGCGGTGAAGTAGGCCACCAACCGCTGGTCGCCTGGCAGGTCTTCGCGCGCGAGCACCACGGCCTCGCGCACGCCCGTGTGCTGCAGCAACCGCGCTTCGATCTCACCCAGCTCAATGCGGAAGCCCCGCACCTTCACCTGGTGGTCGTTGCGCCCGAGGAATTCGATCGTGCCGTGGCCGTGGGGATCGATGAGCCAGCGCCCGAGGTCCCCGGTGCGGTACATGCGCGCGCCGGGCCGTGCGGCAAACGGGTCGGGCACGAAGCACTGGGCGGTCAGCTGAGGTCGGTGGAGGTAGCCGCGCGCCACGCCCACGCCGCCGATGTGGATCTCGCCGGCCACGCCCACCGGCACGGGCGCCCCATGCGCATCGAGGATGTAGATGCGCGCGTTGGCGATGGGCCGACCGATGGGCGGTTGGCCCGGGAGCCGGGCGTCGCAGGGCTGCATGCTTGCGCACACGGTGGCTTCGGTGGGTCCATAGGCGTTGACCAGACGCCGCCCTTCGGCCCAGCGCTGCACGAGAGCCTGCGTGGCGGCCTCGCCAGCCATCACCAAGGTCTGGAGCGCAGGCAACGGCGCCTCCTGCTCCGGCAGCGCGGCCAGCACGGCCGGCGGCAGCGTGGCGTGGGTGATGCGCTGCTCGTGCAGCACATCCAGCAGTGCCTTGCCGGCCAGCACCCCGGGGGCGGGCACATGCAGTGCCGCGCCGCTGCACAGCGCCATCAACACTTCCCAGATGCAAGCATCGAAGCTAGACGAGGCGAACTGCAGCACGCGGCTGTCGCTCGCGGCACCGAAGCAGTCGATCTGTACTTGCGCCAGGTTGCACAGCCCCGCGTGCGGAACCATCACGCCCTTGGGCGTGCCGGTGGAGCCCGAGGTGTAGATCACGTAGGCCAGGTGCGACGGGAGCAGGCCCAGGGTCGCCGGGTCCAGGCGGCTGTCCGGCCGGTGCTGCCAGACGCCTGGGTCATCGAGCTCCAGCACGGTGGCCGTGAGCAGCGCGCGGCTGGCCGGCAGCTGTGCCTGCACGGCCGCCTCGGTCAAAACGACGCGCGGGCGGCTGTCATCGAGCATGAAGGCCAGCCGTTCGGCCGGATAGTCCGGGTCCAGTGGCACGTAGGCGCCGCCGGCCTTCAGCGTGGCCAGCAAGGCAACGACCATGGCGGGGCCGCGCCGCAGCGCGAGGGCGACGGTCGAGTCGGGCCGCACCCCGAGCCCCACCAGATGGTGGGCCAGCTGGTTGGCGCGCGCGTCGAGCTCGGCGTAGCGGAGGGTCGTGTCGCCGGACTCCAGCGCGGAGGCCTGCGGCGTGCGTGCGGCCTGGGCTTCAAACAGCTCATGGATGCAGCGCTCGGCCGGGAAGTCGGCCTCGGTGGCGTTCCACGCGTGCACCAGCCGATCGCGCTCGGTGGACTCCAGCAGCGGCAAGCGGGTGACGCTTTGCGCGTCGTCGATGACCATGGCACGCAGCAGCGTGCGCCACAGCCGGCTCCAGCCCTCGACGGTGGAGCGATCGAAGAGCCTGCTCGCGTAGACCACCGTGCACTGCAGGCAGTCGTCCGCCTCCGAGACCGACCACCACAAGTCGGTTACGGCCGAGGCGGTGGTCGAGGCCACCGGCTGGAGCGTCAGGCCCGGCAGCTGCAGATCGCCCGAGGGGGCGTTCTGCATGACGAACACCGCCTGGCACAGCGGGGCGTGCGCCATGCTGCGCTGCGGGTTGAGTGCCTCCACGACCTGCTCGAACGGCACGTCCTGGTGGTCCTGCGCGGCCAGCGCCGTGGCACGCACCTGGGCCAGGAGCTGTGCCACCGAGGGCGAGCCCGACAGGTCGATGCGCAGGGCCAGCGTGTTGACGAAGAAGCCGATCAGCGGCTCGACCTCGGCGCGGGTGCGGTTGGCCACAGGGGCGCCGATGACCACCTCGGCCTGGCCCGACAGGCGCGACAGCAGCGCGGCCCACGAGGCCAGCAGCGTCATGAAGAGCGTCGTGCCGTGGCGGCGGCCCAAGTCCTGCAGAGAGGCATTGAGATCCGCATCGAGTTCGAAGCTGAAGGCCGCACCTGCGAAGTCCTGCACCGGCGGACGCGGCCGATCGGTGGGCAGCTCCAGCAGCGCCGGAGCGCCGGTGAGGTGCGTGCGCCAGAAGTCGAGCTGGCGTTGCAGCACTTCACCCGCAATCCAGCGTCGCTGCCACGCGGCGTAGTCGGCGTACTGCACGGGCAGGGCCGGCAGCGGGTCGCCGCCGCCTTGGGCATAGGCCGCGTACAAGGCGGCGAACTCGTTGATCAGCACGCCCATGGACCAGCCGTCGGAGACGACGTGGTGCATGGTGACCAGCAGCGCATGGTCGTGTTCGGCCAGGCGTACCAGCCGGCCGCGGATCAGCGGGCCGCGTTCCAGGTCGAAGGGCGTGGAAGCCTCTTCCCCGGCGAGACGTTCGAGTTCGGTTTCGGGTTCGGCATGACCCGTCAGGTCGACCCACGCCAGCTCGAAGCCCACCTCGGGCTCGGCGATCACCTGCACGGCAGCACCGCCCTGCATGACGAAGCGCGTGCGCAGCGCTTCGTGGCGCGCGACGATGCGGTCGAGCGCCGCGCGCAGCGCCGCCACGTCCAGTGCGCCGAGCAGGCGCACGCCGCCGGGCATGAGGTAGGCGGCGCCGGCGCGTTCATCGAGCCGCGTGAGGAACCACAGCCGCTGCTGCGCGAACGACAGCGGCAGGGGCCCGCTGCGCGACGCCGGCACGATGGCCGGCAGGTTGCTCGACGTGGCGGCGGCCACGCGTTGTGCGTAGCCGGCCAGCGTCGGCTGCGCGAACAACTCGGCCAGCGGAACCTCGCAGCCCAGCCGCAAGCGAATGCGCGAGGTGAGCTGCACCGCCAGCAGCGAGTGCCCGCCGAGCTCGAAGAAGTGGTCGTGGCGACCGGCGCGCTCGATGCCCAGCAGCTCGGCCCAGATCGTCGCGAGCGCGGCTTCCAGCTCGCCCCGCGGTGGCTCGTAGCTGCGGGTGCCGAAGGCGCCGCCCTCGGGCGCGGGCAGCGCGCGGCGGTCGAGCTTGCCGTGGGGCGTGAGGGGCAGGGCGTCGAGCGGCACGTACGCTGCCGGCACCATGTACTCGGGCAGGTGCTCGCCGAGGTACGCGCGCAGCGCATCGGGTTGCACGGATTCGTCACCGGTGACATAAGCCACCAGCCGCTTGTCCCCCGGAACATCTTCGCGAGCCAGCACGACGGCCTCGCGCACGCCGGGGTGCTGCAGCAATCGGGCCTCGACCTCGCCCGGCTCGATGCGGAACCCGCGGATCTTGACCTGCGCGTCATTTCGTCCGAGGAATTCGATCGTGCCGTCGCCGTGAGCGTCGATGAGCCAGCGTCCCAGGTCGCCGGTGCGGTACATCCGCGCGCCTGGCTCGGCGGTGAACGGGTCGGGCACGAAGCGCTCGGCGGTGAGCTGCGGACGGTTCAGGTACCCGTGCGCCAGGCCCGCGCCGCCAATATGAATTTCGCCGGCCACGCCCACGGGCACCGGCTGCCCGTGCACATCGAGGATGTAGACGCGCGCGTTGGCGATGGGCCGTCCGATGGGGATGCGTGTGCCCGGCGCAGGCCGCTCGCGCAGCGCCAGCGTGGTGACGAACTGGGTGGTTTCGGTGGGACCATAGGTTTGCAGCACCTGCTGCGGCCCGCCGTCGCCGAGCAGCAGGGCGAGGGCGTGCGCGT
>CBINBY010000036.1:0-45174 GCA_966248995.1 uncultured Burkholderiales bacterium | reverse complement strand
CCCATCGAGGCCGATCACGCCGTTGTCCACCAGCCACCAGGTCTTGTGGAGCACGCCGTCGGCATCGCGGATCTCTCCTTCCTGCCAGAAGAAGACTTCGGTGCCCGCAGCCAAAGTGGTGGGCTGTCCGGTTGCCGGGTCGACCGGCCCCGCGACCCTCAGCGCCAACTGCAAAGGCACCCGCGACGTGGCACCGTTCAGTTCGACGCGCACAGCCGCCAGCGCGGGAAGCATGTCGGCCGCGGGCAGTGGCGTCTGCAATGTGTCGAGGCCCAGGCTGCTGATCGACGCGAGGGTGTCGCTGGACAAGGCATGGGCGCCGATCGTCAAGGTATTGCCTTGACCATCCTGCGCGACCACGCCGCGCTCCACCGTGGCGATACTCAGGCCCGTGTTAGCAGCGCGCACCGTCAGTTGCATGGTGCCTTGGCGGCCGCCATGGATGACCGTGATCCTTGCCGTGCCGCTCGACTTGGCGGTAATCAGCCCATCAGCGGATATCTCGGCGATCGACGGGTCACTGATGAAGTAGCGCGTACCGCTGGCGCCAGAACTGATGTCTGCGCCCAAGGTGGTATTGGCGTCCAGCACATGCACATCGATCTGGCGCTGCCCGCCTTGTGCGGACAAGTCGATCGACAGCGGATAAACGTTCAGCTCGTTGCCAAAACGGTCCACGTCGGGCACCTGGGGCAGTAGCCCGACAGCGACGACGTTGTGGGCCCAGTGGTCGCCCGCGCGAACCGACACGACCGCCACGCCCTCCTGGTTGGCACGCAGGAAGCCGTTCGCATCCACGGAGACGACGTCGGGGTTGTCCGAAACGATCTCGCAATAGCCCGCGGTCAGGGCGACGCCCACCTCGTCCGCGAAATCGCCGGTGATCTGCAATGCCTGAACGGCCCCCAGGCGAAGGACCGGCAGACGCGCGACGCTGACGCCGACCAAGGGGGCAGAGCTGACCTGCACGCTCAGCGCGATCGGAGCGGCCGCAGTGAAGCCATCGTCGGCTTGCACCGTGATGAGGGCCTCACCGCCATAGCCTGCCTCCGGCGTGAACACAACGCTGCGACCATCGGTTCCGAGTCTGGCAGTGCCATGCGTCGCCCCCAGAATCCGCCAGAAGACCGCATCGCCTTCCATCTCCAGCGCGATGCCGTCGAGGCTGCGGCCCGCACTCAGGTCCACGTGGGTCTTCAGTGCCGGCCCCGCCGGCTGCGGCGCGGCCACCGGCGCCCGGTTCGCGCGCCAGCCGTAGTTGGCGAATAGGACCTGCCGGTCGTTCGCGTTCACCGCACCATCGCCGTTCAGGTCACCTGTAGATGAGGCGGTCGCGGCGGCCAGTTCCCAGGCCGCGCTGTCGCGCCCGTCGACCACGCCATCGCGATCGAGATCGCCTGCCAGCGAGACGCGCACGGTCGCCGCGCCGGCGCCGGACAGGGTAAGCAGCTTCAGGCCACCCTCGGTCATGCGTAGCAGCGTGACGGTGCGGTCGCCGCTCGTGGCCTGGGCGAGGATGGTCGCGCCCTCGGCCGCGAGCTGAACCGCGGCGCCGGTGGTTTCCACCGCCACAATCACTACACCGACCGCCCCCGGAGTCTTGATCGTCGAGGCCAGCTCGCTGTCGCGCATCACGAAGCTCAGGTTCACCGGCTGGCCAGCACTCAAGGTGCCGGTCCAGGTGTCGGTCCGTGCCGACGCACTGGCGAGCCAGTTGACGGCCGTGCCGAGATGCGCGGTCACCGCATCGGCGATGAGGCTGCCATCGGCCTTGTAGCCGTAAAGCGCCCCAGTGCTCGCGCTGTAAAGACTGCGCGCGAGTTGCAGGCGGCCCTGCGCGTCGTAGCGGTAGGCGATCGTCAGCGCCGGGTTGGCATCGACCTCCGCCTCGGTTGTCGGACCACTCACGCTCTCGATGCGCCCCTGCGCACCGCGAACGAATTCGATGCGCGACTGCGGGTCAGCCGCGCCCACCAGCGCCACGCCCGCATCGCTCGCCAGCCACTGCACCCCATCCGCATACGAGATGCGCTGTACCTTGCCCTGCGCATCGAGGCTGTAGCGCGTGCCATCCGACCCGGTGAGCACATAGCCTTGCGGCACCCACGGCAGGCCGGTGGTCGCGTCCAACAAGCGTTGTCCCTGGCGCTGCAGCGCAACGGCTACGTTCTCGTCGCCGCTGTGCGCGGCCAGCGTCCAGCCGTTGCCGCCGGTGAACACCGGCCGCAGCACGACCGGCGATGCAGGCTGATCGCCCAGGCGCTGGGCCTGCGTCGTGAGCGTAAAGCTCAGGTGCTGCTGCGCGGCCTGCGCTTGCGACAATCTGGCGGGCACCTGCAGCCACACGCGGGCGCCTTCCATCCACGGCGCCACCGCGCCCAGCTCGGTCACGCTGGGTTGGTCGTGCGTGAGCCGCATGTCGAGCAGCGGCAGCACCCAATTGCCGAAGCCCACCGCAGACCCATTTTGGGCGTCGGAGCCCGAAGCCGGGCCTGTCGGCAGCACGCGCGTAAGGGCCAGGGCATGGCCGCCCAGCTCGAACACGGCGTCCGTCGCCGTGGCCTGCAGGAGGGACTTCTCGGCGGAATCGATCACCACGCGGGCGGTGATTTCGCTCGTGCGGCCGGTCAGGTCCCAGGCGCGCAGGCGCAGCTGGTACACGCCGTTCGCGAGCGTGGCCGGATCGAGCGTGGCGAGCGAGACCAACCCGGCGCCGCTCGCGATGGCGGCGTAGCTCTCGCGGCCCAGCACCTGCCAGGCGGCGCTGCCGTTGGCCGGCGCGATGTCGAGCTGCCAGCCCATCAGCTGCTGTTCGGCGAGTCGCGCCTGCAGCAGCGTGCTGCGGCTGACCGTGACGGGCGCGCTGTGGGCGCCCTGCCCTTCGAGGCCGCCGCCCCAGCCGAGCTGCGGCGCGGTGCTGTCTTGCGGGTCACGCACGCGGACGGTCTGCGTGTGGGTGGCCGTGAAGCCGTCCACGTCGGTGGCGGTTACGCGCACCTCCACCAGGCCCGGCGCCGTGGCGGCGATCCGCAAGCGACCCAGGCCGTCGAGCGTGGCGGGTTGCCAGTCGGTCGCGCCGATGCCGGCGCCGCGCACCTGCACTTCGATGCGGTCGATCGGGCTGAACGCCTGCGCACGCACGGTGGCCAGCACCGTCTGCCCCGGCAGCACCGGGGTCGACGGCGTGAGGTCGACGAGGATCTTCGGCGCATTGGCCGCGGCTTCGGCGACGACGCGCAGCGTGAAGGTTTTCGTGGCCGTGTTGCGGCCGTCGCTCACGCGGGCAGCGATGACGAAATCGCCCACCTGGCCGGGGCCGGGGGTCCACCGCAGTTGGCCTGCGGCAGCGTCATACGTGGCGCCTTCGGGCAGGTTGCTGAACGACACCACCAGCGCTTCGGTCTGCGCGGCGCCGTCGGCGTCGCTCACCTGCACGAGGCCTTGCGTACCCACGCCCTTCACAACCGGCAGGCTGACGCTCTCGCCCACCTTCAGTGCGCGGTTCATCGTGCTGATCTGCGGCACGCGGTTCACGTCGAACACGCGCACCTGCACACTGCGCAGCGTGGTGGCGGTGCCATCGGTGGCCGAGAAGTTGAAGGTAAACGCGCGGTTGTTCTCCTGCGCGTTGTTGACCACCTCGGCATCGGGCGTCCACTCGAAGGTGCCGCTGTTCGGGTCGAAGTGCACACCGGCCGGCGTGCCGGCGTCGTGCAGCATCGACAGGCGCACGGCGTCGTTGTCGGCATCGGCGGCGAGCAGGGTGAAGGCGATCGTTTCGCCTTCGCTCACCAGCTGCAGCGGCATGGGCAGCAGGCGCGGCGCCTGGTTGACGTTGCGCACCACGAGGTCGATCTCGCGCGTGGCCGCGGCCTGGCCATCGCCCGCCTTCACGACGAGGCGGTAGTGGCCCGGGGTGGCGCCGTTGGCGTTGTCGGACTGCGCGGCGAAGAGGCCCGGCGTCCAGCGCAGCACCAGGCGCGACTGGCCGTCGGTGCCGGCCACGGGCTCCAGGCACATGCCGGCCGGCAGGCCTTCGACCGTCCAGTTCACGGCATCGAGGTCGGGCTCGCGCGCCGAGAATTCGAGCGCGAGCGGGGCGCCCTCGTCGGCCATCACGGTCGTGATCGACCCGGCCAGCGCGTCGCCGTTGATCTCGGCACCGCTGGCCTGCAGCGCGATGAGTTCGGGCGCCAGGTTGGCGGCGCGCACCACGATGCGCAAGTCGCGCACGGTGACGCTGGGCACGGGCACCACGTCGGGGTCGGGGATGTAGCCGGCGTCCTGCGGCGGCAGGCCGCTGTCGCTCACTTCGAGGCTGATGTCGTGCACGCCGGCCTGGGCCGCGGTGGGCGTCCAGACGATGGTGGCGCGGCCGTACTGCGGCTCGGTGACGATCACCGCGCCCGTGGGCAGGCCCTGGGCGGCGTAGTGGAGCGCGTCCTGGTCGAGGTCGCGCACGGTGATGGGGATGCGGATCTCCTGGCCGATGACGGCCACGGATTGCCGGGGCACCGTGACTTCGGGCGCCTCGGTCTCGCTGCGCACGGTCACGACGAAGCTCTTGGCCTGCGCGAGCACCTGGTTGACGTCGCCATCGCCGTTGTCCTGGGCAACCACGGTGAGGGTGTAGTCGCCACGGTGGCCCGCGCCGGGGGCGAAGCGGATCATGCCCGAGACGATGCTGCCGCTGGCGGTTTGCGTGTAGGTGGCAAAGGGCGGCAGGCCCGCCACGGTGAGCGTGACGGGGTTGCCGTCGGCGTCGACGGCGCTGACGGGGATCTCCAGCACGGCGCCGCGGTCGACGAAGGCATTGGCGACATCGCCGATCTCGGGCGCGCGGTTGGCGTTGCTCACGACGATGGGCAGCGTCACCTGGCTGGCGAGCGGCGTGCCGGTGCCCTTGCCCTCATCGGTGGCGGTCACGGTCACGGCGTAGGTGCCGGCCTGGGCATAGCCGGGGGTCCACAGGAGTTCCAGCGTCTCGGCGTCGAAGCTGGCGCCGGGCGGCAGGCCGGTCACTTCATAGCTGACCGTCGCCACGCTGCCTTCGCCGCCCGCCGCAGGCGCGGTAGGCGACAGGCGGACCTTGGGCTCGAAACCGGGGTTGTCGGGGTCGAAGGCGAACACGCTGATGCGCAGCGGCTGCCCTTCGAGCACGTTCCAGGTCTCGGCGGCGTCGAACACCGGAGCGCCGTTGGCGTTGAGCACGTCCAGCACGACTTCGCGGGTGACGCTGGTGCGCACCGGGTCGCGGCGGTCGGCGGGCGTGTAGGTGGCGGTCAGCGTGACCGGCAGGCGCAGCGTGCCGGCCTGCGAGTAGCCGGGGGTCCATTCGAACCAGCCGGTCTCGGGGTTGAGCGTGGCCCCGCCGGGCAGCCAGGGGCTGTGGTAGCTGAGCGTGATGGTGGTGCCATCGGCTTGGCGCAGCCCGCCCGGCATGCTGCCGGGCAACTGCAGCGCGTAGCGTTCGCCCTCGCGCAGGGTCTGCGCCGGGATCTCGCCGAGCACGGGCTTGGCGTAGCCTTGACGCACGTGGACGGTGAAGCGTTCCATCACCGTGGCCTTGCCGTCGCTGGCGACGACGGTGACGTCGGGGTAGTCGCCGGCCTGGTCGTAGCTGGGGGTCCAGGTAAGCAGGCCGGTGGCGGCGTCGTAGCGCGCGCCGGGCGGGAGGTTGCGCAGCGCCACGGTGACGGTCTCGCCGTCGGCATCGGCAGCTGCCAGCGGCAGCGTGAGCGTCTCGCCTTCGGTGAGGGTGATCTCGCCGACGGTGCCGAGCACCGGGGCGTGGTTGCCGCCCGCCACGTCGATGGTGAAGCGGCGCAGCGCGACGCCGCCGCGGCTGTCGATCACGCGCACGAGGATCTCGGTGTTCGCGAGATCGCGCGAGGTGGGCGTCCAGCTGAGCGTGGCGCTCTGGTGGTAGCCGGTCTCGTCGCTTTGCACGCCGCCCGCGCCGGTGAGGGTCATGCCCTGCGGGGCCTGCACCAGCTGCCAGAAGAACAGGGTGCCGTCGCTGTCAGTGGCTTGCAGCGAGGCCGTCCAGGGCTGGCCCGCCGTGGCGGCGGGCAGCGCGTTCGTGTCGGCCTCGGCGCCTTGCACCTGCACAGTGGGCGGCACGTTGTCGAACGGCACGGCGTAGATGCCGTGGCCGAGGTTGAACTTGACCAGCGCACTCGTGCCGGGGGCCACGCCGAAGCTGCTGGCGTTGCGCACGCTCACGGTCTGGTTCGCCAGCGTCGCACCCACGGCCAAGCGGCCGCCGGTCGCCTGCAAGCCGGGGGTGAGGTCGACGATCCACAGGTCGGACTGGTTGCCGCTGCCCTGCGTACCGCCCACCACTTCGTCGCCGAAGTAGCGGCCGGGGTCGAGCAGGAGCATGAGCGGGCCGCGCAGGTCGTCGACGCCGATGTTGGTGATGCTGACGTCGTAGCTCACCTCGCCGGTGCCGCGCTCGGCGCGGGTGTCGGCGAAGTCGAGCCGCACCTGGTGCGTGAGGTCGGACACCGCGGTGAAGGTGGTGATGTAGGCCTGCGCGAGGCGCAGCTGCGCGGCGCTGCGGATGTAGGGCAGCACCTCCAGGCGCCAGCCGCCGGCCGGCAGGTTGGGCAGCGTGAGCACGGCCGAGCGCGAGCCCGCATCCCAGCGCACGGCCTCCGGCTGCAGCACGAGGCTGCTGTTCGCACCGGTGGCCACCAGCTGGTAGTTGGCGGGGTTGAGCACGCTGGAGGCGTCGGCAGCATCGGCGCCGGACGCGCCGGTCCACATGGGCTGGTCGAAGGTGACCGCCACCTGCGTGAGCGGCAGCGGCACGAGCGCGCCATCGGGCACGCTGATCTGCAGCACGTTAGGGGCCTTGAGCAGCGCGATCTCGTCGATGTGCTGGGTCTGCGCGACAAGAATGCGGCCGTCGGCCGTGGCGACGATGCTCTCGCCGCGGGTGCCGCCTTGCGCGAGTTGCAGCGCGCGCCGCGACTGCAGCTCGATCATCCAGACGCTGGCGGTGTGCGGCACGCTGTCGGTGCCGGTGCTCACCGGCCGCTGCGCGAGGTTGCTCGATGCGAGGAGCAAGCCGGCCAGCGGCGTGCCGCTGGCGCCGAAGGCGATGCTGTCGATGACGCCAGGGAGGCGGTACTCCACCTCGGCGCGGCCCTGGGTGCGGCCGCTCATCGGGAAGCTCACGATCTCGGTGCTGGTGCCGGGGGTGGCGGCGCCCACTTCGGAACCCGTCCAGCGCACGCCCCACAGCCGGCCGTCCGGGCCGAAGGCAAGGTCGCCGATGCGGGTGTTGGAGAAGTGCTTCCACGCCTGGGCGGCGCTGGCCTTCGGGTCGAAGATTTCGACGCCGTTGCCCGAAGCCAGGTAGATGAGGCCCGAAGCCGGGTCGATGGCGAGCGCGTGCGTGAGCGGATCCTGGCCCGGGCCCGCGTGGCGGTCGATCACCGCGCCGGTGCTGGCATCGACGAGCAGCAGCTCCTGGCCCGTCATCACCCACAGCTGGCCGAACGCATCGAGCGCCATGTCGAGCACGGGTGCGTCGAGCACGAAGAGCGGCTGCGTGGCACGCCCGCCTTCCTTGTCGAAGCGGTACACCTCGTTGCGCAGTTCACCCGCGCTGGCGAGCACGGAGCCGTCGGCCAGCTCGATCATCGCGAGCGCGCCGATGTCGCCGGCACTGGCCGCGTAGCCGTCGGCGAAGCTGCGCACGCCCATGGGGGCCAGCACGCTCTGCAGGTCACCGGACTGCACGGACACCACAAACCCGGGCAGCTGCAGCGACGCCTTCGCGAAGAGTTCGCTGGCGGGGTAGCTGCGGTCGGCCGGTGCCAGCGGCAGCTGTGGCGTGGACGTGAGCGTCTCGTTTACGCCGAGCGCCTGGAGCGCCTGGTCGCGGCTGCCGTCATCGGGCAGCACGGCGTTGAGCACGTTCGCCGCCTCGCGGTTGCCGGCGTGATCGGTCGCCACCACGAGGAACTCGTAGGTCTTGCCACCCTCGCCGGTGTAGACGGCCTGCGTCTGCTCGGCGCTCACCTGCTTGAGCCAGATGCGGAAATCGCCGCCGTTCTCGGACACGTACACGGTCACGTGCTTGACGCCGCTGGCGTCGTCTTGCGCGTTCCACTTCACGTCGAAGGTCGGCGCGCCGTGGGCGTCGTTGCCCAGCGAGGTGGCGGTCACCGTGGTCCGGGGAGCGCCCGCGTCCAGCGTGTGGCTGATGGATTCGCTGTCGATCGGCGGCACGTCGTCGAAGAAGATGCGCGCCGAGGCCGTGATAGCCGCGCCAGTGGCGGCGCCATAGGCCGAGCGCACGGTATAGCTCACGAAGCCGCGCGTCGCGCTGGCGTCGGCGCCCGCCGCCAGCAGCCCGCGGGTGGCGTCGTGCATCACTTCGCCGGTGTCGGGGTCGATGGTCTGGATCAGCCAAGTGGCCACGCGCGTCAGCGTGTCGATGCCCGCGCTCACGCGCAGGATGAAGCCCTTGCTGCCAGTGAAATCGAAATCGCCCTGGAAGTTGGCCTGGTCATCCGGGATGTGGATGTTGATGTCGCCGATCTTCAGGTCGTTCAGACGAAGGCTGCGGGGGTCGAGGTCGGCGTCGATCTCGGTCACGATGCGCAGCGTGCCCACCGAGCCCTCCGCGGGGTTCTGGAACGACACCGTGTACGGCAGCGGCGTGTCCGCCGGCACGTAGATTTCTCCCTGGGCGTTGGGCAGCACCTTCGGGCCGCGCACGCTCACCGTGGCCTGCGAGGTGGCCGACTGCTCGGCCGCCTGCTGCAGGTACTGCGTGAGGTTGAGCGCCTGCGGGCCGATGGGCCTGAACTCCTTGTCGAGCAGGCCGATGTGGCGCAGGTATTCCAGCTCCGCCAGATTGCCGGCGTAGACGCCGAAACTCAGGAAATGCGTTTCATGCGCGGCGTTCTGGTCGTAATCGGCCGCCTGCGGGGCGTCGGGCACGGGGCTGTAGACGGTGATGTCGCCCGCCTCGCGGACTTCGTAGTAGTCCACGTGCGCGTCGCGCGCATCGGCGTCGCCCGCCCAGCGGGCGGTGTCGCCGTACCACTGCTGCACCTTCGAGAAGAAGCCCAGCAGGTCGGCTTGCGTGCGGTAGCTCTCGCCGCCCTTGCCGAGCAGGATGCCCGAGGCCAGCGTGGCGTTGAGGCTCACTACCTTGGGGTTGAGCCGAATGGGCGGCGCTTCATCCAGCGGGCGCAGCAGGCCGGACGCTTCGAGCGCAGCGAGCCAGCCTTGCGTCCACTGCGCCTCGTCGGCGGCCAGGGCCTGCAGCTCGGCGGGCGCCTGGGTGTCGGCCACGATCGCCGCGCGCAGCCGCTGGGCATGGGCCGTCTGCTCCGCCACGAACTCGGCGCGCGTGAGCGGCGTGGCCGCGCCCATCACGTTGAAGCGGAACGGCAACGACAGGCTCTCCTCAGGCGTGAGGTATCCAAGATCGCCGCCGGCCAAGCCGATCTTCTCGAAGTCGGCCACGCCGCCGTCGAGCAGGCCCTGGGCCTTCCAGTCGGGGCGGAGGGCATACAGCCTGGTGCGCAAACCTTCGAAGTCCTTGGTGAGCCATTCGATCAGGCCCGGGTAGGTCTGCACGTTGAAGCTCATGCCCACGAAGCCGCCGGCGGCCACGTCGAAGGCATAGCCCGGTGCGAGGTTGAAGCCGCTGGTGTTACTCGAGCCATCCAGCGCTGCCCAGGGCACGTCGCGCCGCGAGGTGCCGTCAGTCGACGTGGCGCCGTAGCTTTGCGTGTTTCCGCTGCCGGGCAGGATGCGCCCGTCGGGCTGGCCACCCACGTTGGAAGAGAACACCACGTAGGGCAGCAGGCCTCCCAGCAGGTCCTTGTTGGGCCCCATCTCGGTGGCACCGACGTCGAAGCGCACGTAGGGCGTATCGACGTTGGTGAGGCTCTGCAGCGACACGCTATAAGTGGTGCCCTCACCGGGCAGGAGCTCTCGCGCACCGCCGATGCCGATGGTCACGTCGGCCTCGATGGCGCGCTCCACCAGGTAACGGAACGCCTCGGTCACGCGCTGGCCGTCGGGGTTGATGACCACCACGTCGTACAGGCCATGCGGCACATGCCGCATATCGAACACGGCGTTGATGCGCGTGGCGTCGATCACCTGCCAGCGTTCGGGCTCGATCTCGAACACGCCGGGGCGCGACAGCTTCACCAGCGCGCCCGGCTTGAACCGGGCGCCGTCGATCTCCATCGACACCCAACGATGATCGTCGTCGCCGGTGCCGCCCTGGTCGGGCGTGATGCGGGTGATCGAAAGCGGCAGCAAGTCGGCGCGCAGCGTGACCGAGGTGCCGAACGGCGCCTGCCGCGACCGCACGAGCACGTAGTAGTAGTCACCGGCCTGCGTGCTGGGAATCAGCACCTGCTGGTCGGGCGACACGGGCTTGTCGTAGGCGGCGTCGAAGCTGTGGCCGCTGGGCACATCGCCGAAACGCACATAGACCTCGTTGGCGCCGGTGTCGGCATCGGAATCGAGGTTGATGCGCAGCGTCTCGCCCGCAGCGACGCTCACCTTGTAGAGCAGTTCCTGCCCCGAGCCCAGCGGCTTCGTCAGCGGGCTGTTCAGCGCCAGCTCGGGCACCACCACATGGAGCGTGGCGGCCGAGGCCTGGCGGTTGTTGGCCTCGCCCGGCGGCAGGTTGAGGCCAGTGTCGGTGTAGGTGATGCGGCCTTCGAACACCTCGTTATAGAGGTCGGGCCGGACGATGAGGCGCCACGTGCCGTCTTTCAGGGCCGGCAGCTTGGCCTTGATCTTGCCGGTGTAGCTGCTGCCGCCCGCCACGTCACCCGAATGGGCCACCTTGCCGAGAAGCAGGTCGCCCAGGTCCCACTGGTTGTCGGACGACAGGTAGATCGCGTCGGTCCAGCGGCCATAGGCCGTGTTGATGGAGCTGTTGGTGATGGTGAACGCAATCTCGACTTCTTCGCCCACCGAACCGCTGGGAGGCACGGTGACGCCGGCCAGCTGCAGGTCGGCCGGCGGCGGGGTTTCGATGCGCATCGGCTGCGCGGCGGCCGCAGCGTTGTTGTCGTCCTTGCCGAACTCGAACACCTTGCCGACTTCGCTCCTGTCGCCCCAGGCATGCAGCGGATCGGTGATCACGAAGACGTAGTACGGCCCTTCCAGGTCGCGAGGCGCGGTGAACGTGAGATGGGTGTCGTAGCTCCCGCCGGCATCGAGCCCGCCGAGGTGTTGCACATAGCCGAGGAAGCGGTCCTTGCCGAGGTCGAGGAAACGGTCCTTCGACAGGTAGATCATGTCGTTCCAGGTGCGCTGGTCCGACGGTGTGATGCCGCCTCGGTTCTCCACGCGATAGTCCACCGTGAAGTTCTGCCCGCCGTAGACCCATTCGGGCACGGTGACTTGCGTCACCTGCAGGTCGGGCGGCGTGGCCAGGCGGATGGGCAGCGCGATGCTGCTGACGTTGTTGCCTTCGTCCTTGAACTCGCCCACATAGCCCAGGCCCGAGAAGTCGAACCGGCCGATCACGTCCAGGCCTTCGCGGATGGTGCTGTACAGGCCGCCGGGGTTAATTGCCTTGGCGATGTCGGTGTCGGTCTTGACGATGAGCCGGAAATCGCCGCTGATGGCCGTCGGCAGCGTGAAGGTGGCGGAGTTGGTGTAGGACTCGCCGGGCTTCAGGAACGCGGGCTCGCGGGTGACCGGGTCGCGGAGAGTGATGGCGCGGATGCGGTAGCGCCATTCGAACTCGTCGCCGCGGTCCACCAGCGGGTAGTCGGTGTCGTCCAGCGACGCGTCGCGCGAGAGGAACAGGCCGTCGTACCAGCGGTTGACGCGCGTTTCGCGCGTGCCGCGGTTGGTGACGGTCCAGCTGACCGTGATCGTCTCGCCCGACGACGGCGTGGGGTTGGAAACGACGATGGAATCGACCTGGAGGTCGGGCTCGCGGTAGATGATGTCGAGCTGCCCCTGGCCGACGTTGTTGTCGCGGCTCTTCTTCAGGTCCGGCCCTTCGAACACCGACGCCATGTAGAACTCGTCGCGCGTGTGCGCGTGGTTCCAGCGCGGGTCCCCCTCCATGGCTTCTTCTTCGCCGAGCGCGGAGTACGACTTGGGGACCGTGGGCGAAAGCTGGCCCACACGATGGTCGACGTCGGTCACGACGTAGATGTAATAGTGCCCGTCGGTGCCGGCCGGCAGCCGCAGGCGCGCGCTGGTGGTGTAGCTCTCGCCGGCGCCCATGCCGGCGGCGTTGGAATGCACCACCGAGCCGATCTGGCGCGCGCGGTCGGGGTGCGGGTCGAACACCGGATCGGAGCTGATGTAGATGTTGTCCACCCAGCCGCGCGTGCCGCTCCATACGGCCGCCCCGAAGTTGGAAACGGTCCAGGTGATGAGCGTTTCCTCGCCCGAGAAGTTCTGGGGCTCGGTGGTCACCGCCGTGACCTGCAGGTCCGCGGGCCGGCTTTCGACGACCACGGCCTGCGCGCGCGTGTTGTTGCCGTCGCTGATCTCGGCGACTTTGTTGGAGACGGAGTCGGTCTGCACCACCAGGTAGGCGCCGGTGACCGACGGCGCGAGCTGAAGCGTCTGGGTCACGGTGTAGGTCTCGCCGACGCCCAGGGCGTGCTGCTGCTCGTACTTGCCGATCAACCACTTTACCCGGGCCTTGGAGAGGTCGGCGTTGTCGGAGATCCACACGCTGTCGGTCCACTCGCCTTCGAACGCGTCGCCAGCGTTGCGCACCGTGTAGGTGAAGCTGATGTCGCCACCCGCCACCACCGACGGCGCGGTCGTGACGGCGCTCACCGTCAGGTCCGGCGGCGTGACGCCGATGATGCTGATGGGCCGCGCCTTGTAGTTGTTGTTGTCGACCTGGCCCGGGTCGTCCGGGTTGATGTTGGTCGCGAGCGTGTCTTCGAGGATGACGTTGTAGGTGTCGCTCCAGACGGTGAGGTAGTACTGCCCTGACCTCACGCTGTCGGGAATGGTGACCAGCGCCTTGCCCAGATAGTCTTCGCCCACCGCCAGGTTCCCGTTGTGGGTGACCTTGCCGATGAGGATGTCGCCCTTCGAAGGCGACGGGCGGCGCTTGTCAACCGTGAGCCACACGCTGTCGGTCCAGCTCGTCACGGCGCTGGTGTCGCCCTGCGTGGTGGCCGAGCCCTTGTTCGCGACCTTGTAGTTGACTTCGATGGTCGAGCCGTACACCGCCTGCTCCGGGGCGACCACATCGCTCGTCACCAGGTCGCCGAACGGGATGGGGTCCACGTGGAAACGCTGGACCTTAACGTTGTTGGCCTCCTGAGGATATTCGTCGATGCGACCGCTGCCGTCGGCCACCACGATGATGAAGGCGTCGCCGCGGAAACGCACCGGCACGTCGATGGCGCTGACTTCGGTGGAGTAGCTTTCGTTGGGCACGAGCGCGCTGCCGCTGTCCGCGCGGGCGACCAGCAGGTCGTCGCCGCTGAGGATGCCGTCGAGCGACAGGTAAACGTAGTCGCTCCACTGCCCGGTGGTGGCCTGCGGCCCCATGTTGGCCACGTCGAAGCGAACGGCCATGCGGGTGCCGGCGGTCACGCTGTCGGGCACGGTGATGGTGCCCACGCGCAAGTCGGGCCTGGGCAGCAGGCTCACTTCCGTCAGGCCGCCGGACAACGTGGCGTTGTTGCCTCGCGCCACGCCGTGCTCGTACACCTGCGGGCTGGCAGCGGGGCCGCCCAGGTTGCTGTTGGCGATGACGCGCACGCGGTAGGTGCCTTCGATCCGCGAAGGCAGGCGAACCTGCTCGGTGCGCGTGTAGCGCAGGCCGGCGTCCAGGCCGCGGTCGTAGGTGTAGTTGCCCAGCACGATGGCCGCGCCTGTGCCCGTCGCCGGCACGAGCGCCACGGTATCGACCCACTGGCCGGGCGCCGTGGCGGCGCCCTGGTTGAGCACGGTCCAGCTCAGGTCGATGAGCGCGCCTTCCTGCGCGGTCTCGGGCGCCGAGATGCTTTCGACCACCAGGTCGGGCGACGGCGAGAGCTGCACGGGCACCGCGAGCGAATGCCCCTCGTTGTTGCCTAGATGCACGAACTCGAACGGGCCGGTGCCGACGGGGTGGGCCACCCGGACGTTGAGGTAGTAGTTGCCTTCGATGCCTTGCGGCAGCACCACCGTGAGCGATCGGTTGTAGGTGTCGCCCGCCGCCAGTTGGCCCAGATGCGACGCCTCGGCCAGCTTCCAGCTGGGGCCGGTGCCGTCGGGGTTGGTGCTCAGCCAGATGTAGTCGTACCAACTGTTGCGGTCAGTGATGCCGATACCGCGGTTGGCCACAGTCCAGTTCACGGTGACGGGTTGGCCGCTCAAGGCCACGCTGCCCGCGGAGACGGATTCGACCTGGAGGTCGGCGTAGGGAATGGGCATCACCTCCATCAGCGAGGCGGCCTCGGCCTCGTTGTTGGCTTCGCTGCCGTGTTCCCACACCTTGGCGGCGGAATCAGTGCGCACGTACACGTGCCCCTGGCGCGAAAACGCGGGGCCGAAGCGGTAGTTCACCGAAGCGGTGTAGCTGTCGCCAGCGGCCAGGCCGCCGGTGTGCACCACGCTGCCGAGCACGATGTCGTCGATGTCGCCGATCACGGTGTTCACCGAGTAGATCGCCACGTCGGTCCACGACAGGGTGCGGCCCGTGCCGGTGCCGAGGTTGGTGACGGTCCACTCCACGGTGACGCTGGCCGGGTCGGCGATCACACGCTGCGGCGCCTGGATGCTGGTGACGGCCAGGTCGGCGAAGTAGTCGCGCGCCACATCGAGCGCCAGGCTGTCGGTGTTGTTGGCGTTGGAGCCTTCGTCCACCTGGTTTGTGCTGTCGGTCACCACGATCACGCGGTAGGCGCCTTCGGCCTCCACCGGGAGCAGGAAGGACAGCGTGCTGTCGATGGCGGCACCGGCGGCCACCAGCGCGTGGGTCACCTCGCCGAGCTTGATGTCGTCGGCGCTCACCGAGCCGTCGCGCGACAGGTACACCGCGTCGCGCACGTTCACGGCGTCGGCGCTGCCCACGTTGCGCGTGGTCCAGCTTAGTTGGACGGTTTCACCCCCCTGCAACGTGCCGATGGTGGCGAGCGACTCCACGCTCAGGTCGGGGCGCACCACGGCAATGACCATGGACGCCGTGTTATCGGACTCGCTGGATTCCGAAACGTAAGCGTACTGGTCGGCCGTCACTTCCAGGCGCCAAGAGCCCGTGGCCAGCACGGGCACGCGCACGGCGACAGAGAAGGTAAACGACTGCCCGGGCTCGATCTTGCGCACGGCGGAAGGCGATGCCAGCACGACGCTCTGGCTCGGGTCGGCCACGTTGACCAGGCGAAGTTGCTCCAGCATCCAGGAGTTGGCGGTGTCGTCGCCGGCATTGACGACTGTGTACTCCACGTTCACCGTCTCGCCCACGCGCCACTGGGCCGGGGCCTGCACGGCGCTTACCTGCAAGTTGGCCTTGGGCTCGGGCAGCACGCTGGTAGCACTGGCCGCAGCGGCCACGTTGTTGCCCGTGCGGCCCAGCTCGTAGACCGCTCCGAACGCATCGCTCTTGACAATGAAGTACATCGCCCCCGAGGCGTTGCGCGGGATCTGCACGTCAAGTGCGGCGGTGTAGCTGCCCGCCTTGTCCAGCGCACCGACATGCGTCACCGACCCCAGCAGGGTCGCGCTGCTCGTCAGCTCCGGCGTCGCCGACAGGTACACCTGATCGACCCAGCGGCTCACATCGGTGGCCACCGTGCCCGTGTTCTGGACGGACCACTCCACTCGCGCGCTGCGCGCCGCGAAGACCTCGGCCGGTACCGACACGAGTGACGGCACGAGATCGGCATACGTCTGCGTAACCTCGATCACGCCCGACAGCCGAAGGTTGTCGGCCCGCGTGTCCGGCTCGCGCACCGTGGCATTGGCATCGCTGACCACGGCGATCCGATAGGCGCCTTCCAGCCGCGCCGGGATGCGCACTGTGGCGCTTTGTGTGTAGCTGCCGCCCGGCTCCAGCGCCGTGGCGTGCTTGACGTTGAGGAGGATCGCGTCATCGGCATTGCCAGTGACGCTGTCGCGCGTGAGGATGATCCGGTCGGTCCAGGAGCCGGTGGCCGCCGTGTTGCCGGCGTTGGCCACGGTCCAGCTGATGATCGCCTCGCCGCCCGATTCCACCGTGGTGGGCACGACCACGCTGGTCACCGACAGGTCGGCATAGGGCCGCGCCGTCGAGGTGAAGCTTCCCGCGGCGCTGTTGTTGGCTTCGGCGTCGCCGGCCACGTGGGTCTCGAACAGCAGGCCCGCACCCGACGCATTGCTGTCGGCTGTCACCGTGACGTCGAAGGTGCCTGTGCCCAGCATCCCGTCGGGCAGCGCGAAGGTGAAGCTGCGTGCGCGCGACTGGCCCGGCGCCAATGGCAGCGCCGCATTGCCGGTGAACGCCACCGCTGCATTGAGGATGACGACGCCCGCCGAACCGTCGGCGTTGCGCTGGCGCACGACCACCCGGTCCTGGTAGGCCACGGGCGTGGGCACGCTGCCCTGGTTCACGTCTTCCCACTGCAGCGTCACCGTGTCGCCCGCCTGCGGCGCGGTCTGCAGCAGCGCGACGTTGCGCACCGTGAGGTCCGGCCCGGCGACGAAGGTCTGCTGGACGGTGTTGTCGGCCTCCAGCGCGCCGCTCGCGTCGTACTCGGGCACCTGCGCCAGCGCATCCACCGTCACGCGCAAGCGGAAGCTGCCGATGGCGTTGAGCCCTTGCGGCCAGGCGAAGGCGACGCTGCGCTCGGCTTTCTCGCCCGAAGCGATCTGCTGCGCCGCCACGGCGAGGGGTTGGCTGACCACGACGACGCCGGTGGTCAGGTTGAGCAGTTCAACCCGTTCGCTCCAGGCCCCTGCCGCCGTGGCTGTGCCGGCGTTGCCGGTGTTCCAGCGCACGGTCACCGTGTCGCCGCCGCTCCAGCTCGCGGCGGGGTCGATGCGCAGCTCGCTCACCTGCAGGTTGGCGTAGCTGGCCAGCGTGCTGCTGAAGCTCGCCGTCCCGCGGTTGTTCTCCTCGGCCACGCCGCCTTCGGGCTGGTCATTGGCCGCATCGGTCTCGACGATGACGTTCAGGTCGCCCGCGCCAGAAGGCCCATCCGGCAGGCGCAGGACGGCGCTGCGCGTGACGAGCTGCCCTGGCAGCAGCGGTCCATGGCCGGCCTCCGACTCGACGTACGGCACCAGCATCTGCGCGATGACTTCGTTCGAGCCGGCGCGCCGCACGATCACCCGGTCGGTGAAGTCGCCCAGCGTCGTTACGGAGCCCTGGTTGCGCACCATCCATTGCACCCGGATGGACGAACCCGAGGCGAGCACCGCCCCCTCCTGTTCGGGCGTGACCGCGACGTCGGACACGACGAGGTCCATCGAGGGCGACGCCCCCGACAGGTCGATGGCCCGGGGCTCGGACGGCCAGTAGACGTAGACGGCCATGCGATACGGCACGGCCGTGTCGTAGACCAGGCTGTCGTCGAGCACGACCGTGTAGCGGCCGGTGACCGTGGCGACAAGCTCGGTATCGCCCAGCTGCACCTCCGACACCGAGCGGCCATACGGGTCGATCACCCGTACCGCCCCCGTGTAGCTGTAGTGGTAGTAGCCGCGCGCCGCGTCGTAGGCATAGGTGCGCGCGGCCAGGTCGCGCAGGTCGACGTAGATGCGGTCGCCCGCATTGGCCTGCACGCTGTAGGCCGCGATGTCGCCGCTCGGTTCCAGCCGGCCTTCGACGATGGCGCCGCTGGCCACCGGGGTCGCGCTGGTCAGGTCGATCAGGCGGAAGGCGTAGCTGGTGTCCGCGGTGCTGCTGGTCGACACGCGAAGCGTGTAGCGCCCCGGCAGGAGCATGAAGCTGGGCTGCGACGGCGTGCTCGTGCCGTCGGCCATCGTGCCGCTGGCCGCTGTGGACCCGGTGGTCGCGTCGATGAGGCTCCAGCTTACCGAGCCGACACCGCTGTTGAGGCGGTCGAACTGGATTGCCGTGTCGTCGGCCAGCACCAAGCTGTAGTCGCGGGTCTGCCGCGCGGCGCTCAGCGTGCCGGAGACAGTCTCGTTGAGCGACATTGCCAGCGGCGCGCGGCCGGCGAGGTTGTCGATCTGGAACGACATGCCGCCTGTCGCGCTTCCGTAGGTGTAGCCGACCCAGTCGAAGACGATGTAGATGGGACCGCTGTCGAGCACGGACAGCGCAGTGGCATCGCTGCTGGCAAAGGCCCAGCTGGTGAGCGGCTGGCCGTAGGCGTTGAACAACGCAAAGCGCGGGGTGCTCCCCGAGGTGCTGTGCGTGTTGAACTGCAGCACATCACCCGCCTGGGCGTCCACGCGCCACGCCCGTGCGGCGTAGGTCGAGGCGCTGGCCGCAGTCACCGATTGGCCGTAGGCGATCGCGGGCGCCTGCGCCACCGAATCGAGGCGGCGCAGCGCGAAGTCGTACGAGCTGGCCGAGCTGGCCTGCGTGATGTTGACCGTGTAGACGCCCGCGGTGAGCCAGCCGGCCTGGTCATACCCTGCGATGCGAACGGTGCCGTCGGCATCGGTGACGGTCGCGCTCTGGTAGCTGTAGCTGTAGGCGTCTGGGATGCTGGCGTGGTCCAGATACCAAAGGCCCGGCTCGGCAAGCTCGAACTGGTAGGTCTGGGTGGCGCCGCTGGCGATGGCCCCGGCCGCGCTGAAGGTGGAGACCACGGTGGTTGGCGTCTCCGCCGTGCCCCAGGCGGCCGAGAACGCCGCGCCGGCGCCGAGGCCGGCGGTGGTGTCGATGCCGGCTCGGGTGAGGCGCAGCAGGTGCGCGCCGGGCTGGGTGAGATCGAACTCCTGCGTCGACGCCGAAGCTGGCGTCCAGGTGCGCAGCACCGAGCCGTTGGGCGCCATCAGCTGGGCCGTCCAATCGGCGGGCCACGAGGCATTGGCCGCGAGCGTGAGGTGATCGCCGGCTCGCGCGTCGAGCGACCACAGCGAGGTGACGCCGGTGCCCGCATCGGCCGGCACGTCCCGTGCGACCGCGCCCTGGCGATCCAGCCGTTGCGACGCGGCAACCCGGGTCGCCGTGAACGTGGCGCTGGCGCTCAAGCCGTCGGCGTTGGCCAGCACGCGCACGGCATAGCGCCCTGCTCCCAGGTACCGGCTGATGGTGGCGTTGGAGGCGCTGCCGAAGCCGTTGCGCGAGACGAGCTGCGTACCGTTCGGCGTGACGATCTGGAAGCTCACCGCGCTGGCCGGCGCGTTCACGCCCTGCAGTTCGATCCAGCCCGGCTCGTCGAGCGTGAAGGAATAGGTGGCCTGGTCCTGGCGGGTGGCCAGCGGCACGGCCACCGCGCTGTCCCAGGTGAGCGCCGCGGTGGTCACAACCGGCTGGCGCAGCGTGGCCTCGAAGTGGATCGGCGTCGTCGAGGCGTAGTACTGCTTGGCGACCAGGTAGACGGCCCCTTGCGACGGGCCGGTGAAGGCCACCGACGCATCGCTGGTCCATGCCACGTTGCTCAGCGTGCGGCCGTAGGCGTCGAGCAGCGTGTAGCGGAAGTAGTCGGGGTAGCTGACCGGGGTGGTGAAGTCCAGGTTGTAGCCCACGCCTGCCGTGGCGTCGAAGCGGTAGGCCACGAGCGTGCGGCCAGCCGGAAGATCACCGGCGAGCGGTGTGGTGCTGCTCGCAGGAAGGGCCGCCGCCAGGTCGAGCAGGCGGAAGGCGTAGTTGGGCGTGGCGACGCCCGCGGCGCTGACCGAGATCGTGTAGGTGCCCGCCTTGAGCCGGCGCGCGTAGTAGCTCTCGACGCTGCTCAGACTGAAGCTCAGTTCGTTGCCCAGCGGGCCGCTCAGCGACAGCGTGGCATTGCCGCCCTGCGGGTCTAGCAGGACGGTGGTTTCGTCGGTGAGGGTGAAGCGGTACTCGTTGACGTGGCCCGGTGCGCCGATGCCGCCGTTGACCTGGTCGCCCAGCGCCATGGGCGCCACCGACGTCGCCACGGGCAACACCGTGACCGTGGCCGTGCGTGAGGCCGTGGAGTTCTGATGGCCGTTGAGGTACAGCACATAGGTACCGTCGGTCGTCAGCTTGACCTTCTGCGCACTGTCGTTCTGCTGGTACTGGGAGCCGGAGGCCAGCGTGCTGCCGTTCGGCGCGACCAAGGCCCAGGACTGCGAGCTGTAGGTGTCGTTGTTGCGTGGGTCGATGAGCAGTTCCTGGCCCGCCGTCCCCTGAAGCCGCCATGCCATGGCCTGACGGCTTTGCGCCACCGTCTGCGAGGCCGGCTCGCCGAGGGTGAGCGTGGGCAGCGCACTGACCGGCAGCGCCGAGATGCGGTACGAGCCTGCGCTGGTGCGGTTGGCCACCAGCCGCAGCTCGTAGGTGCCGGCCAGCAGGTCGTGCACGCCCATCTGGTCGTCGTTGGCGATGCTGCGCGAGAACACGGTGCCGGGCACGTCGGTGCGCACCAGCGTGGCCGTGTAGGCATCGCCGCCCACGTTCATCCACACCCGCGTCGCATCGGGCAGCGTGAAGCGGTAAACGGCCTGGTCGGCCGGCGTGGCAAGCGAGCCGTCGACGGGCGTGCCCAGCAGCAGCGACTGTGTCGTGCGGGCCCCGGCGCTGAGTTGCAGCGTCGTGGTGCCGCTCATGCTCGTGCCCTTCATCGACGTGCCGACGAGCTGCACCGGGTAGAGGCCGGCACTCGACGCGGCCACGGCGAAGCCGGCCGGCGTGCTCCAGTAGCCCCCGGAGATGTAGCCGCGGGCAACTTCGGCGCCAAGCGGGTCGATCACCCGGTACTCGATGCGGTCGTAGTAGCCGAGCGCGGGCGACGGGGCGATCCAGCGCGATTCGCCGGCGGACAGCGCGAACTGCAGTTCGCGGTCCGGCGTCCCGTTGCTCCAGGTGACGCTCGCGCTGCTGTCGAGCGCCCAGGTCTGCGCAGCCGGCTCGATGAAGCGGGTGGTGAACGCAAAGGCCGCCGGGCTGGCGGGCGTTGTGCTGGAGGCATAACGCACGCGCAGCGTGTAGCTGCCGGGGCCGAGCGCCCACACGGTGTCGGTGTACGAGTCGGAGTAGTTCAGCTTGACGACGGTGCGGCCGGCCGCGTCGAGCACCTCGTAGGTGTTGCGCGTGCCGCCGTTCTGCGTCTCGCGCACCGCCAGCTCGACGCCGCGGGTCACGCTGAAGCCGTAGCTGTAGCTCTGGCTGCCGAGCAGGAACTGGCCCTGCGTGGCGCCGGCCGTCAGCACACCGAGGCGCGGGGCCTCGTAAACGCCAAAGCGCAGCGCCGTGCCGCCGAGCGTCGCGCCGGTGTTGCGCGCGATGGCCAGCAGGTAGTGGCCGTCGCGCGGCACGCTGAAGGGCATGGCGGCGGATTGCGAGGGATCGCCTTGAGCGATGAGCGCTCCGGCGTTGTCGTACAGGCGGAACACGTTGCCGGTGCCCGCGCCGCTGTGGGCGCGGAACCATTGGTCCGACCCCGCGTGGAGCACCACGTCGAACAGCTCATAGGGATCATCGGCCGCCAGGTCGACGGCGATCGGGGTGCCGGGCGTGATGGACGACACGCCGGACACGGCGCGTACCGTGAAGCGGGCTTCGGTCTGGAGGTTGAGCAGATCAAGCGCGTAGTGCCCGGCAGGAAGCCACTGCACCGGCAGCGACCAGCTGCCTGCAGTGGCGAGGCTGGACACCAAGGCGCCTTCGGCTTCGATGCCACGCGGGCCCAGCAGGCGCCAGCCCTGGTCCGCCGCGCCTTGCCACTCGAACGCCACCAGGCCGTCGGCCGCGAGGTCGAACTCGAAGCGTGGCGTGGCGAAGCCGTCCCCCGTGTCCACCGGCGCGGCGGTCACCAGCGTGCCGAGCGCGATCGGCGTGCCAGCCGGCACGGCCGGGTCCACCGGCGTGCGGTGCACGGTGAACGCGGGCGAGGCGCTGAGCGACTGCAGCCGGGTCACACGGACAAACACATCGCCGATCGCCTGGCCCTGCTGGAAGCTGTCCGCCGCGGGCGTGCCGCGGTAGAGCTCGCGCCCATAGGCATCGAAGGCCGCGATGGCGAACTCGCCCTCAGTGCCGGCGGTGAAGTCGAACAGGTCACCGCGATCCGATGCGGTACGCCACAGCGCGGACGCGCCGGCTTCGAGGCCGGCCAGGGAGGCCGGGGTGTCGGCGCCGAGCACGGCGCCGCTGGCCAGCGGCGTGGCGGCGAGCGAGAACGCATGCGCGGTGAGACGCACGCGCAGCTGGTAGCTGCCGGCGCTCAGGTACAGCGGCGACGCCGCGGCACCGCGCGACTCGGAGAAGGTGTGCCAGTCGGACACCAGACCACCGGGGCCAACGAGTTGCCATTGGCCGTTGTCGGTGCCCTGCGCGTCGAAAAGCCAGGTGCCGCTGGCGGCCACGTTGAACTCGAAGGTGCGTATCTGCCGCGGCGACAACCCGGCATCGGCAAAGCTCGTGACGCCATCGGCGGCGATCGACACGCTGCTCGGGGCCGGATCGCTCCAGCGCTCCACCTCGAAGGTGCTGGCGGCCGTGACCGCGAGGTCGCGCTGGGTCCACAGGTAGTAGGTGCCGGCCTGCGGCAAGGTGGCGGTGGCGGCCTGCCCGCCCACCAGGTTGCCTGACGACAGCGTGTTGCCGGTGGGGTCGGTCAGGCGCCAGGCCGCCCCCGATCCCGCGACGCTGCCGGTGCCGAGGTCGCGTGTGATGGTGAGCGACAGGCTGCCCGTGTTGCCGGTGCTACCGACGCCGGTGATCGGGTTGTAGCCGGTGTTGGACCACCCGCTCACGCCGAGGTAGTAGATGCCCGAGGCGGTCACGTTCCAGTTGAGCGGGCTGTCATCCGCCGCGGCCACCTGCTGGCCTGCCGCGTTGAACACGCGCGCGTAGCCATCGAAGGTGCCGTTCGGCGTGGTCGTGCGCAGCACCTCGCCGGCCTGCAGCGTGAGGCGGAACATGTCGACGTCACGGTGGCCCTGGGGGCCGTCGCCCACGGTGATCGGCACGGTGATCGACGCGCCGCGCGGCAGCAGCAAGGTGCGCGCGGCACTGATCGTGTCGGGCACGTCGCCGTTGAGCACTTGCGCCCCGGCATCG
The DNA here is from genome assembly GCA_966248995.1 of uncultured Burkholderiales bacterium. Taxonomy (GTDB): domain Bacteria; phylum Pseudomonadota; class Gammaproteobacteria; order Burkholderiales; family Burkholderiaceae_C; genus Albitalea. Next base: position 22,061 of record CBINBY010000036.1, on the reverse strand, counting down.
GCAACGCCCACGCGCGTGACCGACAGGGTGAGGCTGGCGGCTGCGGCCGGCTCCGCGCTGCCGCTGAACGCGGTGCGCGGGTCGTAGGCCGCGTTCGCGGCACGACTCACACCCACGTAGTAGAAGCCGGCCACCGTGGCCGTGGCACGCAGCGTGTCGCCCGCGGTCGCGGCCAGCTCATTGCCGTTCGCATCGAACAGGCGCAGCCGCGATTCGAAGCCGGCGCCCGAGGTGGAGACGAGCAGGGGCTCGCCCGCGAGGCAGGCGATGCGATACAGGCGCACGTCCATCTCGCCGGCGGCGGAACCGCCGAGCGTGACCGAGGCCAGCGCCGAGTTACCACCATCGGTCAGCAAGTCGATGGCAGTGGCGGTCGAGGTGCCGGCCGCCGTGCCGTCGGCGAGGAAGCCCACGTTGACCCAGCCCGCCACAGTGGCGTCGATGCGCACCACATCGGCCGCGCGGCTGTTTGCGACGGAGGCCGTGAGGGTAGCCTGCGCACCGATGCTCGTGGCGCCACTGGAGGTGAGCAGCCGAAAGCTTGCGCTGCCGGTGCCGCGCGACAGGGTTTCGATCCGCAGGCTGTAGCTGCCGGCGGGCAGCAGCATCGGGGCGGCACTGCCATCTTGCGCGTCGAGCAGCCCGGTGCCGACTGGGGTGCCGGCGGCGTTGGTGATCGTCCAGCGGGCGTTCGACAGGCTGGCCGAGAGCTGGTCCCAGGCGACCTGGGCGGAATCCGTCAGGGTGAAGTCGTAGTCGGCCGCGGTGCCGGGCACGGCGAGGTCGACCTGGTGAGTCTGGCCGGGCTGCAGCACGGTGCGGCTCGGCGTGCTGCGGTACAGCGTGAAGGCGTAGTCAACGGTGGTCGTGACGCCGCTCTGGCCTTCGATGCTGAGCCAGTAGGTGCCCGTGCGGTCGGCGACAAAAGCGCCGCCGTCATTCCAGGTGTTGGTGCCACTCACGATGTTGGCCGCCGGGCCGAACAGCGTCCAGCGCGGGCTGCCGGTGGACGCGCCGTTCTGGAAATACAGACGGTCTCCCGCCTGGGCGGAGAACGCGTACAGCGCGGCCTGGGTGCCGGGCTGCAGGGTGCCGGCCGTGGACTCGTTGACCTGCAGCGCGGTGGCTGCCTGGTCGCCAATCAGGCGGAAGGTGTAGCTGCCGAGGGTGTCGTTGACGCCGTCAACGCTGAGGCTGTAGGTGCCGGGCTGAAGCTCCAGGAATCGGTCACCGGTGGCCGTCAGTTCCCGGCTGTTGAAGAGGGTGCTGGCGCCTTGGCGAAGCTGCCACTGGACCTGATTGCCGTCGATGCCATCGAAGAAGAGCCGCGTCTTGTCGGTGACAACGAACTGGTAGGCGTCCTGCTCGCCGGGCTGATCGATCGCGCCCTCGATACGCGCGACGCCGGGCATGGCGTCCGCCGACAGCAGCACCCGCGGCTCCAGGGTTTCGATCTTCCACTGTGGCCGGTTCGTTTCGTGCCGCTGGCGTGGCACTTGGCGCAGGGCTTCCAGGGTTTGCTGGCTGGCACGTGCAATGGGACGGATGCTGGCACGGAACGAAGCCGCGCAGCGGCGCAGCGCCGCACCGGCGCGCCGGGACTTGGTGGACATGGAGAAACCCCCTGGAGATTGCTGACTGGGCGCGCACGCGCACGGACCGGCGGCTCTTATGCTGCGGAGCCGCTCCACATGAATGCGGGGGATTCTGTCGGTTACGAATTGGAGAGCCCACCCCCCGTTCGGGGTAATGGCCGCTCCTTGACGGGGCTCATTGCGTGTTTGCCACGGTCGTACCAAACATCCACACCCGCAGCAGCAGCTGCGGCGCCATGGGAGGATGGGACGCAGGTCTTCTGAATGCCCTTCGTCGAGACCCTTGGCCAGGTCATCGGGCTTCCGGTCGTGTTCCTGCCGGCGACGCCGATCCGGCGCGGAGACGAGATCCTCTCGGGGCCGACAGCCGCCCCCGTCAGAAACTACGCCGTAGTTCTGACAATCAAGGAACCACCGTGTCCCAACCTTGCCCAGCAAATCCTCGCGCACGCCGCCCCGCTGCCGGAGGGCGCCAGTCTGTCCGCCAAGGCGCTGCTGCACCTGGGCAGCAGGGCGGCAGTCGACCAGGCGCTGTCGCGCCTGGCGCGCAGCGGCAAACTGCTGCGCGCCGGCCGGGGCATCTACGTCCTGCCGGTCAAGGGCAGGTTCGAAGCGCGCGCACCGGAAGTCGCCAAGGTGCTCCAGGAATGGGCCAGCCAGCGCGGGGAGACGGTCATCGGCAACGGCGCGGCCGCTGCCAATGCGCGGGGACTGACGACACAGGTGCCGGTGCGTCAGGTCTTCCTGACCTCCGGGCGCAGCCGCAAGCTCAAGGTCGCTCGCCAGCCACGTCAGTGCCCTGGCGACGCGTCCGTGACTTTTTTTCGAAGTTTCGCGCGAGGATCAGCGCGAAGCGCTGCTCGTCGCGGCGGAGCGCTCGGGACGCCCGCTGCACCTGCTCGAGAAGGACGCCTGGTTCTCCCCTTCGACTACGGCGCTGCGGTCACGGGTCTGGTTCTCGCGTTATTGGCGACGCGCGCAATGCACTGTCCGAGGACTATCGGCGCATGGTCGACGACGGTCTGCTGCTGGACGATGCCGAACCGTTCGACGCTTTGCTGAGCCGCTGCCAGGCGCTCGCAGAGAAGGTGAACGCGAAGGTCCTCGCGAGTGCCTGAACTGTTCCGCCTTTCGCCAGATACAACACAGAAGCTGCGGGTCGCCGGCTCCACGAGACGCAGGACGCCATGCGCACGCTGCTGGTGCTACGGAGGGGGTACGGCCTTTGGGCGAATGACGCCACCTGTCCGTTGGCTGCCATTGCACACGGCCCTTCCAGGCGCGTTCCGCCTGCGGCCGCTTGAGCAAGACGGAGCACGACCCGCACAACCCCGCCACGCATAGCCGACGCCCCGCTTTTTCGTACTTTTTCCGTACCACCAAGAAAAAAGGACTTAGCGTCTCCGCTAAGTCCTTGATTCGTCTACCGATTTTGGTAGGCGCGATTGGACTCGAACCAACGACCCCCACCATGTCAAGGTGGTGCTCTAACCAGCTGAGCTACGCGCCTAGGAAGCTGCGCAGTATAGCAGCATCTTTCGGTTACCCTATCTTCGGCGCGCGCCGCGCACGCCCCTGACTCGCGCGACCTGTTCCAGCACATGCGCGAGTCTCGCGGAATCGGCCACTTCCACCGTGAAGGTCATCCATGCCGTGTCGCCGAGAGCGTCCTTCACGGTCTGGGTCTTCACGCCGGTGACATTCATCTTCTCTTTGGCAAACACCTCGGAGATGTCGCGCAGCAGGCCTTGGCGATCCAAGGCCTCGACCATCACGTCGACCGGATAAAGCGCATCGCCCTGCCCGCGCGGTGCACCCCAGGCCACCGTGATGACCCGCTCCGGCGAGCGCCCAGCCATCTGGCGGAAGTTGCTGCAATCGCTGCGGTGGATGGCCACGCCCTTGCCCCGCGTGACATAGCCACCGATCGGATCCGGTGGCGCAGGGCGGCAGCATCGAGCGAGCGTGGTGAGCAGCGATTCCACGCCGACCACCAGCACACCGCGAGACGACTCGCCTTGAGGCCGGGCGCGCTTGAACGTGACCAATTCGTCCGGGGTAGGCGCGGGCCCGGCCGGGCGCAGCACCTGCTCGATGTGGCGCAGAGAGAACTCGTCCTTGCCCACCACCTCGAACAGCGCATCAGCGTTGCGAAAGCCCAGCTGGACGGCAAGATCGTCCAGCTTCACCGAGGTCTTGCCTTCCCGTTGCAGCAGCTTTTCCACCACCTCGCGTCCACGGGCCATCGTGCCGGCCAGCGTCAGCGCGTTGAACCATGCACGCACCTTGGAGCGCGCCCGAGTGCTGCGCAGGTAGCCGAGCTCCGGGTTGAGCCAGTCCAGCGACGGCCCGCCCTCCTTTACGGCTGTAATCTCCACGGTCTGCCCGTTTTGCAGCGGGGTGTTCAACGGCACCATCGCACCGTCGACCTTGGCCCCGCGGCAGCGGTGTCCCAGGTCCGTGTGCACGGTGTAGGCAAAGTCCACGGGCGTGGCGCCGGCAGGGAGCTCCACGACGGCGGCATCGGGCGTGAAGACGTAGATGCGGTCGTCGAACACCGCGCGCGTGTCCGCACCCAATTGTTGCGTGTCGCCCTGCTCCACGAAGTCGCGCTCCCACGCGAGCAGCTGTCGCAGCACCGCCTTGCGCGCCTCGGCCACCTGCGCATCGAAATCGGCGCCGGCCGATACGCCTGCGTAGCCCTTGACTCCGGCTTCCTTGTACGCCCAGTGCGCCGCCACGCCATGCTCGGCGTGCTCGTGCATCTCGCGGGTACGGATCTGGATCTCCACGGCGCGGTCGCCCTCGTCGAGCACCACCGTGTGCAGCGACTGGTAGCCGTTGGGCTTGGGTTTGGCGATGTAGTCGTCGAACTCGCCCGGCACCGCCCTGTACAGCTCGTGCACCCGGCTAAGCACCGCATAGCAGTCGCGCACGCTGTCCACGATGACGCGCATGGCACGCACGTCGAAGATGTGCGGGAAGTCGAGCTGCTTGCCCTGCATCTTCTTCCAGATGCTGTACAGGTGCTTGGGCCGACCCTGCACTTCGACGTGCAGGCCATGAGCGGCAAGCAGCTGCGCCAGGCGCTGGCGCAAGGCCTCGACATGCTGCTCGCGCTCGACTCGCTTTTCGTCGAGCAGGCGGGCGACGTGGCGGTAATTTACCGGCTGCAGGAAGCGGAACGACAAGTCCTCCAGCTCCCACTTGATCTGCCAGATGCCCAACCGATTGGCCAAGGGCGCGAACACCTGCAGGCTCTCGCGCGCCAGGACCTCCGGGCACGGGAGCTTGCTGACGGCGTGATAGCGCAGCGTCTGCAGCCGCGAAGCCAGGCGCAGCAACACCACGCGCAGGTCGCGCGAAAACGCGAGCAGCATCTTGCGCACTCGCTCCGTCTGCAACGCACGCTGGTCGGCACCCACCTTGGCCTCGCGCGCCGCCCGCTGGATCTGCACCAGCCGGCGGGTGTGCGAGACCAGACTCGCGTACGAATCACCGAAGGCCTTCGCAACCACCTCTTCCGGCCGGTTCAGGTAGTCGGCCGCATAAACGAGGTAGGCCGCCGCGCGCATCGAGGGGGCGGCGCCGATGCGCTCCAGGATCGAGGCCACTCCGTCGGCATGCGACAGCGCGTCCTCGCCGGTGTCGAGCGCATGCCCGGACAGCAACGGCTCGGCAAAGGCGCGCGCCCGCGCGAGCTGCGCCGCCTCATCGACGGGGCGGTCGTCCGCCAGCTGGACGATGGGCGCAGCGTGCTCCTGCGTCTCTCGCAGCGCCGTCTTCATGGCCCGAGCAGGAACTCCCGCACCACCGCAACCTGCTCCGGAGTGCTGAACATGGGCGCGTGACCGACCCCCTCGAACTCATGCACGCCGGCCTTGGGTCCACGCTGCGCCATGGCCTGTGCCGTGTCGCGCGAAAGCAGGTCTGATTGCGCGCCGCGCAGCACGAGCGTGGGGCACGCGATGGCGTCGTAAGCCTTCCAGAGAGCGGCCTCTGCCACCGCCGCCATCTCAGGCGTGGCCGCGCGAAACGGCACCGCGATGGCGGGGTCGTAATGGAGCTTGAACCCGTCGCCGTCGGGCCTGAGCATGTGGCGCGTGAGTGCCTGCCACTGATCCCGCGTGTGCGGGCCGAAGCCTTGCGAAATGCTCCAGAGGTAGTCCGCTGCCTCCTCCAGCGAGCGCCAGCGCAGCGGCTGACCGACGTACGCACCGATGCGCGCAAGCGCTGCGGGTTCAAGCGTCGGGCCCACGTCGTTGAGCACCAGACGTGTGATGGGCGAGCGATGCAGCGACGCGAGCCCCATGCCGATGAGGCCGCCCATGGACGTGCCGACCCAATGCACGGATTCCACGTTGAGACGGGCCAGCAGCGTGACCATGTCTGCCACGTAGGTGGTCACCGTATAGGCCATGGGATCGGGCAGCCAGTCGGAATGGCCTCGGCCCACGACGTCGGGCGCGACCACGCGGTAGTCGCCGGTCAGCGCCTGGGCGAGCTCGTCGAAGTCGCGTCCTTGCCGCGACAGGCCATGCACGCATACGAGCACACGAGGGTTGGCGGGGTCGCCCCACTCCCAGTACGCCATGCGGTGCAGGCCTTGCGCATGCAGGCATTGCACATGGTTCAGACGGGGTTCGGGCATGGCGCTATCGGGTCTGTTTGCGTCTATCGATAATGCATCGTACCCAACCGGAGGAACGCCCATGCTCAAAGGAAAAACCGCTCTCGTCACCGGCTCCACCAGCGGCATCGGCCTCGGTGTCGCGCTGGCCCTGGCGCGCCAAGGTGCAAACATCGTGCTCAACGGCTTCGGCGACGTGGAAGGCCCCAAGGCACAGGTGACCCGGCTCGGCGTGAAGGTCGGCTATCACGGCGCCGACATGAGCAAGCCGGCGGACATCGCCGAACTCATGGCCTATGCCGAACGCGAGTTCGGCGGCACGGACATCCTCGTCAACAACGCCGGCATCCAGCATGTCGCGAAGGTGGAGGAGTTCCCCATTGACAAATGGGACGCCATCATCGCCATCAACCTCAGCTCGGCCTTCCACACCACGCGGCTGGCCGTCCCCAGGATGCGGAGCAAGAACTGGGGCCGCGTCATCAACATCGCCTCGACACATGGTCTTGCGGCGTCAGCGCAGAAGTCCGCTTACGTGGCAGCCAAGCATGGGATCGTCGGCTTCACCAAGGCCGTGGCCTTGGAAACCGCCACCACCGGCATCACGGTCAACGCCATCTGCCCGGGCTGGGTGCTGACACCGCTCGTGCAAAAGCAGATCGACGACCGGGCCGCTCGCGAAGGCCTGTCGCCCGAGAAGGCCCAGGTCGACCTGCTCGGCGAGAAGCAACCTTCCTTGCAGTTCGTCACCCCTGAGCAGCTGGGAGAGCTGGCAGTATTTCTGGCTTCGCCCGCGGCGGACAACGTGCGCGGCGCCGCCTGGAACGTCGACGGCGGCTGGCTGGCCCAGTAAGCCGTGCTACCGGGTCAGGCGCACGGTGCCCGACACCGTGACGGTGACCGTCGCCTTGCCCGCCTCGATGGGCAGCGGGGCGGCCTCCATCGACGCTGCCTGGGTGCGCATCATCGGAATCGGCGGGCCCGGGGGCTCACCGGCGCCTACGTTCACCTCGCGCAGCACGTAGCTCGAATATCCGAACTGGCGCGCGTACTCGGCGGCTTTGGCCCGGTAGGCCGCGATGGCCTGCCCCGCGACTTCCGCCTCGCTACGCTCGCGCGCCTCGCGCGACAGGCCCTGGCTCACGCGGCCGACCGTCATGCTGTTGACTCGGCCCACAAGTTGGCCGATCGCCGCCATGTCGCGACCTTCCACCAGGAGCTCGACGGTGCCCTGCCATCCGACCATCGCACCCTTGCGGTCGTGGCGCGGATAGAGCGAGAAGTTGCCTGTCTGCACGTCCACCTGCCCGGGCTTCGCCACGCGTTTCGCTTCCGCAAGCGCGGCATCGAGCGCCTGCTTCAGCTCCGACTGAACCGCCGCTGCATCCGGCCCTTCGCGTGACGTGGTGAACACCAACGACAAAAGGTCCCGGGGTACTTCGACCGAGGCACTGGCTGACAAGCCCATCACGTCCATGGGGACGAGCAGCTCCGCGGCATGCATCGAGGACTGCGCAAGAACAGCGCTGGGCCAGGCCACGGCGAGCACCGCGGCGCGAAGAAATCCTTGTGTCATGGTGGGTTTTATGTGACGCGGAGGTTGCCGCACCCCCCCAACGCCGTGCATGGATCACGTACGGACGGCCGCCTCGCAAGATTTGTAACAGACAGTCAGGCCCCCGAAATCCCGCGACAAACCTGAGCACAATGCCGCTGTTACAAATTAGGAGTTACCCGATGACCACCGCACCCGCTGCCCGTGCCGACCGCATCGTCGTCGTCGACGATGACGCTCGCATTCGCGACCTGCTGCGGCGCTACCTCACACAGGAGGGATTCGAAGTACTGCTCGCGGAAGACTCCAAGGCGCTCAACCGCGTGCTGACCCGCGAGACCGTCGACCTCATCGTGCTGGACCTGATGCTTCCCGGCGAGGACGGCCTGTCGATCTGCCGCCGGCTGCGCGCAGCCAACGATGTCACGCCGATCATCATGCTGACCGCCAAGGTCGAGGACGTGGACCGCATCGTCGGCTTGGAAGTCGGCGCGGACGATTACCTGCCCAAGCCTTTCAACCCGCGCGAGCTGCTGGCACGCATCCACGCCGTGCTACGCCGCCGTCCCTCGCTGGAAGCGCCCGGCGCGCCGGCCAAGGAAGCGCAGACCGTGACCTTCGGGCCCTTCGAGTTCGACCTTGCGCTGCGCCGCCTGTCCAAGGACGGCGAGCAGATCGCCCTCACCACCGGCGAGTTCTCCATGCTCAAGGCCCTCGTGCGTCACCCTCGCCAGCCGCTGTCGCGCGACAAGCTGGCCCAGCTGGCGCGTGGCCGCGAGTTCGAACCCTTCGACCGCAGCCTCGACGTGCAGATCTCCCGGCTGCGCAAGATGATCGAGCCCGATCCCGCACAACCACGCTACATCCAGACCGTCTGGGGCGTGGGCTACGTGTTCGTGCCGGACGGCGCTGCCTGAGCCCGGGGAGAGTACCTCCCCAGCCCATCGGCGAGGGCGTCGGGGCGTCATGCCCCGCGCATGAATGTGTGCCCTTGCCGTGCTGCAGGTACGCGCGCGTCCCCGCGCCGCCTGTCTGCTAGATTCCCCCCTCCCTCACAGCTGCCCACCCCTGCCCACACTGCTCGATGGCCCGTAAGCACGTTGCGCTCAGCCTGTTCTGGCGCACCTTCTTCCTGTTGGCCATCCTGCTCGCCGGCGGGGTGTTCGCCTGGACGCAGACCTTCCGCGCGATGGAGTTCGAGCCACGCGCAGTGCAGACCGCGCAGCAGATCGCGAGCCTGGTGAACCTGTCGCGCGCTGCGCTGGGCAGCACCGACGGCATTCAGCGCGTCACGCTCATCAAGAGCATGCAGAACCAGGAGGGCATGCGGCTGCAGCCGCGCGAGCCCAAGGACAAGTGGGAGCCCTACGAGGTCGACCGCTTCACGCGCGCCATCGGCCAGGAGCTGCGCTCGCGCCTGGGCCCGGACACGCTGGTCGCCAGCGAAGTCAACGGTTCCCCAGGCCTGTGGGTGGGCTTTTCGTTCGACAAGGATCCGTACTGGCTGCAGGCCGACCCGACGCGCATGCAGCCCATCACCTGGACCACGCTGTTCGTCTGGGTAGGCATCGCGCTCGTGGCATCGGTGCTGGGCTCCGTGGCCATCGCGCGGCTCATCAACCAGCCGCTGCGCGATTTGTCCTTCGCCGCCAGCCGCATCCGCGAAGGCGAGTTCGACTCGCGGCTGGACGAGAACACGCTCACCAGTGAGATCCGGCAGGTGAACATGGGCTTCAACCGCATGGCACGGGAGCTGGCGAAGGTGGAAGAAGACCGGGCGGTGATGCTGGCCGGCATTTCCCATGACCTGCGTACCCCGCTGGCCCGGCTGCGGCTGGAAGCCGAGATGAGCGTGAGCGACGAGGAGGCCAAGCGCAACATGGCCCTCGACATCGACCAGCTCGACGCGATCATCGACAAGTTCATGGACTACGCGCGTCCTGGCGAGGTGAAGCTCACGGCCGTGCACTTGTCCAGCCTGGTGGATCGCGAGATGGCGGCGTTCCGCGACCCGAGCCAGATCCGCATCACCTCACGCGTGGCGATCGACACCAAGGTGATGGCCGACGAAACCGAACTCGGCCGTGTGCTGGCCAACCTGTTCGAGAACGCGCGGCGCTACGGGCGCTCCTCGGACACCGGCATCGCGCGGGTCGTGGTGAGCTACGCGCGCACAGGGCCCTGGGTGATCCTTTCGGTACGCGATCACGGCGAGGGCGTGGACCCGCGGAAGATCGCGCAGCTCACCACGCCCTTCTTCCGCGGAGACACTGCACGCACCGCCGCCACGGGGGCCGGGCTGGGCCTGGCGATCGTGGAGAAGGCGATACAGCGCATGGGTGGCACGTTCGAGATCGCGAATGCGGCCGACGGCGGGTTGATTGCGCACATCAGGTTGAAGAGGGCACCACCCTAGGCGAACCCACTGCGTGGAGCGGGCACTTCGACAAGCTCAGTGCGTACGGGGCGTCACTGCTCCAACCCGCAGCCCATGTGTCCTGCTGCTCAAGCGCGAAAGAGCAAACACACCGCCCGGGTCTCGATCGCCAGGCCCTCGCCAACCGGACCCATCTTCTCCGCCGTCTTCGCCTTCACGCTCACCTGCTCCACCGGCAGCGCGAGCACGGTCGACAGGCGCTGCCGCATGGCCAGGATGTGCGGTGCCATCTTCGGCGCCTGGGCCACGATGGTGCTGTCGACATTGGCGATATGCCAGTTCGCCGCCCTCACCCGTCTCGCCGCCTCGGCCAGCAGCGCGAGCGAATCCGCGCCGCGGAAGCGTTCGTCCGTGTCAGGGAAGTGATGGCCAATGTCGCCCAGAGCCAGGGCGCCAAACAGCGCATCGGTGATCGCGTGGCACAGACCATCGGCATCGGAATGGCCCTGCAAGCCATGCGTGTGCGGGATCTCCACGCCTCCCAGGATGAGCGGACGGCCAGTCACCAATGCGTGGACGTCCCAGCCCTCGCCAATACGCATGCGGGGAACGGGAGGGCGTGTCATGAGCGTGTCCTCAGCAGCCGCTGTGCGAGGTCGAAGTCGGCGGGATAGGTCAGTTTGAAGTTCTCCAGCGCCCCGCGGACGAGCTTCGGGGCAAGCCCCAGGGCTTCGACCGCGCTGGCCTCGTCGGTGACGCTGGGGCCGGCGCGCTCCAGCGCCTCGCGCAGCAGGCCGAGCCGGAACATCTGCGGAGTCTGCGCCTGCCACTTGCCAGTGCGGTCCAGCGTGGCGGCCACGCGGCCATCGCGCTCTTCCTTCAGGGTGTCGGCCAGCGGCAGTGCAAGCAGCCCGCCCACGGGGTCATCGGCGCAGGCGTCGATCAGCGCATCCACCCACTCGGGGCGCACGAGGCAGCGGGCCGCATCGTGCACCAGCACCCAGTCGCCGGCCTCGGCGCCCAGCCTCGACAGTTCGGCCAAGCCCTGAGCCACGCTCTGCGCACGCGTGCCGCCACCACAGCGCGCCACTCGACCGCCGTAGCCCGGCACATGGGTTTCGAAGACCGCATCGTCCGCAGCCACGACCACCAGCAACTGGGCCAGGCGCGACACCGAAGCGAGCGCCGAGAGGGTGTGTGCAACGACGCTGCGCGAACCCACCATGGCGTACTGCTTGGGCCGGGCCGTTTGCGCTCGCGAGCCCGTGCCGGCACAGGGCACGAGGGCATGGAAACGAAGCGACGACGGGTGGGACATGCGGCAGGGAAAAAGCGGCGAATTCTATAATCTGGGCCCGTTTGCATCGCCCCGTGGGAGCCCATCCCGGGGCGATTTGCTTTGGCAGCCCTCGTCGATGCTGATTCCCTCCATCGCCCCCGGCAAGCGCTACACGCTGCCCCGCCCCATCGGCTCGGCCGACGCACTGTTGCTGGCCCGTTTCGCGCAAGCGCAGTCCGCTCGGAAGAAGCTCACCGCCATCGTCACCGCGGAGCCGGCCGACACGCAGCGGCTGGAAGGCGAACTCGCCTTCTTCGCGCCCGGCCTTCGCGTGGCCGTGTTCCCCGACTGGGAAACACTGCCCTACGACACCTTCTCGCCGCACCAGGACCTCATCTCCGAGCGCCTCGCCACCCTGTGGCGCATCCGGCAAGGGGACGCCGATGTCGTGCTGATGCCTGCGTCCACCGCTCTGGTGAGGCTGGCGCCGCCCAGCTTCATGGCGGGCTATACCTTCCACTTCAAGCAGAAGGAGAAGCTCGACGAGGCCGGCCTGAAGGCGCAACTCACACTGGCCGGCTACACGCACGTGAGCCAGGTCGTGTCGCCGGGCGAGTACGCCGTGCGCGGCGGGTTGATCGACCTCTTTCCCATGGGCTCGCCGGTGCCCTACCGGGTGGATCTCTTCGGTGACGAAGTCGATTCCATCCGTACCTTCGACCCCGACACCCAGCGCAGCCTCTATCCCGTGCCCGAGGTGCGCCTCCTGCCGGGCCGCGAGTTTCCGATGGACGAGGTCTCGCGCAACGCTTTCCGAGCGCGCTGGCGCGAGCGGATGGAGGGCGACCCGAGCCGGGTGCGCCTGTACAAGGACATCGCCGCGGGCATCGCCACCGCAGGCATCGAGTACTACCTACCCCTGTTCTTCGACGCCACGGCGACGATCTTCGATTACCTGGGGGAGGCCGCGGCGCTCGCGCTGCACGGCGAGATCGACGAGGCACTGCAGCGCTTCTGGACCGACACGCGCGAGCGCCATCGCTTCCTGCAGCACGACAAGGAGCGGCCCATCCTCGCGCCGGAAGATCTCTTCCTCCGGCCCGAGGAGTTCTTCACGCTCACGCAACCCCACGCCACGTTGGCCGTGCGCGGCAAGGAGCCCGTGGCATGGGCACGCCCTCTGCCCGATCTCAGCGTCGACCGCGGGGCGCCGGAGCCGCTGAAGAAGCTGCAGGCGCACGTGGGCAGCACGCCGCACCGCGTGCTGATCGTGGCAGAAAGCGAAGGCCGACGCGAAAGCCTGCTGGAGCTGCTGCGCGACAACCGCATCGAGCCGCCCAGCGTGGCCACGCTCGCGGAATTCGAGACGGGCGATGAGCAGTTCGCCATCACGGCCGCGCCGATGGCCGAAGGCTTCTTCTGGCATGAGCCCGAAGACGGCAAGGCGATCCAGTTCATCACCGAGACCGAGCTCTTCGCCACCAGCCCGACTGCGCGGCGCCGCCGCAAGCAGGAGCAGGTCAGCGACGTCAACGCGCTCATCAAGGACCTGTCGGAGCTGAAGGTCGGCGATCCCGTGGTGCATGCCAACCATGGCATCGGCCGCTACGTGGGCCTGATGAACATCGACCTGGGCGACGGTCCGAGCGAGTTCCTGCATCTCGAGTACGCGGAAAAAGCCACGCTGTACGTGCCGGTGGCCCAGTTGCACCTCATCAGCCGCTATACGGGCGTGAGCGCCGAGGAGGCGCCGCTGCACAAGCTGGGCTCCGGCCAGTGGGAAAAGGCCAGGCGCAAGGCGGCCGAGCAGGTGCGCGACACCGCTGCCGAGCTGCTGAACCTTTATGCCCGCCGCGCTGCGCGAGAAGGTTTCTCCTTCCGCTTCTCGCCGCACGACTACGAGGCCTTCGCTGCGAGCTTCGGCTTCGAGGAAACGCCCGACCAGCAGGCGGCCATCCACGCCGTGATCCAGGACATGGTCTCGCCCAAGCCCATGGACCGGCTGGTGTGCGGCGACGTTGGCTTCGGCAAGACCGAGGTGGCCCTGCGTGCGGCCTTCGTTGCGGTGACGGGCGGCAAGCAGGTGGCCATACTCGCGCCCACCACGCTGCTGGCCGAGCAGCACTACCAGAACATCGCCGACCGCTTCGGCAAGTGGCCGGTGAAGGTGGCCGAGCTCTCGCGCTTCCGCTCCACCAAGGAAGTGAAGTCCGCCCTCGACGGCATCGCGGATGGCAGCGTGGACATCGTCGTGGGCACCCACAAGCTGCTGTCGCCCGACGTGAGGTTCAAGCGCCTGGGCCTGCTGATCGTCGACGAGGAACACCGCTTCGGGGTGCGCCACAAGGAAGCCGTCAAGGCGATGCGGGCCGACGTGGACGTGCTCACCCTCACCGCCACGCCGATCCCGCGCACGCTGGGCATGGCGCTGGAAGGCTTGCGCGACCTCTCGGTCATCGCCACCGCGCCGCAGAGGCGGCTCGCCATCAAGACCTTCGTGCGCAACGAAACGACCGGCATCGTCCGTGAGGCGGTACTGCGCGAGCTCAAGCGCGGCGGACAGGTCTACTTCCTGCACAACGAGGTCGAGACCATCGAGAACCGCCGCAGCAAGCTCGTCGAACTGCTGCCCGAGGCGCGCATCGCGGTGGCTCACGGTCAGATGCCCGAGCGCCAGCTCGAAGCCGTGATGCGTGACTTCGTCGCACAGCGCTACAACGTGCTGCTGTGCTCCACCATCATCGAGACCGGCATCGACGTGCCGAGCGCTAACACCATCGTCATCAGCCGCGCCGACAAGTTCGGCCTGGCCCAGCTGCACCAGCTGCGCGGCCGCGTGGGGCGCTCGCACCACCAGGCCTATGCCTACCTGCTCGTGCCGGATGTGGAAGGCCTTACCAAGCAGGCCGCGCAGCGCCTCGAAGCCATCCAGCAGATGGAGGAGCTGGGCTCCGGCTTCTACCTCGCCATGCACGACCTGGAGATCCGCGGCGCCGGCGAGGTGCTGGGTGAAAACCAGAGCGGCAACATGATGGAGGTCGGCTTCCAGCTCTACAACGACATGCTGGCCGAGGCGGTGCGCTCGCTGAAGGCCGGGCGCGAGCCGGACCTGCTCTCGCCGCTGTCGGCCACGACGGAGATCAACCTGCACGCACCCGCGCTGCTGCCCGACAGCTACTGCGGCGATGTGCACACGCGCCTGTCACTCTACAAGCGCCTGGCCACCGCCGAGAAGGCCGAGCAGATCGACGCCATGCTGGAGGAAATCACCGACCGCTTCGGCAAGCTGCCGCCACAGGGCCAGACCCTGTTCGACGTGCACCGCCTGCGCGTGCTCGCCAAGCCTTACGGCGTGGTAAAGATCGACGCGGCGCCCCGGCTCATCGTCATCGGCTTCCGGCCCAACCCGCCGGTCGACGCCATGCGCATCATCGAGCTGGTCCAGAAGAACCGGCACATCAAGCTGGCCGGCAACGACAAGCTGCGCATCGAGCGCGACACGCCCGAGCCCCGGGACCGGGCCCAGCTCATCCGCGATGTATTGAGATCGCTGGGGCAGCCGCAGGCCGTGGCGGCATGAGGGCCACCCATAAAATCCGAACCGCGCTCACACCCATCACAGCCCTGGCCCACCGGGCCTCATCGCCACTCCGCCATGCCCGCTCCCGCCATTGACTCCGGCCTCGTGGTCCGGGGTTTCACGCCGCCTTTGCGCCTGTCTGATTTCCGCCTTATCGCGTTCGACATGGACTCCACGCTCATCAACATCGAGTGCGTGGACGAGATCGCGGGTGCCGCCGGGCGCAAGGCAGAGGTGGCCGCCATCACCGAGGCCGCGATGCGCGGCGAGATCACCGACTACAAGGAGAGCCTGCGTCGCCGAGTGGCGCTGCTCAAGGGCGTGCCCGTCTCGGCGCTGCAGGAGGTCTACGAACATCGGCTACAGCTCAACCCCGGCGCCGAAGCGCTGGTGCGCGCAGCGCAGAGCGCCGGCCTGAAGACGCTACTGGTCTCGGGAGGCTTCACCTTCTTCACGGACCGCATACGCGACCGGCTGGGCATCGACTACACGCGCTCCAACGTGCTGGAAACCGCCGACGGGGCGCTCACAGGCGCCATGGTCGATCAACCTTGGGGTGACATCTGCGACGGCGAGGAGAAGAAGCGCATGCTGCGGCAGACCTGCGACGCCCTGGGCATCGAGCCGCGCCAGGCGATTGCCATCGGCGACGGTGCCAACGACTTGCCCATGATGGGCGTGGCGGGCCTGTCGGTGGCCTATCACGCCAAGCCCAAGGTGCGCGAACAGGCGATGGTGGCCATCAACGACGGCGGGCTGGATCGGCTTCTTGAGGTGGTCCGGCCGTAGCGGCCGAGGGATCCGGCGCTCGCACTCCGCGCCCGACACGCGCCTGGTAGCCCTGGATGGTCTCGCGCAGCCGAGCCAGGTGTTCGTGCTGCGAGCGCAGCTGGGCGGCTACCTTCTCGGCGTGCCGCTCCAGCAGATCGATCCGAGCCTGGAGCGTGGCATCGCCCTGGTCGCGCAGCGCGCAGTAGTGCTGCAACTCGCGAATCGGCATGCCGGTCTCGCGCAAGTGACCGAGAAAGCTCACCCACTGCGAGTCCTGTGGCCCGTAGACGCGGTGCCCGTGCGCTTCGCGGCCGATGTGGCCCATCAGGCCCATGCGTTCGTAGTAGCGCAGCGTGTGAGCGGTCAGCCCCGTCTGCTCCGCGAACTCGCGGATGTTCATGGTGGGGCCGCCGGCCTCGTTAGACTCGGCGGGAGGGCTGCCGCTCGCATTCATGAGATGGGCTCCGCCATCACCACCATGCCGTCCTCGTCGGCATAGAGCCAGTCGCCGGGACGCACCCACACTCCCTCGATCTGCACCGGCACGTCACGTTCGCCGGCGTTGCGCTTGTCGGTGGGCAAAGGCATCAGCGCCAGGGCTCGGATGCCCACTTCGGCCATCCCCAGTTCGGCCGCATCGCGCACGCAGCCGTGCACCACGATGCCCGACCACCCATTGCGCATCGCCGCTGCGGCGAGGTTGCCGCCCAGCAGCGCGCGCCGCAAAGAGCCGCCGCCGTCGACCACGAGCACACGGCGCCGACCGGGCTCGTCGAGAGCCGCCTTGACGAGCGAGTTGTCCTCGAAACACTTGACGGTGCTCACCTGGCCGGCAAACCGCCTCGGCGCACCGAAGTCGCGCCACACCGGGGGCAGCACGCGAAATGCCCCGCTGGCATCGTTCTTGTGCGTGTCGCACAGGTCGCAGGTGGAGAAGTCGGGAGTGGTCATGGGCCGGCACCGGGGTCAAGGTGCGAGTCTCCGCCGGTCGCGCCACGCCGTAAAGCATTGCAAGCGCTCATGGTCGCAGGGGCGCACAGCACCACGGCAGGCTCACGCCGGCGGTATCGAACGCATGCGCTCCTGCGCCGCCTCGCGGATCGCCGTGAGCGAGGTGCGGCTGGTGATCGCTTCCACCGGCAGCTTCACGTGCAACAGCGTTGGCCGTTCGCCATCGAGCGCGGCGCGGAAAGCCGGTTCGAACTGCTCGGTCTGGTCCACCGCATCGGCATGCCAGCCATAGGCACGCGCAAGGGCCGCGAAATCGGGGTTGATCAACTCGGTGCCGACCACCCGCCCCGGGTACTCGCGTTCCTGGTGCATCCGGATCGTTCCGTAGCTGCCGTTATCGACCACGATGCTCACGAGCCGACTGGCACCGTACTGCCGGGCGGTCGCCATTTCCTGCCCGGTCATGAGGAAGTCGCCATCGCCCGCAAGATGGACCACCGTGCGATGCGGAAAAAGCAGCGACGCGGCCACGGCGGCCGGCAGCCCGTAGCCCATCGCACCCGCGGTCGGTGCAAGTTGCGTGCGTCCATGGTGCTGCAGCCCCGGGTAGCGGCAGTAGCGGTGCAGCCAGCCGCTGTAATTGCCTGCGCCGTTGGTGTAGATGGTGTCCTCGGGTGCCAGGCGCTGCACGATCTTCACGACCTCGGCCATGTCGACCGGCACCACCGAAGGTGCCAGAAGACTGCTTTCGTAGTCGGCATGCGCTGCCGAGGTCCACTCGCCCCAGGGCAGATCGGGG
Organism: uncultured Burkholderiales bacterium; assembly: GCA_966248995.1. Taxonomy (GTDB): domain Bacteria; phylum Pseudomonadota; class Gammaproteobacteria; order Burkholderiales; family Burkholderiaceae_C; genus Albitalea. Next base: position 4,524 of record CBINBY010000036.1, on the reverse strand, counting down.
GGCGCAGACAGGGTCTCCAGCGCCTTGGCGGCGCATGCCATCGACGATTGCAGCAGCAGATCGGCCGCGTACACCCGACCCAGTTCCTCCGGACCCGCATGCACGTGCACCAGCTTCTGCCGTGGCGTCGGCGCCTGGAGCAGCTCGTAGCCGCCGGTGGTCATCTCTCCCAGCCGCGCACCGAGCGCGATCACGAGGTCGGCATCGCGGATGCGCTGCGCCAGCCTAGGGTGGATGCCGATGCCCACGTCGCCCGCATACAGCGGATGGCGGTTGTCCATCAGGTCTTGGAAGCGGAAGGCGCAACCCACGGGAACGCTCCAGTGCTCCGCAAAGCGCTGCAGCGCCTCGCAGGCAGCCGCATCCCACCCGCCGCCGCCCACGATGACAAAAGGCCGCCGCGCCGACAGCAACAACGCGCGCAAATCGCGCAGACCGCCGGGCGCCGGCCACGCATGTGCCGGGCGGACCCGGGGCAGCACCGGCGCCGAGGTGCAGCCGGTGAGCATGTCTTCCGGCAAGACCACCACCACGGGCCCGGGCCGCCCCTGCAGTGCGGTGTGGAATGCGCGCGACACGTATTCGGGCAGCCGATCGGGGTCATGCACCTCGCCCACCCACTTCGCGAAGGCGAGCGTCCCCGGGCCGAGCATCTGGCGGTAGTCGACTTCCTGGAAGGCCTCGCGGTCGCGCTGGTCCCCCGCCACCTGCCCGAGGAACAGCACCATCGGCGTACTGTCCTGGAATGCGGTATGCAAGCCGATGCTGGCATTGGCCGCCCCTGGTCCGCGCGTGGCGAAGCAGATGCCCGGGCGGCCGCTCAGCTTGCCCTGGGCCTCGGCCATGAAGGCGGCTCCGCCCTCGTGCCGGCAGGCAATGAAGCGGATGCGGTCGCGGTGCTCGTGAAAACCATCGAGCACGGCAAGAAAACTCTCGCCGGGCACACCGAAAGCCGTGTCCACGCCCTGCGCCACCAGGGCCTCGACCAGCGCGTGCCCCGCAAGGCGGGCGGAAGGGGCGGCGCTCATGGCTGGTCAGGCCGTCGCCAAGGCGGTACGCCTCACCCGCCTCACATTGAACGCGCTCGCAATCAACACGCCCTGCGCCATCGCGATCCCCAGCCACACCAGGGCCGGCTGCCCATGGTCGAGCAGCGTGCCGAAGACCAGGGGCGCCACAGCCTGGCCGATATCGAGCCCCGAATAAACCACCCCGTACACGCGGCCCGTCGCGTTTTCCGGTGCCGATCGCTTGACCAGCAGATCGCGTGACGGGCCCGCCATGCCCGTGCCGAACCCCATGGCGCCGAAAAGCACCGGCACCGCAAGCGCCGGCAAGTTGGCGAACGCAATCGTCAACGCCACGAGGCAAGCCACCCCAAAGCCCAGTCCCAGCACTCGTTCGCAGCGCGCGGGGTCGGCCGCCAGGAAGCCGCCGACCACCATGCCCATGGCGCTGCACACCATGAACGCCGTCAGGCACATAGCGGCCAGGGAAGCCGGCACGTGATGCAGCTGCCGGGCCGATTCGGGCGCGAAGGCCTGCACGCCGCCCAGTGCCACCGCGGTAAAGAAAAAGAACGCGAAGCACATCCATACCGCGGGAATGCGAAGGAAGGAGAAACTCCCCTCGACGGGCTGTCCGGCGGCCGGCTTGCCCGCCGGCGCCGTTTCGACCGCGAGCCGCTCACGGCCCCACAAGAGCAAGAGCAGCACGGCCACGATCACTCCGCCCGCGCACGCGATCGCCACGCGCCAGGAGTAGGCCAGGGTCAGCGGCACCAGCATGGCGGGTGCCAACGCCCAACCCAGGCTGCCGGTGACGCCGTGCACACTGAAGGCGTGGCCCAGCCTCGAGGGATGCACCTTGCGGTTGAGCAACGTGAAATCCACGGGGTGGAAGACACCGTTGCCCACACCGGCCACCACCGAGTAGAAGGCCAGCGTCCAGTAGCTGCTGCTCGTCGCGTACCCGAACGCGGCGGTGGCCAGAAGGACGAGGCCGCCGAACAGCACGGGCCGGGGCCCGAACCGGTCTACCACGAACCCAGACACGGCCTGCATCGCGCACGAGACGACGAAGAAAATCGTCAGCAACAGCCCCAGCTCGGCATAGCTGACGGCGAAAACGTCCTTCAGCCAGGGGAACAGCGGCGCGAGCAGCAGCTGGCTGAAGTGGCTGACGGCGTGGGCCGCCCCCACCAGGCCGATCAACACGGCATCGTGTCGGGTCCCGGGGGCGCGTGGGGTCGGCGAGCTCATGGCGAGTAAGCACTGGAAGCGACCCCCCGATGGTAGGCCGCCCTCGCCATGCCTGGGTCCTGAAGACGGATAGCTGACCGACAGGCCGCATCGACTTGCCTGCGGCACGAGCATCCCTTATTTGGAGGCCTGCAACGAGCGGTTGCATTCGCGGGGGATATTCCGCGCATGAGGCTGGTCTAGACTGCGAGCACCTGCCAAGTCACAAGACCCGCGCGATGTCGCGTGCTCCCGCGCCGCGCCACAACAAGCTGGAGAGCGCATGCTGACCTCGCTGTTCGGCGATCTCGGACCGCCCAAGGGTTCTGACGCCAGGAAGTCCCATTCCGAAGGCCTGGCGCCCGAGCAGGGCGGATTTGCAGCAACGGCCATCCTGGAGAGCATGGCCACCGAGGTCAACCAGCGCGGCCAGATGGTCGATCGCTACCAGCATGATCTGGTAGTGAGCGGATCGCCCGCGCAGGCCATCCGGGACCACTTCGCCACCACCCGCTCCAACCTAGGCACCGCCAGCCGCCTCATCACGCTGCTCGACCCCGTCGGCGTATGGGCTTCTGCCGTGATCAAGGCACTGTCCGATGCCGGTGGGCGGCCAATCGAGCGGTTGCACCTGCGCGAGCAGACCACGCTGCGCACCCTGGCCACCATCGAGCGAACCACCCTCGTGCGCCGCCACGAGGACACGCTCAAGATCTATCACGCCGACGTGCGGGCCCCCGGCCGCGAGAACGCTGCCATCCCGGTCGCGCTCATGGAGCGCAGTCACATGACGACCGTCATCGTCGGCCCGATGCAACCCCATGCCGTCGACGCCCTGCTCGATGCCTTGAAAGAGGCTGCTGCGCTGCCGACATGGCGCTGCCCTAACCTGCTGTTCATGCTGCCCCCAGGTTCGGCCTGGATTGCCGGCAAGGTCACCGCGGTCAGCTGGCCGCGTCGCATGCAGGTACACGTGCTCAGTGAACCCATGACCAGCGCTTCGTCCGTCTGGAACGCCATGCTGGGCATGTGGAACCACGTCAAGACGCAGCCGGCGTGGGAGCCGCCCGAGCCGTTGCTCGGGATGGGGGATCCTGATTCGGAGGACCCGGACGTGCACGCCGGCACGGATGCGTCTCGCGCCGCCACCGCGCTGCGCCCGTGCCAGCCTGTCACTCGGGTCAGCGAGCACGCGCCGGATCCGGCGCAAGCCCGCACCGCGCTGGCCGAACTGGCGGGTGTCGAGGGCCTGTTGTGCTGTGCGGTGGTCGACGCGACCACCGGCCTGGTCCTCGCCCGGGAGGCACGCGAAGACCTGTCCACCGACTTCGATCAGTCCGCGGCCGCGAGCGCCCAGGTACTGCGGGCACACCGGATGGCCTCGCGCAACATGGGCCTGCCGGAACACATCGACGAGATCATCGTGAGTGCCGGCCAGAGGCATCAGGTCCTGCGGGCCATGACCCGGCACCCGGACCTCTTCCTGATGGCCCTGCTCGACAGACAGCACGCCAATCTCGCACTCCTGCGCTACAAGTTGTCGGAAGTGGAGAAGAGGCTGCCGTAAGAAACGCAGCGTAACCGTTGGCCGATCGCAGCCTTGCTACTGGGCTACCATGCCCGTTGCAGGGGCTCGGCCCCGTCCCCATCTCCCGTCTCATGAGCCAAGTGCTGTTCGACTACACGCGCCAGGACGCGACCGGTGCCAGCTGCACCGCACACGCCTGGGCCAAGGTGCCCGCCCCCCTGACCCCCGACGAGCGCCTGACATGGAAGGCGCGCGCGGCAGAGTTGCTGGCTCGCCACCGGGCGGTGCTCGTGGCGCACTACTACGTCGACGGTGACATCCAGGATCTCGCGCTGGAAACCGGCGGTTGTGTGGCCGATTCGCTCGAAATGGCGCGCTTCGGCCGCGATCACGCGAGCAAGACGCTCGTGGTGGCCGGCGTGCGGTTCATGGGCGAGACAGCCAAGATCCTGAGCCCCGACAAGCGCGTGCTCATGCCCGACCTCGACGCCACGTGCTCGCTGGACCTGGGCTGCCCACCCGAGGACTTCGCCCGCTTCTGCGATGCCCATCCCGACCGCACCGTCGTCGTCTACGCCAACACCAGCGCTGCCGTGAAAGCACGTGCCGACTGGATGGTGACCAGCTCCTGCGCGCTGGCGATCGTGAACCATATCAAGGAGCAAGGCCGCAAGATCCTCTGGGCACCCGATCGCCACCTCGGCCGCTACATCCAGGAGCAGACCGGCGCCGACATGCTGATGTGGAACGGCGCGT
>CBINBY010000035.1:0-45554 GCA_966248995.1 uncultured Burkholderiales bacterium | reverse complement strand
CGTGCGAGGCCGAGAGCTGGTCGCGGATGCGCTTGGCCTCGGTGATGTTGGTCATGGAGGTCATCCACCCCGTCTGCTGGCCCTTCGGGTCGATCAGCGGCGAGACGTACATGCGAGCGTCGAACAGCGTTCCGTCCTTGCGCATCACCTTGACTTCGATGCCGCCGGCCGGGCTGCGACCTTGCAGCTCCTGCTGGAAGAGGCGGTTGTTCTCTTCGTAGCGGTCGGGAGGCCAGTGGGGAAACGGGGGCTGACGGCCGATGAGCTCGGCTTCCGAGAAGCCGGTCATCGCGCAGAAGGCCGGGTTCACATAGGTGATGCGGCCTTCCATGTCCATGGCGCGCATGCCCGTGAGCATCGAGTTCTCCATGGCGCGCCGGAAGTTGGCCTCCGAGACCAGCGCGCTTTGCATCTGCAGCCGGCGGGCCATGTGCCGCCAGGTCCCCAGCAGCATCCACACCGTGAGCACGCTCAATGCGACCACCATCCAGAACAGCGTGTTGCTGATCAGGCCAATCGATGTGCGGTAGCCCTGCCCGCGAAGCACGAGGCCGTCGCCTGCGGGTGCAACCGGCACGTCATGCACGATCGAAGCGGGGCGCACCTTCTGGCCGGGCATCGGGGTCACGGTGCTCGCCAGCACCTGCTCCTGCGCATCGACCAGGCTCACGGCGTGCCGCCCTGAGACCTCTGCCGGCACGAAATATCGCAGCAGCGCTTCGAGTGAGTACTCCGCGATCAGCGTGCCGCTGAAAGCGCTGCGGTCGATGAGCGGCACATGAACCTGGATAACCGGTGCTCCCCAGGTGTCTGTGAAGGGGCGGGTGTACACGGGCTGGCGCAAGGTGCGAGCCGCAAGGAACGCGACTTCGGGTTCGCTGGACTTGCCCTCCTTGGGCAACGATGCGATGAACTCGTCGCCCCCCAGCCCCGACTCGGGGTGAAAACTCACCGCCGAGTGGAAGGCTCGCGTGCCTCGGTTGGCACTGATCCAGAACAGGTGGGTGATCTCGGGTCGTTCGCGGGCGAAGCTGGCCGCCTGGTTGCGGAACTGGTCCTCGTTGATGGCACGCGTGACGATTTCGCGCGCGATGCGGACGAGCTGTTCCTGGTTCTCAATGAGGTGCAACCGGATCTGCTGCTGTGCGACCTCCGTATCGCGCTGCACTGACTCCTGCTCACGGCCGAGTTCCTCGTTACGGAGGTACCAGAACGCAGAAATGATGGCGGCAAGAAAGAGCAGTACCGATACCAGCGGACCGAGGGTCGCGAAGCGGTCCTGCTGCGCGGGAGATTGGCGACGCCACCAGCGACCGAACAGTCGACGCGGCAGTGTGGATGAACCGCGTGCCGGCGCGGCGGGCATTCGGCGTAGTGGCATGGTGAGGATTATCGAGCGTCGGGCCGCGCGACCGCCTAGCCCGCCGCTCGAGGCGCGCCTGAGGTGGTGCCATGATGTGAAATCACCTCGCACCATTTGAAAACAGACGGGAGTTGTGAGAGACTCCGCGCCACTCCCACACCCTGCCCCCTACAGGAGACAGCCATGGCCGCCATGCCAGAACCGTTCGTCGGTGCTGCCGCGAACGATCCCGATGCTCAGGAAACCCGCGAATGGCTTGATGCACTTGCCGCCGTCATTGCCTCCGAGGGGGGTGACCGCGCGCATTTCCTTCTAGAGCAGTTGATCGCGGAGGCGCGCCAGGCGGGCATCGACATGCCCTTCTCGGCCAATACCGCCTACGTCAACACCATCCCAGCGGACCAGGAGGAGCGTTGCCCGGGCAATCTGGAGGTCGAAGAGCGGCTGCGCGCGTACATGCGCTGGAACGCCATGGCGATGGTAGTGAAAGCCAACCGTCTTCACCCGGAGGACGGCGGTGACCTCGGCGGCCACATCTCTTCGTTCGCCTCGCTGGCCACGATGTTCGGTGCAGGCTTCAACCACTTCTGGCACGCCGAGAGCGACGGCCATGGCGGCGACCTGCTGTACATCCAAGGCCATTCCTCGCCGGGTATCTATGCGCGCGCGTTCATGGAAGGACGCATCAGCGAGGAGCAGATGCTCCACTTCCGGCAGGAGGTCGAAGGCAAGGGGCTCTCGAGCTACCCGCATCCCAAGCTGATGCCGGAGTTCTGGCAGTTCCCCACGGTGTCCATGGGCCTGGGCCCGTTGATGGCCATCTACCAGGCCCGCTTCCTGAAGTACCTGCATGCGCGCGGGATCGCCAACACCGAGAACCGCAAGGTCTGGGTGTTCTGCGGTGACGGCGAGATGGACGAGCCCGAGTCCCTCGGTGCCATCGGCATGGCGGCCCGCGAGAAGCTCGACAACCTCGTCTTCGTCATCAACTGCAACCTCCAGCGGCTCGACGGCCCGGTGCGCGGCAACGGCAAGATCATCCAGGAACTCGAAGGCGAGTTCAGGGGTGCGGGCTGGAACGTCATCAAGCTGATCTGGGGCGGCTACTGGGATCCGCTGCTGGCGCGCGACAAGGAAGGCATCCTTCGCAAAGTGATGATGGAGACCGTTGACGGCGACTACCAGGCCATGAAGGCCAATGACGGCGCCTATGTCCGCAAGCACTTCTTCGGGCGTCATCCCAGGCTGCTGGAGACGGTTGCCAAGCTGAGCGACGACGACATCTGGCGCCTGAACCGCGGTGGTCATGATCCGCAGAAGGTCTACGCGGCCTACCACCGCGCGGTCAACCACAAGGGCCAGCCAACCGTGTTGCTGGTGAAGACCGTCAAGGGCTTCGGCATGGGCAAGAGCGGTGAAGGCAAGAACACCGCCCACCAGACGAAGAAGCTCACCGACGACGACATCAAGAGCTTCCGCGACCGCTTCAACATCCCGGTCTCGGACGAGCAGATCGCCGCAGGCATCCCGTTCTACAGGCCGTCCGACGAGACGCCGGAGATGAAATACCTGCACGAGCGGCGCAAGGCGTTGGGCGGCTACCTTCCCAAGCGGCGCACGCGTGCCGACGAGCAGCTGAAGGTTCCCGAGCTAGATACCTTCAAGGCGGTACTGGAGCCCACGGCCGAGGGCCGCGAGATCTCCACCACGCAGGCCTACGTGCGCTTCCTCACGCAGCTGCTGCGTGACAAGGAGGTCGGGCCGCGTGCCGTGCCCATCCTGGTGGACGAGGCGCGCACCTTCGGCATGGAAGGGCTCTTCCGCCAGATCGGCATCTACAACCCTGAAGGTCAGCAGTACACGCCGGTCGACAAGGACCAGGTGATGTACTACCGGGAAGACAAGTCGGGCCAGATCCTGCAGGAGGGCATCAACGAGGCGGGCGGCATGAGCTCGTGGATCGCCGCGGCGACGTCGTACTCGACGAACAACCGCATCATGATCCCGTTCTACGTGTACTACTCGATGTTCGGCTTCCAGCGCATCGGCGATCTGGCCTGGGCCGCCGGCGACATGCAGGCACGCGGTTTCCTGTTGGGCGGCACGTCGGGGCGCACCACGCTGAACGGCGAGGGCCTGCAGCACGAGGATGGCCACAGCCACATCCTGGCCGGCACCATCCCGAACTGCGTGAGCTACGACCCGACCTTCGCGCACGAGGTGGGCGTCATCATGCACCACGGCCTCAAGCGCATGGTGGAGAAGCAGGACAACGTCTTCTACTACCTCACGCTGCTCAACGAGAACTACCCCATGCCGGGCCTGAAGCCGGGCACGGAAGAGCAGATCATCAAGGGTATGTACCTGTTCGAGGAGGGGGCGAAGAAGACGCCGCGTGTCAATCTCCTCGGCAGCGGCACGATCCTGCGCGAGAGCATTGCCGCCAAGAAGCTCTTGGAAGAGGAGTGGGGTGTGGCGGCCAACATCTGGAGCTGCCCGAGCTTCAACGAGCTGGCGCGTGATGGGCAGGACGTGGAGCGCTGGAACCTGCTGCACCCGACGGCTGCGCCCCGTGTGCCGTTCGTCACGCAGCAGCTGGAACCGTACGCCGGGCCGGTGATTGCGTCCACCGACTACATGAAGAACTACGCGGAGCAGATTCGCGCCTACATCCCGAAGGGCCGCAGCTACAAGGTGCTTGGCACCGATGGTTTCGGTCGCAGCGATTTCCGCAGCAAGCTGCGCGAGCACTTCGAGGTCAACCGTCACTACATCGTGGTGGCTGCCCTCAAGGCTTTGGCCGATGACGCAGCGGTGCCGGCCGGCAAGGTGGCCGATGCCATCAAGAAGTACGGCATCAACGTCGACAAGATCAACCCGCTGTACGCCTGAAGAAGAACGCGGAGAAAACCAGCATGGCATTGGTGGAAGTCAAGGTCCCTGACATCGGTGACTTCAAGGACGTGGAGGTCATCGAACTCCTGGTCAAACCCGGCGACGCGGTGAAGAAGGAGCAGTCGCTCATCACCGTGGAAAGCGACAAGGCTTCGATGGAGATTCCGTCGTCGCACGCGGGTGTCGTGAAGGAGCTCAAGGTTCGACTCGGCGACAAGGTGGGAGAAGGCTCTTCGGTGCTGGTGCTCGAAGGTGACGAGGGAGCGGCTGCGGCGCAGCCGCCGGCACAGGCCAAGCCGGCGCAGCAGGCTGCTACCCCCAAGAGTCAGGCGCCCGTCCAGCCCGCAGAGGTTGCGCCCCCGCCTGCCGGCTCAGCCGGAGGTGGTACGGTGGAGGTCGTCGTGCCGGACATCGGCGATTTCTCCGAAGTGGCGGTGATCGAGGTCTTCGTCAAGCCGGGTGACACCGTCAAGGCCGAGCAAAGCCTCATCACCGTGGAGAGCGATAAGGCTTCCATGGAGATCCCTTCCTCGCATGCCGGCGTGGTCAAGGAGCTCAGGGTCAAGCTTGGCGACAAGGTCAGCAAGGGCACGCCGCTGGCGGTGCTCGAAGCCACGGGTGGCTCGCCCGCGCTGGCGCAGGTGCCAGCCACGCAGGCGAAGCCTTCCGCTCCTGCGCCGGTGTCTGCCGCGGCCGAAGTCGCAGCACCCGAACCCGAGGTCGCAGCGCCCGCGCACAAGGTGGCGCCGACGGCAGGTTTGCCCGCGCATGAGCCCACCGCGCCGCGCGGCCAGCTGCCTCACGCGTCACCCACAATCCGCAAGTTGGCTCGCGAACTCGGGGTGCCACTCGAAGAAGTGAAGGGCAGCGGACACAAGGGCCGCATCACCGAGGAGGACGTGCACTCCTTCGTCAAGGGAGTGATGGCAGGGACCGTGCAGACCAAGGCCCAGCAGGCCAAGGCGCCGGCCGGTGCAGCGGCCGGCGGCGCATTCCCGGGGCTCTTGCCGTGGCCGCAGGTCGAGTACGCCAAGTTCGGGCCGGTCGAGCGCAAGGACCTGTCGCGAATCAAGAAGATCAGCGGTGCCAATCTGCACCGCAACTGGGTGGTCATCCCGCACGTGACCAACCACGACGATGCCGACATCACCGAGCTCGAGGCTTTCCGCCTGCAGCTCAACAAGGAGAACGAGAAGTCGGGCATCAAGGTGACGATGCTCGCCTTCCTCATCAAGGCCAGCGTCGCGGCCCTGAAGAAGTTCCCCGAGTTCAACGCCTCGCTCGACGGCGAGCAACTCGTCCTGAAGCAGTACTACCACATCGGCTTTGCCGCTGATACGCCGAATGGCCTGGTGGTGCCGGTGATCAAGGATGCGGACAAGAAGGGCGTCCTCGCCATCTCTCAGGAGATGAGCGAGCTGGCCAAGAAGGCGCGCGATGGCAAGCTGAGCCCGGGCGAGATGAGCGGCGGCTGCTTCTCCATCTCGTCGCTGGGCGGCATCGGCGGTCGCTACTTCACGCCCATCATCAATGCGCCCGAGGTCTCGATCCTCGGCGTGTGCAAATCCAGCACCGAGCCGCGCTGGGATGGAAAGACCTTCCAGCCGCGATTGATGCTTCCATTGTCGCTAAGCTGGGACCACCGTGTGATCGACGGTGCCGCGGCGGCACGCTTCAACTCCTACCTCTGCCAGATCCTGGCCGACTTCCGTCGCGTGCTTCTTTGAAGAACAAGACGAAAGGAGCGGCACATGACGACAGTGGTGGTGGCCCGCAAGGGCGGCCACGTGGCGATTGCCGGCGACACGCTGGTCACCTTCGGGGACACCCGGCTGGGCCACGGCTACGAGCAGAATGAGAAGCTTTTTCGCGTGGGCGAGTCCTGGGTCGGCATGTCGGGCACGACGGCGCACTTTCCTGTGCTGCGCCGCGCGCTTAACGGCCTCACCCCCGACGAACTGAAGCTCGGCTCGCGCGACGAGGTGTTCGATACGTTCCTGCGGCTGCATCCAAAGCTCAAGGACAACTTCTTCCTGAACACCAAGGAAGAGGACGCGGACCCTTACGAAAGCTCGCAGTTCACCGCGCTCATCGCCAACCCCACCGGCATCTACGGTGTGTATTCCTACCGCGAGGTGTTCGAGTTCGATCGCTTCTGGGGCATAGGCACCGGCCGTGCGTTCGCACTGGGAGCGATGTACGCCGCTTACGACAAGGCCCGCAGTGCCCGGGAGATCGCCGAGATCGGCGTGCGCGCCGGTTGTGAGTTCGACAAGAACTCGAGCGCTCCGGTGCGGGTTCAAGTGATCAAACTGAAAGATTCGAAAGACTGACATGGCCCTCATGGACATCAAGGTTCCGGACATCGGCGACTTCAAGGACGTCGCGGTCATCGAAGTGCTGGTCAAGCCGGGCGACACGGTGAAGGCCGAGCAGTCGCTCATCACGGTGGAGAGCGACAAGGCGTCGATGGAGATTCCGTCATCGCAGGCGGGCGTGGTCAAGGAGATGAAGGTCAAGCTCGGCGACAAGGTCAGCGAGGGCTCGGTCATCCTGTCGCTCGAGACTGAAGGTGCCGGTGCGGCGACCGGCGCGGCGCAACCTGCTGCGACGGCGGCCCCCACGCCTTCGGTGGCCGCTCCTTCGCCCCAGCCTACTGCACACACGGCCAAGGGGGTGGTGGCTCCCCAGGCGGCGAGCTATACGGGCGGCGCAGACATCGAGTGCGAGATGCTCGTGCTGGGAGCGGGCCCGGGCGGCTACTCGGCGGCCTTCCGATCCGCCGACCTCGGCATGAAGACCGTGCTGGTCGAGCGCTTCCCCACGTTGGGCGGCGTGTGCCTGAACGTCGGCTGCATCCCGTCGAAGGCGCTGCTGCACGTGGCTGCCGTCATGGACGAGGTGAAGCACTTCGGCGACTACGGGATCGGCTTTGCAGAGCCCACGGTCGACCTGGACAAGCTGCGTGCCCACAAGAACAAGGTGGTGGGCAAGCTCACCGGCGGCCTGGCCGCGATGGCCAAGATGCGCAAGGTGACGGTCGTCACCGGCACGGGCGAGTTCGCCGACCCGCATCACCTCACGGTGACGGCGTCCGACGGCAAGACCCAGACCATCCGCTTCCAGCAAGCGATCATCGCCGCGGGCTCGGAGGCGGTGAAGTTGCCCTTCTTTCCCAAGGACGATCCGCGGATCGTCACGTCCACGGGGGCGCTGGAGCTGCGCCAGCGGCCCAAGCGCATGCTGGTGGTCGGCGGGGGCATCATCGGGCTGGAAATGGGCTCGGTGTACTCGACGCTCGGCGCACGGCTCGACGTGGTCGAGATGCTCGACGGCCTCATGCTGGGCGCCGACCGCGACATGGTGAAGGTGTGGCAGAAGATGAATGCCTCGCGCTTCGACAACATCATGCTCAAGACCAAGACCGTGGGCGCCCAGGCGCGGCCGGACGGCATCCTGGTGAGCTTCGAGGGGGAGGGCGCACCGAAGGAGCCTCAGCTGTATGACCTTGTGCTCCAGGCGGTGGGGCGTACGCCCAACGGCAAGCGCATCGGCGCCGACAAGGCCGGCGTGATCGTCGGCGAGCGCGGCTTCATTCCGGTGGATGTGCAGATGCGCACGAATGTGCCGCATATCTTCGCCATCGGCGACATCGTTGGTCAGCCCATGCTGGCGCACAAGGCAGTGCACGAGGCCCATGTGGCAGCCGAGGCGGCCATGGGTCACAAGGTTGCATTCGACGCGCGGGTGATCCCGAGCGTGGCCTACACCGACCCGGAGATCGCCTGGGTGGGCGTCACCGAAGACGAGGCCAAGGCGCGCGGCATGAAGGTGAAGAAGGGGCAGTTCCCCTGGTCCGCTTCGGGCCGCGCCATCGCGAACGGCCGCGACGAAGGCTTCACCAAGCTCATCTTCGACGAGGAGACCCACAGGATCGTGGGCGCCGGCATCGTGGGCACCCATGCCGGCGACATGATCGGCGAGCTGGCCCTCGCCATCGAGATGGGTGCCGACGGTGTCGACATCGGCAAGACCATCCATCCGCACCCGACTCTGGGCGAGAGCATCGGCATGGCGGCCGAGGTGTACGAGGGCGTCTGCACTGACGTCCCGCCTGTGCGGCGCTGATGCGATCGCGGCGCCGCACCGCTTGAGCCCCCCGGACCTGCCGCTTGACGTCAGGCCCCCGAGGGGTCAATGAAACGTGTGAGCGGCCCGGGGTTTCCTTGAGCGTGCGGCGCCTATTACGGGCGACTCGTTGCAGGAGGTGCGGCGGTGGCCGCGAGGCCACGTGCGCGCTCGTCCAGCAACGAGCGATCGGTGGTGGCCACGACCGGGCTCACCACCGGGCAGCGGGCCGGTGCGTCCTCGCCTGCTGCCCAGCTTGCCGCCTCTTCCAGTGTCTCTTGCCGCGCGATGCCAAGCTTCGCGGTGAGCTGGTTCATGGCGGCATGCGTGCGCGCGTGGGCGATCAGTAGGTCGTATTCGGCGTTCGCGTGGGCGCGCCGCGCGGTGTAGAGCTCGTTCTCCGCGTTCAGCAGGTCCAGCAGGCTGCGCTGGCCGATGTCGAACTGCTGGCGGTACGCATCGCGCGCCTTCTCGATCGCCAGCGTGTTGCGGTCCAGCAGTCGCACCTGCTCGGCCAGCTTGCGCGTGTCGTTGTAGGCGATGGCCGCCAGCTGGCGGGTGTCGCGGCAGGCGCGGTCGCGCCCATCGGCCGCCTGGTTCACGAGACTCAGTTGCTGACGCACGCGGGCCTGGTCGGCGCCGCCGCTGTAGAGGTTCCAGGTGAGGACGATCTCGCCGGTGCCGTTGAGCTTCTGGTCGCGCACGCCGTCCAGGTGACGGCCAGCGCCGCTGCGCAGGCGGGCCTCCACACGGGGAAGGTCGGACGCTTCGATCACCGCCGCGGCTGCGCGCGATGCGCGCAGCGCCTCAATGCTGGCGCTGATGGCCGGATTGCGGCGGATGGCCGTGTCCATCGCATCCTCGGAGCCGGTTGGCATGCCCTGCGTGAGCGGCGCGGCCGCCGGCAGTTGCGTGGGCGGGAGTTCTCCGACCATGCGCTGGTAGCGCGCAGTCACGTCGTGCAGATTGGCGATCTCAGTGGTGAGGTTCGACTCGGCCAGCGCAAGCCGTGCGTTGGCTTGCTCGAGGTCGACGCCGCGCCCGACGCCGGCCCGCACGCGCGACTGAATCTGCAGCGAGGCGTACTTGTGCTGTACGTAGCTGTCCTCGGCGAGCTGAACCAGGCGGCGATAGCGTTGGACGTCGTGATAGGCGCGGGCGGCTTCCAGCGCGGCCTGCTCGGTCGCGTCGAGCAGCTCGAAATAGCGCGCCAGCTGCTCATGACTCAGCCGCTCGACATCGCGCCGGGTGCCGAGCCCGTCCCAGAGCATCTGCGTCAGGCTGAGGGCCACGCCGCTGCGGCTCAACGACTCCTGCTGGGGACTGCGGGTGCTGATGCGTTCGGTATCGCGCCCGGCGTTCGCCGTGAGATCGATGCGCGGGAAGTAGTTTGCGCGAGCCACGTCCACGGCGTTCGTGGCGGCGCGCCAGGCATGCAGCCGGGCCGTCACGTCGGGGTGTGTCTGCACCGCCTTTTCCACCGCGGACCTCAAGGGGTCGACCGGTTGGGCCATCGTCGTCGAGGCGATCAGCGAGGCCACGAGGCCAGCGGCGGTGGAGATCCTGGAGCGCTTCATGTGTTCTGGCTGCGCGCTTCAACGAGGCGCTCGACGTAGTGCCTGCCTGGCACGCGCGGCAGTGTATGCGCGGCCTCGGCTCGGGCACGGCTTCGGATGTGTGCCCATGCTCGCAATCAGGGGACGGCGTGCGGCACTTCACGCGCTGCAGCAAGATGCACTGCATGTCGTGTCGGAGCTGCGCGACGTGACTCCATTCACAAATGCCCAGGGAGAAACCTGTTCAAGTTCGCGCACGGATAGACGAAGAGGACGAGTCGACCTGCTGACCGTGTCTGACGCCGCCCTGTCCCTCGCCGATCCGCGCCTGCCCTGGTGGTGCCCCCGCCTCAGGGTGTACAGCCGCCATCCCATGTGGATGCGGCGGCTGCAGCACGTACTTGTGGCGGGCTTGCTGCTCGCGGCGCTGCAGCCGCGAGCCTGGGATGCCGAGCGCATGATGGCGTCGGCGCGCAAGCTCGGCCCGCAGGCGGTCGCGGGCGCGACGGCACTGCAGGCGGTGATGCAGTCGGCCGCCGACGCCGATGAAGATGCCAAGCTGCAAGCCCTCAACCAGTTCTTCAACCGCCGTGTCCGCTCCGCCGACGATGCCCAGCTCTGGGGCGAGGTCGATCATTGGGCCAGTCCGCTCGAAACCTTGCACAAGGGCGCCGGCGACTGCGAGGACTTCGCGATCGCGAAGTACTTCGCCCTCCTGGCGCTCGGCATTCCGATGAACAAGCTGAGGCTGGTCTATGTGCGAGCAGAGATGGGAGGGCCGGGTGGGCCTGTGCAGGCGCACATGGTGCTCGCCTACTATGCCGTGCCGCAGGCCGAGCCGCTGATTCTGGACAACCTCATCACGGAATTGCGGCCGGCCTCTCGCCGACCCGATCTGGTACCGGTGTTCAGCTTCAACGGCGAAGGGCTTTGGCAGGGAGTGAATGGCGTTTCGGCCGGCGATCCGTCAGTGCGGCTTTCGCGCTGGCGAGAAATTCTTGCGAAGGCGAGGGCAGAGGGTTTTCAATGAGCCAGGGACTGGACGTCACCACGAGGGATTTCGCATGTCGCTGATACGCCAGATCTGGCTCGTGCTGCTCGGCGCCTTGCTGCTAGCCTTCCTCGGGAGCATGGGCGTGGCGATCGCATCGGCGCGCGACACGCTGCAGGCGCAGCTGCGCGTGAAGAACAGCGACAACGCGGCGGCGCTGGCGCTGACGCTGTCGCAGCAAAAAGGCGATCCGCAGCTCATGGAGCTCCTCATGGCAGCCCAGTTCGACACGGGCTTCTATCGACGCATTCGCTATACCGACGCCCAGGGGCATGTGGGCTTCGTGCGGGAGGCGGCCCAGGCGCGCACGGAGGCTCCCGCGTGGTTCGCGGCGATGCTGCCGATCGATGCGCCGCCGGGCATGGCGCAGGTGTCTGACGGCTGGCGAGCCCTGGGCTCGGTGGAGGTGGAAAGCCACACCGCCTACGCCTATGACGAGCTGTGGGAGGGCACTCTGCGCTCCGCTGGGGCGCTCACTCTCATCGGGCTGGCAGCGGCGTTCATCGCCCACGCGGTCGTCGCGCGCATCCGCCGCCCGCTGGACCAGGCGGTGCAGCAGGCGCAATCGCTGGTGAACGGGTATTTCGTCACCGTGCCGGAGCCGCGCGTGCCGGAGCTGGCTCGGCTCACTCGTGCGATGAACGCCATGGTGGGGCGGCTCAAGGTCGTGTTCGACGCGCAGGCCGAGCAGGTCGAGTCATTGCGGCGCGAAGCAATGTCGGACCCGCTCACCGGGCTGGCCAACCGCAAGCACTTCATCGGTCAGCTGGCCGCCACGTTGCAAGGCGAGGACGGCACGGCCGAGGGTGGACTGGTGCTGATGCGCGTGCTCGACCTCGCCGGGGTCAACCGGGCGCTCGGGCATGCCGCGACCGACCGCATGATCGCGGCGGTGTCGCAGGCGCTGCAGGCGTACACCGTGCGCGTGCCCGGTTGCCGGCTCGGCCGGCTCAACGGTTCGGATTTCGCGCTGAGCTTGCCTGCGGGCGGCGTGGCTCAGGAGACGGGCGACGCGGTAGCTCTGGCGTTGCGAGCGGTGCTGCCGGCCTTCGGACACGGCATCTCGGTGGCCTTGGGCGCGGTCGAGATGCGGCTCGGCATGACCGTGGCCCAGGTGATGGCCGCCGCCGACGCGGCGCTGGCGCGGGCGGAAAGCCACGGACCGTTCTCCGTGGAACTGGTTGGCGCGGGCGAGGCGAGCGCCCCCTCGCCGGCCTACCAGGGCGAAGGCCACTGGCGGCGTGCCCTCGACGAAGCGCTGGCACAGGGACGCGTGCGGCTCGTGAACTACCCGGTGCTCGATGCCCAGCGTCAGCTGGTTCACCTCGAATGCCCGTTGCGTGTGCAGCTCGCGGAAGACGGGCCCTTCGAGCCGGCGGCCCGCTGGCTCCCGCTGGCGTTGCGCAGCCGGCTCACCCCGCGCATCGACGAACACGCCGTCCAGCTGGCCGTGGCTGCCATCGCCGCGGACCGGCGGCCACGTTGCATCAACGTCTCCGCCGCATCGCTGTCGGACAGTGCCTTTGCTTCCGGCCTGCGCCGCCTGCTGGTCGATGCCCCCGAGCAAGCGCCGCTGCTGTCGCTGGAGGTGCCCGAAGTCGCGGCGGTGGAGCATTTCGCGCAGGTGCGCGAGCTGGCGCACCAGCTTCGGCCGCTCGGGGTGCGCGTGGGCCTCGAGCATGCCGGCGAGCGGCTCGCTCGCATCGAGCGGCTGTTCGAGTCTGGGCTGGATTACGTGAAGCTCGACGCCGCGGTGGTGCAAGGCATTGCTGGGGATGCCGGCCGCGCGGGCTACCTCAAGAGCCTGGTGGCCATGCTGCACGGCTTGTCGATGCAGGTCATGGCCGAAGGCGTGTCCCAGCCGGGCGACGTGCAGGCGCTGTGGAGCCTGGGCATCGACGCGGTCACCGGGCCGTGGGCCAGCAGCCGCCGCGCAGACATGGTGAGCGAGCCGATCAAGCCGTGACGCGGCCCGAGGGGACAAGGCATTCCTGCCCCTCGATCCAGTTCAGTTGCAGCAGTTCGCCTGCGCTGTGGGTCAGATCCTTCAGCCTGACCGGCTTGGGCAGGAAGCCGTTCGCACCGGCGGCCAGCGTGTTCGCCTGGACCTCGGGCGTTGCGCTGGCCGAGACCGCGATGATCGGCACGGTGCTGAACACTGGCAGCTGGCGCAGGCGGCGGATGACCTCCAGGCCGCTGATGTCGGGCATGACGATGTCCAGCAGCACCAGATCCGGCAGCAGGGCCTGCGCCTGCGTCAGTGCGTCGTAGCCGCAAGCGGCCTGGTAGACGTCGAAGCCCAGGCGCGTGAGCGCTTCGGCGAGCAGGGTTCGGTTCTCGGTGACGTCGTCCACCACCAGCACCTTGCGCACCGGCCCCCGGTACCCGGTGATGTAGCGCTCGCGCGGAGCATCGGTCACGCCCCCCTGACTTGCGGGCACATCGATCTCGAACCAGAACAGGTTGCCTGCGCCAAGGCGGCTCTTCACCTGGATCTCGCCACCCATGAGGCGCACGAAACGCTGGCTGATCATGAGCCCCAGCCCGGTGCCCGAGCTGCGGTGCTGTGCGTCGCCCACTTGCTCGAAGGGCTGGAACAGGCGAGACACCTGCTGCTCGCTCATGCCCACGCCGGTGTCCTCCACCTCGAAGCGCAGACGCATGGGCGGCGTGAAGCGCACGCGCAGCGTCACCTGCCCGGTGTCGGTGAACTTCACGGCGTTGTCCAGCAGGTTGAGCAGCACCTGACGCAGCCGGCGCTCGTCGGCATGTATGCCCTCGGGCATGTTGGTGGCGAAGTCGCAGACGAAGCGCAGGTCGGACTTCTGCTCGGCCTTCACGCGAATGATGCCGGCGATCATCTGGAGGAATTTCTCCAGGTGGAAATCCGCCGGGAACATCTCGATCTTGCCGGCTTCGATCTTGGCGATGTCGAGGATGTCGTTGATGAGCGTGAGGAGGTGTTCGCCGCTTTGCCTGATGGCCGACACGCTGAGCTGCTGGCGCTCGCTCAGGGAGCGGTCCCACTGGAGCAACTGCGCGAAGCCCAGGATGCCGTTGAGCGGCGTGCGCAGGTCGTGGCTCATGTTGGCGAGAAAGGCGCTCTTGGCCTGGCTGGCGACTTCGGCGCGCTCCTTGGCTGTCTGCGCTTCGGTGTGAGCCTGGCGCAGCGCCTCCTCGGCCTGGCTTCGGCCTATGGCGTAGCGGATGGCGCGCACGAGCAGCGAGCTGTCCACCTGGCCCTTGACCAGGTAATCCTGCGCGCCCGACTGCAGTGCCTGCACCGCGATCTCCTCGTCGGTGATGCCCGACAGCACGACGAGCGTCGGAATCTTGAGATCTGCGGACCGCAGCCGATGCAGGGTGGCCAGGCCGATGCTTTCCGGCAGACCCAGGTCAAGCAGCACCACGTCGGCGCCGTGGGTGCGCAAATGGCGCATGCCCTCGGTAAGGTTGGCGCACCAATGCAGATCGAGATGCAGGCCGCGCGCGTCGCGCAGCATGATCTCGATCAGCCGGGCGTCGGCCGGGTTGTCCTCGATCAGAAGGACGTGGATGAGGGGGCCGGCCATGGATTCAGTGCTCTGGGTGCGGCGGCAGCGTCACGACGCTGAGCCAGAATTGCTCGATCGCCTGCACGATGCGCGTGAACTGGTCGAAATCGACCGGCTTGGTCACGTAGCAGTTGCAGCTGAGGTTGTAGGCGCGTATCACGTCTTCTTCGGCCTGCGAGGTGGTGAGGATCACCACCGGGATGGCCTTCAGGTTCGGGTCGCCCTTCATCATCGCGAGCACTTCTCGTCCGTCCTTCTTGGGCAGGTTCAGGTCCAGGAGGACGAGATCGGGCCTGGGCGCGTGCTCGTAGGGTGGGCTGTTGCGCAGGAACTCGATGGCGGCCACGCCATCGGTCACGACGTGGATCTCATTCCAGATCTTTCCGCCTCGCAGCGCTTCGCGCGTTAATCGCACATCGCCGGGGTTGTCTTCCACCATCAGGATTTCTATGGGCCGCAGGCCCCGTTGGCCGATCATGGGCGCGACTCCTTGCCGTTGTGCGCGCGGCTCGTGGACCTGGGACTATAGGTCCGTCGCCCACGCATGGACAGGGCGTTGACTCTCGAACGCCTTCCACGAGGAGCGAAAGATCGGTTCATCGGACAGGTGACGTGCACAAGGTCACCGTGCGATGGTGAACTTGAAGTTGGATCCATGGCCTGGCTGGGACTCCACCCAGACCGTACCTCCGTGCCGCTCGACGATCTTCTTGCAAATGGCCAATCCGATGCCTGTGCCGGGGTACTCGCCACGCCCGTGCAGGCGCTGGAACATCACGAAGATGCGCTGGTGGTACTCGGGGGCGATGCCTATGCCGTTGTCTCGCACGCTGAAGCGCCAGTGCCCGTCGGCCGCCTCCACGCCCACATGCACCCGCACCGGTTCGCTGCCCCTGAACTTGAGCGCGTTGCCGATGAGGTTCTGGAAGAGCTGCACGAGCTGCGTGCCGTCACCCATGATCGTGGGTAGATCGTCGTGCGTGACGTGCGCGCCGCTTTCCTTGATGGCCACGCGCAGGTTGGCCAGCGCCGTCTCGATGACCTTGTTGCAATCGGTGCGCTCGAAGGGGCGCGCCTTCGTGCCCACGCGCGAGTAGGCGAGCAGGTCGTTGATCAGGGCCTGCATGCGCTTGGCACCGTCGACGGCGTAGCCGATGAACTCGTCTGCGTCTGCGTCGAGCTGGCCCTTGTACCGCTGTGCCACGAGCTGCAGGTAGCTGGCCACCATGCGCAGCGGCTCCTGCATGTCGTGCGAAGCCACATAGGCCAGCTGCTCCAGTTCGGCGTTGGATCGCAGCAGCGCCTCCTGCATCTCCTCGCGTGCCGCGACTTCCCTTTGCAGCCGCTCGTTCTGTTCGGCCAGGCGCCGGCGCAACGTGTAGAGCGCCAGGTGGGTCTCGATGCGCGCCAGCACCTCGGCTCCATTGAGCGGCTTGGTCACGTAGTCCACGGCGCCCACCGAGAAGCCGGTGAGCTTGTCCGTGGTGTCGGTCAGTGCAGTCATGAATATGACCGGGATGTCGCGCGTGATCGGGTTGGCCTTGAGGCGGCGGCAGGTCTCGAAGCCATCCATGCCGGGCATCATCACGTCGAGCAGGATGAGGTCGGGGCGGACGAACTCCGCGCGTTCCACGCCTTCTTCGCCGCCCTGCGCGACCACCGCGGTGTAGCCCTGCCGCTCCAGGTGGCTGGTCAGCACGCCGAGGTTGGCTGGCATGTCATCGACGATCAGGATCGTCTTGGGCTCATCGTTATCAGCCACGGAACTCCTCGTGGAACGGCTCTGGCAGTCTAAGTCAGCGGATGCGGCACAACCATGGTTGAAAGGTCCCGGTATCGGGCTTGTCCGACAAGCCGTTGCGGTAATCGCCGCTGTCGTTCCGCAATGCGCACGCTAACGTTTGCCGACGGGGCGCGCACCGGCAGTTCCGCGCCCGCTGCTACAAGGAGAGAGTGATGAAAACCCGCATGGCGACGACGAAGATCGCGGCTTTGGGCGTGCTGTCTGGAGGGCTTGCCCTGGCGGGCTGCGGTGATCGCCAGGATGCGCATATCGCACGCAATGACGTCTCAGCGGGCGCCGGTGTCGAGCACGGTCGGCGGGCGCAAGACGTCGCCACCCGCGATGACTCCCAGCTCGCACGCGAAGCCGCCGACGCGGCGCGCCGGACGGTCGACCAAGTGAAGGAGTCTGCGCAGACGGCGGCCGACCAGGCCACGGACAAGGTCTCCGACGCAATGATCACGACGGCGATCAACACCGAGTTCGCGAAGGATCCGGCGCTCAGTGCCATGCCGATCGACGTCGACACCGATGCCGGGCGTGTGGCCCTGCATGGGACCGCGCATGACGAGCAGGCCCGGGCTCGCGCCGAGCAGCTGGCGAGCCAGGTGCCCGGTGTCGTGAGCGTGGACAACCACATCGCCGTGCAGCGCAAGGGCTGAACTTCTCCGTGCGCCAGAGCACGAGCCGCGCGGCGGCGCGCTAACCTACGCGACCCTTCCTTCAACGGCCTTGCGCCGCCCGCTCACTCCCGCGGAGATTGCTCGTGTTCAGCGCCTTCGAAAAGCTCGTGCACCCTTATCCGGAGGGTGTGCCCTCCCCGGCGCCGCGCGCCTTCTGGCCTTTCCTGTGGGCGTGTACCGAAGGG
Organism: uncultured Burkholderiales bacterium; assembly: GCA_966248995.1. Classification (GTDB taxonomy): domain Bacteria; phylum Pseudomonadota; class Gammaproteobacteria; order Burkholderiales; family Burkholderiaceae_C; genus Albitalea. Next base: position 28,356 of record CBINBY010000035.1, on the reverse strand, counting down.
GTGCGCGGCTGGTTGCTTGCCATGACCCTGTGCACGGCCCTGCTGGGCGTGTTCGAGGCCGTGCTGTTCGGCCTGCTCGGCCGCGTGGTGGATTGGCTGGGTCGGTTGCGCCCGGAGCGTCTGTGGGCGGAGCAGGGCACGAACCTCTTGCTGCTGGCTGGCGTGCTGCTCGCCAGCCTCGCCCTCGTGGCATTGCAAGCCACGCTGAAGCAGCAGACGCTCGCCGGCAACTTCCCGATGCGCCTGCGATGGAATTTCCACCGCCTGCTGCTCTCGCAGAGCATGGGCTTCTATCAGGATGAGTTCGCCGGGCGGGTGGCAACCAAGCTCATGCAGACGGCGCTCGCCGTGCGCGACACCTGGATGACGCTGTGCGAGCTGGTGGTCTTCGTCGTCATCTATTTCGCCACGCTGCTTGCCGTGCTGGGCGGATTCGATCCGTGGATGCTCGTGCCGTTCATCGGGTGGGTCGTGCTGTATGGCGCGGCGCTGTGGTACTTCGTGCCCACGCTGGGCCAGGTGGCTCAGCAGCAGGCCGACGCACGCTCGCTCATGACGGGCCGGATCACCGATGCCTACACCAACATCGCCACCGTCAAGCTGTTCTCTCATGCCGGCCGCGAGGCCCGGTACGCGCGCGGCGCGATGGAGGAGTTCTTGGTCACGGTCCATTCGCAGATGCGGCTGGTGACCGGGTTCGAGATCGTCAACCATGCGCTGTCGATGGCTCTGGTGATTGGCACCGTGGGTGTCTCGCTGTGGCTTTGGTCGCACGGCTCGACCGGGGTGGGGGCGGTGGCCGCCGCCACGGCCATGGCGCTGCGACTGAACGGCATTTCGCACTGGGTGATGTGGGAAATGGCGACGCTCTTCGAGCATATCGGCACGGTGCAAGACGGCATCGTCACGCTCTCGCGGCAACTGCAGGTCACCGACGCGCCCGATGCCCGGCCGCTGGTGGTGCGACAAGGCGACATCCGTTTCGAGCATGTCAGCTTCTCGTATGGCGAGGGCCCGCAGGCGCGCCGCGTGGTCGACGACTTGTCGCTGCATATCCGGCCGGGCGAGAAGATCGGTCTCGTCGGCCCCTCGGGCGCGGGCAAGTCCACGCTGGTCAACCTGCTGCTGCGCTTCTACGACCTGACTTACGGGCGGGTGCTCATCGACGGCCAGGACGTCGCCCGGGTCACGCAGGACAGCTTGCGTGCGCAAATCGGCATGGTCACGCAGGACACCTCGCTGCTGCACCGGTCGGTGCGAGACAACCTCCTGTATGGCCGGCCTGACGCCACCGAGGCCCAGACGGTCGCGGCAGCACAGCGTGCCGAGGCGCACGAGTTCATCGAGGTGCTTGCGGACGCCAAGGGACGTAGCGGCTACGACGCCCACGTCGGGGAGCGTGGCGTCAAGCTTTCGGGCGGGCAGCGCCAGCGCATCGCCATCGCGCGGGTGATGCTGAAGGATGCGCCCATCCTCCTGCTCGATGAGGCGACCAGCGCGCTGGATTCGGAGGTGGAGGCCGCGATCCAGCAGAGCCTGTACCAGCTGATGGAAGGCAAGACCGTCGTGGCCATCGCGCACCGGCTCTCCACCATCGCGGCGATGGACCGGCTCATCGTCATGGACCGCGGCCGTATCGTGGAGGAGGGCGACCACCGCTCGCTGCTGGCGCGCGGAGGCCTCTACGCACGCCTGTGGGCGCACCAGAGCGGTGGCTTCCTGGGCGAAGACGCGGGCGAGGAGGCCGCTCCCGCGGCGCGGGCCGTCGTGCAACTGCAGCATTGAAACGGGCCGTCGCCGCTCGCTCCACCCGGCACGCCGCGTTTCGCGGGCGCTTATCGCCCTCTGCACGGCGGCCTTTGCGCAATGGGCATGTTGCGGCGCTTCGCGGCGCGGGCCGGTTCACAAGTGCTAGCGGTAAGTTGCAATGTTGAAACCGCAACACACGGTCCTTTGTCCACCATCGGTCCCGTGCGTGATTTCAACGATTCGACCCTGTGGCGCATCAGCGCCTTCGAGCGGGTCCGTCGGGAGACGGGCAGCAGCGGCTTCGTTCGGCTGTCGGGCCCGACGTTGCTGCCCACCACCTTGCTCGACGACCTGCACCGGCTCGATGCCCTTCCGGCGGACAACGACGTGCTGGAGGTCATCGCCGCATGCATGCGGCATCGCGAAAGCGCGCTGCTGTGTCTGCAGCACGACGGGCTGGTGTGGCCGGTGACGGTGTTTCCGCAGGAGCGCCTGTACCACTCGCCGCGCGATCTGACCCAGGCCTCGATCACCGGGCTGGCCGAGCTGCGGGTGCTGACCGCCGAGCCCCCGGGCGTGAGGCCCCCGGGGCATTGGATGCAGGAGAGGGTCGCCGAGGCGAAGCACTACAGACCGCTCATGCCGCTTTTGTGGATGCTCGCCCTGAAGGGACCGCGCCGCAGTTTGCTTTCCGACATCGCGGGCCACGCGGCCTATCGCATGGTGAGTGGCGATTCGGCCGAGCGGCTCAACGCGCCTGGCGCACTGGGTTCGGCACTCGAGCGCCTGCAGCGCGAATCGGTATCCCTGCGCGAGGTTGCGCAATGGCCCGGCATGAGCGCCGAACGCGCGAGTCGCCTGCTCAACGGCCTGTACCTCGCGGGTCGCCTGCTGGTCAGTCGCGCCCATGGCGCTGCACGCGCATCGCGCGATGCCGGCCGCGGGTGGTTCGGGTGGTCGCGCAGCAAGCGGTGAGTCAGGTCACCCGGAAGTTTTTGAACTGCCAGGGGTCGTCGCGGTCGAGGTCTTCATCGAAGGGATAGCCGCGGCCGGCCAGCGGTGTCCAGTCGGTGTACACGCCGACGACGGGGCCGAGGTAGGGCCGGATCATCGGCATTAGTTCCTCATGCGGGAGATCGTCGGGTTCCAGCACGCCGCGGTCCGGATGGCGCATGGCCCACACCACGCCCGCCATCACCGCCGCGGTCACCTGGAGACTGGTGGCGCTGTTGTGCGGTGCCAGCGCCCGCGCCTCCTCGATGGAAAGCTGTGAGCCATACCAGTAGGCGCCGCGCCGGTGGCCCATGAGCAGCACGCCGAGCTCGTCGCGGCCATGCACGATGTCGTCGCCGAGGATCCGCTTGCGGTGCTGCGGCCGCCATCCCAGCCCGGCCAGTTCGTGCAGCGACAGCACGGCGTCGTCACAGGGGTGGTAGGCGTAGTGCACGGTGGGCCGGTAGACCGGACGAGCGGGGTCACCTACCGTAAGGTAATCGGCGATCGAGATGGATTCGCTGTGCGTGATCAGGAAGCCGTGGATCGGGCCGGCGAGCGGCGTCCAGGTGCGCACCCGAGTGCTCGCCCCAGGGCGATGCAAATGGATGGCAACGCCTGGACCGTGCTCCTGCCGGCCGCCATCAGGCGGGAAGTGGCGCTCGTGCGTGCCCCAGCCCAGTTCGGAAGGCTGCAAGCCTTCGCCGATGAAGCCGTCCACCGACCATGTGTTGACGAACTCGCCTGGCTGCTTGCGATGGTGGCTCACCTGCGTGTCGCGCTCGGCGATGTGGATGACGCGCACGCCTAGCCGCTGCGCGAGATGCGCCCACTGCTTGCGGTTCGATGGTTCGCACTCGCCTTCGCCCGTTTGCTGTGCCAGGTCGAACAGCGCCTGCTTCACAAAGTGCGAGACCAGGCCCGGGTTCGCACCATGAGTGACGATGGCAGTTGGGCCACCGCGCCGGCGCTGGGCGAGCGCCTCCTCGCGCAAGGCATTGTTGGTTCGTGCCGCGGGCGGCACGTGCGTGTCCGCATATCCGCCTGCCCAGGGCTCGATGCATGTGTCCAGGTAGAGCGCGCCGAGGTCCTGGCACAGGCGCATCAGGGCGGTGCTGCTCACGTCCACCGACAGGTTGAGGAGGAAGTCGTCGCGGCCTAGGTGGGGCGCCAGCAGTTCGCGGTAGTTCTCGCGAGTGAGTGCCGCCGCGAGATGCTGCACGCCCAGCGTGTCGACCTGCGTCAGATCCTTGTGGCCCGGCGTGATGACCAGCACGCGATGGCGCGGCATGTCGATGTGGCGCAGCAGCAAGGGCAGCACGCCCTTTCCTATGCTGCCGAAGCCCACCATCACGAGCCGCCCTTCGAAGCGATGTTCCCTTTGCCAGTGCCTCATCGACTCGATCTCTCCTGATGCTCTCGCTTGTGCGCGCCTGTCCTGATGCGAGCAATGCCGATGCCTACGGCTTCCTCCGATTTCTCAGAGTGTCAGATGAGTTCGTACACAGGGTATGGCTTTCCTCTTGCAGCGTCCATCGGTGCAGCCCCATGGCGATGCCGGCCTGCGGTGCCTAATGTGGTGATAAGCAGAGTTCGAATGCATCAGCATCAAGGAGCACGCGCGATGAACACCTCGCCGATACCCCTGTCCGATGGTGCCGGCTATGAGCTGCGTTTCCAGTCGCTGTTCGACGAGGGCCGTGCCTTCGTCTTCCCGTGCGACGCGCAGGGTCGGGTGGACCTCGACTCGCTCAGCGAAAGGGCTCGCCATAACTATCTCTACGCGCGCGCCGTGATCGGACGCGAGGTGAGCATGCCTTCCGTACGTGTGCGCCTGCACTAGTGCAGTGTTCGACGCTATGCGGCACTGATTGGAGCCGCGGGTTGGCCTGCGTGGCGGCGTTGCGAATCCTCGCGATGCGGATCCTCGCGATACCACCGGGTATCGCCGTGGTTCGCGCCTCGCCCCGCAGGCAAATCCGCTGGACCACGAGCGCCGCATAGCGTCGAACACTGCACTGGGCCCCGATGCCTAAACGGCTTCGCCGTGTTCATGGGGCGGCGTCGGGATCCCTCCGTTCACGGGATGCACCGGCCGACGGCCGGATGCCAAAGTGAACTCACCATGAACAAGACCGACGAGCGCATGCCGAGCTGGTGGCCCAAGCGGCTCGACTGGCGCTCGCGTGGCACCGCCGCGGCCTTGGCGGCGTTGCTCAGTTGCGTGGGCTTCGAGGCGCAGCAGCGCAAGTGGATCTTCCAGCCTGGGCAGCGAGACGAGGAGGCCGCCGAGCAGCACAGCCTCGAGTTGCAGGATCGGTGGATCGAGTTCGACTGTGCAGACACCGGGTCGCCGGCTCGCCTGCATGCCTGGTGGCTGGGCCAAGTGCGGCACGATGCGCCGGTCATGCTGTATCTGCACGGCGCCCGTTTCGATCTTCATGGCAGCCTGCACCGCATCCAGGCACTGCACCAGCTCGGGTTCGCACTACTGGCCATCGACTATCGCGGCTTTGGCCGCAGCACGCCCGGCTTGCCGTCGGAGCGCAGCGCCTGCATGGATGCGAGGGCGGCGTGGTCGTGGTTGTCCGAGCGGTTTCCTCATGCCCATCGCTACATCTACGGCCATTCACTGGGGGGTGCGATCGCGGTACATCTGGCCAGCACGGTGCAGGATTCGGCGGGCCTCATCGTCGAGGGCACCTTCACGTCCATCCCCGAAGTCTTCAGCACCTTGCCGTGGGGCTGGCTGCCCATACACGACTTCATCACGGAGCGCTTCGATTCCGCCGAACGCATCGCGCAGGTGCGCTCTCCGCTGCTGGTCATCCATGGCAGCCGCGACGAGACCATACACCCGGACCTCGGGCGTGCCCTGTTCGAACTGGCCACCGGGCCGAAGCGTTTCCTGCTGGTCGAGGGAGGCTCGCACCATGACACGCACCTGGTCGGTTACGCGCTGTACCGCGAGGCGTTTCGGGAACTGTTTTCGCTGATGGTGTGAGTCGCAGGGGGCGGGAGCCCGGGAAGCAGCAGAGGGCGTGTGCCCAAAGGCTGGCGGAAGCGGTGAGATTCGAACTCACGGACGGGTTTCCCCATCGCTGGTTTTCAAGACCAGTGCCTTAAACCGCTCGGCCACGCTTCCAGCGGCGGCCATTGTAGTGGGCCGGTCCGCCCATCAGCGCTTGCAACCCTCGGGTACCCCGATTGCTACGGACAAGGCAGGAGAGCTGCCATGAAGTCCAAGCGTCCGTCCCCCAAGCCTCGTCGTGAAGCGCTGGTGTTCTCCGTCGTGCTGATCGCCGTGCTGGCATCGCTGCTGCTCGTAGAGCACAGCCCGGCCGCGCCTGAGCATGTGGCGGCGTCCATCGCGGCGATGGGGCTGGAGTGGGTCGGCCCTATCTATGTAGAACCCTGAGGCCGGGCTCCGGCTGGCGGCTGCAACGCCGGGTGGCAGGCGACCTGCGTGACTTCGCGGCGGCCGCCATCGACACGTACCGCGGTGAGCTGTCCGCCCCAGACACAACCGGTGTCGAGCGCGAGCAGGTCTGGGCGATTGACGAGCCCCAGCGTGGACCAATGGCCGAAGGCGATGGGAACGCCTTGCGTGCGCCGGCCGGGAGCGTCGAACCATGGCAGCAGGCCGGGAGGCGCGGCCCCCGCGCTTTCCTTCACCTTCAGGTCGAGAGTGCCGTCGGGTTGCACGAAGCGGATGCGCGTGAGCACGTTCACCGTGAACCGCAGGCGCTCATGGCCTGTCAGGCCCTCGTTCCATCTCGAAGGTTCGTTGCCGTACATCACGGCCAGGAAGTCGCGAAGGCGGTCGCTGCGCAGGTGGTGCTCTACCTCCTGCGCCAGCCCCAGCGTCGTGGCGAGGTCCCATTGCGGCACCACGCCGGCATGCACCATCAGCCACCCGTGCGCATGCACGGCGAGGCGGTGTTCGCGCAGCCACTCGATCCACTCGTCGCGCTCGGGGGAGTCGAGGATGTCCGACAGCGTGTCATCGCCGTGCGCCCGGCGCAGCCCCTCCGCCACCGCGAGGAGGTGCAGATCGTGGTTGCCCAGCAGGCAGGTGGCAGAAGGGCCCAGCGCACGCAGCCGGCGCAGCGTGGCCAGGTTGTGCGGCCCCCGGTTGACCAGGTCGCCCAGCACCACGACATGATCGCGGGAGGGCGAGAAGCCGATTTCGCCGAGCAGACGGTCGAGCGCATCGCAGCAGCCCTGCACGTCCCCGATGATGTAATTCATGCGCGCTCTCGTTTTCCTGAAGGTCTGCGCCTGATGCGAGACCACGGCGGCGATTCTGCTACGCTCCCCGCTATCCCCCGCGCGACCGTTGCATGGACGTTGCCCTACTGCTCTTCCTGATACTGCTCAACGGGGCGTTCGCCATGTCCGAGATGGCCCTGACCGCGAGTCGGAAGGCCAGGCTCCAGGTGATGGTGGAAAGCGGCGCTTCGGGCGCGCAGGCTGCAATGGACCTGCACGACAACCCGACGAAGTTCCTCTCGGTGGTGCAGATCGGCATCACGTCCATCGGCATCCTCAACGGCATCGTGGGCGAGGCGGCCTTCTCCGGGCCCTTCGCTGCATGGCTGGATGCCACGTTCCCCATGGGCGAACGGGTCGCGGAGATCACGGCCACCGGCATGATCGTCTTGGTCATCACCTTCCTGACCATCATCTTCGGCGAGCTCGTGCCCAAGCGGCTCGGGCAGATGTACCCGGAGCAGGTGGCGCGTCTGGTGGCGCCGCCGATGGAGGCGCTCTCCATGGTCGCGCGGCCCTTCGTACGCCTGCTGTCGGTGTGCACCGAGGGCACGCTGCGACTGCTGGGCATACGGGGCGGGCCTACACGCAGCGTCACCGAGGAAGAGATCGCGGCCAGCCTTGAGGAAGGCGTGGACGCCGGAGTGATCGAGGCGCAGGAGCACCAGATGGTGCGCAACGTGTTCCGCCTGGACGACCGTCAGGTCGGCTCCATGATGATCCCGCGCGTCGAGATCGTGTGGCTGGATGCGAGCGCGCCGCCGGAGGACGTGCTGCGTGCGATCAGCGAGGAAGAGCATTCGCGCTACCCGGTGTGCCGCGGGGGTCTGGACGACGTGCTGGGCGTCGTGTCGGCGCAAAGCCTGTTGCAGCAGCAGATGCAAGGCCGGCCGCTTTCGCTCACCGAGAAGCTGGAGCCGCCGGTGTTCGTGCCTGAAACGCTCTCCGGCATGGAACTGCTGGAGCACTTTCGCGCCTCGGGGGCACAACTGGTGTTCGTGGTCGACGAGTACGGCGAAGTGCAGGGGGTTATCACCGTGCGCGACGTGCTGGAGGCGATCACCGGCGAGTTCACGACGCCGGCCGCCGAGGATTCCTGGGCGGTGCAGCGCGAAGATGGAAGCTGGCTCTTCGATGGCCTGATTCCCGTGCCGGAGCTGAAGGACCGGCTGGGGCTCAAGGAGCTGCCCGAGGAGGACCGTGGCCGCTACAACACGCTGGCCGGGATGATCATGCTTCTGCTGGGCCGCTTGCCGCACACGGCGGACACCGTGGAGTGGGAGGGCTGGCGCTTCGAAGTGGTCGACCTGGACGGCAAGCGGGTGGACAAAGTGCTGGCCACCGTGCTGGAGCCGGCACAGGTCGATCCGGTGCTGCCGGGGGTGACGAGGTAGCCGGCGAGGCCCTGCGCTACACGGCTCCGAGCTGCCGCGAAAGCTCCCGGGCGCCGCGCGTGAGCGCCGTGCTCACCACCCCCTCCCAGCGCGTGTCGAAGATGGCCGTGGGGCCGATGGCCGTGAGGCTCAACACGATGCGGCCCGCGTCGTCGAAAACCGGTGCTGCCATCGCACTCACGCCGGGGATGGCGCCGCCATTGGTCCGGCTCACGCCCTGACGGCGGATCTCTGCCCACGCCGCCTCCAGCCCCTCGTCGATTCCGGCTGTCCGCTCCTCGACCAGCGCGGCCTCGACCGTCTCGCGCGGCAGGTGGGCCGCGAAGAGCATGCCCGAGGCCGTGCCACGCAGGCTCATGACGGTGCCATGCCGCATGTTCACGTGCACGGGGCTGGGCGCTTCCTCGATGCGCACGATGGTCGCTCCACGGTTGCCCCAGACCGCGATGGCGACGGTGTGCCCCAGCTCCTGCGCGAGCTGGCGCAGCAACGGCGTGGCCAGCCGCACCGGGTCGAACTGCTGCAAGCTGATGAGCCCCAGCTGCAGCGCCAGCGGACCCAGCCCGTAGCGGCCGCTGCCCTCGTCCTGCGCGATGAGGCCGAGCTTGCCGAAGCTGACGAGGTAGGGGTGGGCCTTGGCCGGGGACATGCCCGCCTGACGCGCCAGATCCTTGAGCGCCATGGGCCGGCCGGAATGGGCCAATGCCAGCAGCAGCTGGCCGCCGACTTCCACGCTCTGGATGCCACGCTGCTCGCGCTCGGTGCTGCCGTCGCCCGGCACGCGGGATGCCGGCAATGTTCGGATGACCATGGTCGCGTTTATACCTAATCAAGCAGATTAGACCTTCGCGAACTTGGCGACTAAGATCGGCTTGTTCGCGAATGACAAATGAATTTGTTCATGCCGAACGGGGTGCCCGATGAGCAAAGCTTTCGCCAGCCAGGCCGACCTCACCGAGAAGCAGGTCAGCTTCACGCAGCTTTCGGATCGCGCGTATGCCTACACCGCGGAGGGCGACCCGAACACGGGCGTCATCGTGGGAGACAACGCGGTCATGGTGGTCGACACCCAGGCCACACCCATGATGGCCCGGGACGTGATCCGCCGTATCCGCGAGGTGACCGACAAGCCGATCAAGTACGTGGTGATGAGCCACTACCACGCGGTGCGCGTGCTCGGCGCCTCGGCGTACGAACCGCAGGAAATCATCGCGAGCCAGGACACCTACGACCTCATCGTCGAGCGCGGCGAGGCCGACATGAAGAGCGAGATCGAGCGCTTTCCGCGCTTGTTCCGTGCGGTCGAGACCATCCCGGGCCTCACCTGGCCGACCCTCACCTTCAAGGGCGAGATGACGCTCTGGCTCGGCCAGCTCGAGGTGCGCCTCATGCAACTGGGCCGCGGCCACACCAAGGGCGACACGGTGGCGTGGCTGCCGCAGGAAAAGATTCTCTTCAGCGGCGACCTGGTGGAGTTTGGCGCCACGCCGTACGCCGGCGACGCCTATTTCCAGGATTGGCCCCACACGCTGGACCGCATCGCCGCATTGCAGCCCGGAAAGCTGGTGCCGGGCCGGGGTGCGGCGCTCACCACGCCGGCAATGGTGCAACAAGGCCTGGCGGGCACACGTGCCTTCGTGAGCGACCTGTACGCCAGCGTGAAGGCCGGCGTGGCAGCCGGCAAGGACCTGCGCACGGTCTACAAGGAAACGCATGCCGCGCTGTCGCCGAAGTACGGGCGGTGGGTGATCTTCGACCACTGCATGCCTTTCGACGTGACCCGTGCGATGGACGAGGCAACGCAGCACCCCGACCCTCGCATCTGGACGGCCGAGCGAGACCAGGCCATGTGGCAGGAGCTGGAGCCCTGAGACATGGGCGCGTTGCCTGATGTGGACTACCAGTCGCTGGAGTTCGACTACCGCCGCAGCGCGGATCAGTCCTCGGCCGAACCGGTGCACCACGGCGTGGTGGTTGTCGGCGCGGGCCCGGTGGGCCTGAGCCTCGCGATCGATCTGGCCCAGCGGGGCATCCGCGTGCTGCTGCTCGACAACGACCATCGGTTGTCCACCGGCTCGCGCGCCATCTGCTTTGCCCAGCGCACGCTGGAGATCTTCGACCGCCTCGGTTGCGGCGATCAGATCGTCGCGCGCGGCGTGTCGTGGCACGTGGGCCGGGTGTATTTCCATGACGAGGAGGTCTACCGATTCGACCTGCTGCCCGACCCGGGCCACGAGCGGCCCGCGTTCATCAACCTGCAGCAGTACTACGTGGAGGGCCTGCTGGTGGAGCGTGCGATGTCGCTGCCGAATCTGGAGATTCGCTGGAAGAACACCGTGGTGGGTCTCGACGCGGGCGCGGATCGGGTGCTGCTCACGGTCGACACGCCGGACGGGTCTTACCGCTTGTCGGCGAGCTACGCGTGCGCGTGCGACGGTTCGCGCTCGCCGATGCGCGGCATGCTGGGCCTGCACACCTCTGGCCGCGTGTTCAAGGACCGCTTCCTCATCGCTGACGTGCGCATCTCCGGGTTGGAGCTGCCCTGCGAGCGTCGCTTCTGGTTCGACCCGCCGTTCCACCCGGGGCAGAGCACGCTGCTGCACAAGCAGGCCGACGGCGTGTGGCGCATGGACTTCCAGCTCGGCTGGGATGCGGATCCCGAGCGGGAGCGCCGGCCGGAGCACGTCATGCCGCGTGTAAAAGCGGTGCTGGAGAGCATTGGTGCGGGCGATCGCGAGGTGGAGCTGGCATGGGCGAGCGTCTACACCTTCGCGTGTCAGCGGCTGCAGAGCTTTCGCCATGGGCGGGTGCTTTTCGCGGGCGATGCGGCGCATGGCGTGTCGCCCTTCGGGGCTCGCGGCGCGAATTCCGGCGTGCAGGACGCGGAGAACCTGGCCTGGAAGCTGGCCCGGGTGCTGCGTGGTGAATCGCCCGATGCGCTGCTGGATACGTATGCCCGAGAGCGCGAGCACGCGGCCGACGAGAACATCCTCAACAGCACGCGCTCCACCGACTTCATCACGCCCAAGAGCGAGGTGAGCCGGCTGTTTCGCGATGCGGTGCTGGACCTTTCGCGCCACCACGCCTTCGCCCGCCGGCTGGTCAACAGCGGTCGCCTTTCGGTGCCTGCGACGCTCGCCCGCTCGGCCCTCAGTACGCAGGACTGCGAACCTTTCGAAGGCCGCATGGTGCCCGGCGCGCCGGCGCTCGATGCACCGCTGGCGCGCAACGGCCGGCCCACTTGGCTGCTGCGCGAGCTGGGGCCGGACTTCACGCTGCTGGTGTTCGGTGCAGCGCCCGAATGGGCACGTGCCTTGCCGCTGCACACACTGACCATCGACGGTGATGGGCTCAGCGACCCGCAAGGGTTGGCACGGCAACGCTACGACGCACAGCCGGGCACCGCATACCTGATGCGCCCCGATACCCATGTGGCCGCGCGCTGGCGCTGCCCGAGCGAAGCCGCGGTGCGCGACGCACTGGATCGCGCCTGCGGTTGGAAGGCTGCCGGGGTGCCCGTATCCGTCGCCGAGGCCACGCCATGCTGATCACCGACCCCCACCTCGAAATGCCCGACGACTTCTACGAGGCGCTGATCGAGATCCATCGTGGCCTGGATGCCGCGCAAAGCCACGCGCTCAACGCGCGGCTGGTGCTGCTCCTGGCCAATCACATCGGCTCGCCGGCCGTGCTGAAGGAGGCGCTGCAACTGGCCCGCGCCGCCGGCCGGGTCGACTGAAGGAAAGGTGTGAACGAACCCGCCATGGAAGATCACCTCCGATACCAATCCGGCTTCGGCAACCACTTCAGCAGCGAGGCGGTGCCCGGCACGCTGCCGCAGGGCCGCAACAGCCCGCAGAAGGTGGCGCGCGGCCTGTACGCGGAACTGTTGTCGGGCACGGCCTTCACGGCGCCGAGGGCCGAGAACCGGCGCACCTGGCTGTACCGCCGGCGGCCCTCGGCACGCGGCGGCGGCTACAAGGCCTATGCCCAGCCGCATTGGAAGACCGGTGCGCGCGAGGGTGCAACCGCGCCGCCCGACCCCATGCGCTGGCACCCCATCGAGGTGCCTGCCGAGCCGCTGGATTTCATCGACGGCATGCGCACGATCGCGGTCAACGGCGACCCCGACGCGCAGGCCGGCATGGCAGCCCACCTGTACCTGGCAAACCGCTCGATGACCGGTGCCGCGTTCGTCAATGCCGACGGCGAGATGCTCGTCGTGCCGCAGCAGGGGCGGCTCACGATCGCCACCGAGCTGGGGACGCTGGAGGTCTCGCCAGGCGAGATTGCGCTGCTGCCGCGCGGCATGGCATTCAGCGTGGCGGTGGACGGGCCTGCACGTGGCTATGTCTGCGAGAACTACGGTGCACCATTCCGGCTGCCCGAGCTGGGCCCCATCGGGAGTAACGGGCTCGCCAATCCGCGCGACTTCCTCGCGCCGGTGGCGCGCTACGACACGTCGCCCGAACCGTGCCGGCTGCTGCGCAAGTTCGGCGGGGCGTTGTGGGTGTCGCAGGCCGAGGCCTCGCCCTTCGATGTGGTGGCCTGGCACGGCAACCTCGTGCCACTCAAGTACGACACCGCGCACTTCAACACCATGGGATCGATCAGCTTCGACCATCCGGACCCGTCGATCTTCACCGTGCTCACGTCGCCGTCCGACACGCCGGGCACTGCCAACTGCGACTTCGTCATCTTTCCGCCGCGCTGGCTCGTGGCCGAGGACACCTTCCGGCCGCCCTGGTATCACCGCAACGTGATGAGCGAGTTCATGGGCCTGGTGCGCGGCCAGTACGACGCCAAGCCGGAGGGCTTCCTGCCTGGCGGCATGAGCCTGCACAACGCCATGGTGCCGCACGGCCCCGACGCCGAAGCCTGCGAGAGGGCGACGAACGCGACGCTCGCGCCTCAGAAGCTCGACGACACGCTGGCGTTCATGTTCGAAAGCCGATGGCGCATGCGCCCGACCGAGTTCGCCCTGCGCTGCGGCGCGCTCGATGTTTCTTACGCCAACTGCTGGCGCGCACTGGAGGATCACTTCCAATGACCACGATGCTCGACGACACCCACGACCCGGCGCTGCGCAGCTGGGTGCCCTCGGCCCACGTGGCGGGGACCGACTTTCCGATACAGAACCTGCCCTTCGGCCGGTTTCGCCGCGCGGGCGGACTGCAGCCTTGGCGCATCGGCGTGGCCATAGGCGAGCAGGTGCTCGACCTGGCGCAGGTGGCCGAGCAGCCGGGCTGGACGGACGAGCAGCTCGAATGGCTCATGCCGCTTGCGCAGGGCGAGATGAACCACTTCCTGGCCCAGGGCCCGCGGGCACGGCGTGCGGTGCGCGCGCTGCTCTCGCAGGGCTTGCGCGAGGGCAGCGAGTGGCGCTCGCGCCTGGAGCCCTGCCTGCTGCCGCAGACGCACGTCGTGATGGGGCTGCCCTGTGAGATCGGCGACTACACCGACTTCTACACCGGCATCCACCACGCCACCGCGGTGGGGCGGCTGTTCCGGCCCGACCAGCCGCTCCTGCCCAACTACAAGTACGTGCCCATCGGCTACCACGGCCGCAGCTCGTCGATCGTGCCCAGTGGGCACGACGTGCATCGCCCGCTGGGGCAGACCAAAGCGGAGGCGCCCGAGCCGCAGTTCGGCCCCAGCCAGCGACTGGACTACGAGCTGGAGGTCGGAGTGCTCGTCGGCCCCGGCAACGAGCTGGGCCAGCCCATCGCCATGGCGAACGCCGAGGATCACCTGTTCGGCCTGGTGCTGCTCAATGACTGGTCGGCGCGCGACATCCAGGCCTGGGAATACCAGCCCCTCGGGCCGTTCCTCGCGAAGAGCTTCGCCACCACGCTATCGCCGTGGATCGTGACGATGGAGGCGTTGGCGCCGTTTCGTGTGCCGTTCCGGCGGCCCGCGGGCGATCCGGCGCCGCTGCCTTACCTCGACAGCGCGGCAAACCGCGACCGTGGCGCCATCGACATCGCGCTGGAGGTCTGGCTGCAGACGTTCGCCATGCGCGATGCCGGCCTCCCGGCGGTGAAGCTCTCGCAATCGAATTTCGCCGACGCCTACTGGACGCTGGCCCAGCTGGTCGCGCACCACAGCAGCAACGGCTGCAACCTGCGGCCCGGCGACCTGCTGGGCAGCGGCACGCAGTCGGGGCCCCAGGCGGGGCAGGGCGGATCGCTCATCGAGCTGACGCAAGGCGGCCAGGCCCCGATCGCGCTGCCGGGCGGCGAGACGCGAGCCTTCCTGCAGGACGGCGACACCGTCGCGCTGCGTGCCTTTTGCGAACGCCCGGGCCATGCGCGCATCGGCTTCGGCCCTTGTGCGGCCACCGTACTGCCGTCGCCGGCCTTGCCGACAACCCTGTAGCGGGCGCAAGGCGCGGGCTCCTACGCTCGGCTCACGGCTCACCACACGAGGAGCAACCCGATGAGCTCACGAGTCAAGTTCCTTCTGGCTGTGGCGGCCGCGGCCTGGTCGCTCGGGACCGTGGCGCAGGAGGTGACGCTCAAGGTCCATCACTTCTGGCCGCCCGGAGCGATGCCGCCCACGAAGATCCTCCAGCAGTGGTGCGACAGGCTGGCGAGCGAGTCCAGGAACCG
Organism: uncultured Burkholderiales bacterium; assembly: GCA_966248995.1. Lineage (GTDB taxonomy): Bacteria > Pseudomonadota > Gammaproteobacteria > Burkholderiales > Burkholderiaceae_C > Albitalea. The sequence goes on along the minus strand of CBINBY010000035.1, from coordinate 13,337 downwards.
GCTCAAGTGCCAGGTGTTTCCGGCCATGCAGCTGGGCGGCACGCCCGCGCAGCTCATCGATCAGGCGCGTGACGGCGTGGTGGACATCGCCTTCACGCTGCCGGGCTACACGGCAGGGCGCTTTCCGATCATGGAGGTGTTCGAGCTGCCCTTCATCAACCACGATGCCGAGGGCAGCTCCAAGGCCGCCTGGGACTTCTATACGAAGTACGGCACCAAGGAGTTCCCGGGTATCAAGCCGCTCATGTTCGCCCTGCACGACGAGGGCTACGTGCACACGCGCGACAAGCCCATCAAGACGCTCGCCGACTTCAAGGGTTTGAAGATGCGCGCGCCCACGCGGCAGACCAACAAGCTGCTGGCCGCGCTGGGCGCGGCGCCCGTGGGCATGCCGCTGCCGGCCGTGGCCGACGCGGTGAGCAAGGGCACCATCGACGGCTTCCTGCTGCCCTGGGAAATCATCCCCTCGGTGAAGCTGCACGAGATGGTGAAGTACCACACCGAGACGCCCGACACGCTGCCCGCGCTGTACTCGGCCACCTTCATCCTCGCGATGAACCAGGCCAAGTACGACGCCCTGCCGGCCGACCTGAAGGCCATTGTCGATCGCAACAGCGGCTCGGCGCTGTCGGGCCTGGCGGGCAAGGCCTGGGACGAGAGCCAGGCGGCCGGGCGCAAGCCCGCGGTGGACCGTGGCAACGTCTTCTACAAGCTGCCCGAGGCCGAGACGCAGAACTGGATCAAGGCGAGCCAGCCGCTGCACGAGGCCTGGGTGGCCGACATGGACAAGCGCGGCCTGCCCGGCAAGCAGATGCTGCAGGACGCGAAGGACCTGCTGAAGAAGTACGCGCGCTGATGAGGTGATGCGCCGGCCCGACAGATTGCGCGGGCCGGCCCCTGACGCCGCGCTGCCCCGCGTGGCGCTCTTCCGGAAGGGAACGACATGCCGATGCTCTTGCGGCGCCTCGCGGCCATGTTCGCCATCGCAGGGGGCTTGGTCACGTCCGTGGTGGCGCTGCTGGTGGTGACGAGCGTGTCGGGCCGCGCGCTGTTTGCCCAGCCGATCGCCGGTGACGTGGAGCTCACGCAGTTCGGCGTGGGTCTGGCCATCGCGCTGTGCCTGCCGTGGGCGCAGCTGCATGGCAGCAACATCATCGTGGACTTCTTCACTCAGCGTTCGTCCGAGCGCACGGTGCGCGCGCTGGACGCGATGGGCGCGCTGCTGCTGGCCTTCATGGGCGGCGTGCTGGCGTGGCGCACGGCGGCTGGTGCCGTGTCAGTGCGCGATTCGCTCGAGACGACCATGATCCTCGACCTGCCCATGTGGCTGACCTACGCCGTGCTCGCGCCGGGCCTGGCGCTCACGGCGCTCATCGCGCTCGTGCAGGTCAAGCTCCATCTCACGGGTGGCCAGGCTTATTCGGAGCCGCCGCGATGAGCGGCGGCGCCGTCGGCATGACGATGTTCGGCAGCATGCTGCTGCTCATGGCGCTGCGCGTGCCGATCGCCGCGGCCATGTTCATCCCCGGTGCGGTGGGCTACTGGGCCATGACCAACGACGCGGCCCTGTTCAACACGCTCAAGGGTTCGGCGGTGGCGCGGCTCACCGTCTACGACCTGAGCGTGATCCCGCTCTTCCTGCTCATGGGGCAGTTCGCCACGCAAGGCGGGCTGAGCCGCGCGCTGTTTCGGGCGGCTGCGGCCTTCGTGGGCCATGTGCGCGGCGGGCTGGGCATGGCGGCCATCCTGTCGGCGGCCATGTTCGGGGCGGTGTGCGGCTCGTCCGTGGCGACCTCGGCCACCATCACGCAGGTGGCCTATCCCGAGATGAAGGCGCACGGCTACCACGGGCGGCTGTCCACCGCGGCGCTGGCCACCGGCGGCACGCTGGGCATCCTCATTCCGCCCTCGGTGCCACTGGTGGTGTATGCCATCCTCACCGAGCAGAACATCGCCAAGCTCTTCGCTGCCGCGCTGGTGCCCGGCATCCTGGCGACGGTGGGCTACGTGGTGGTCATCGCGCTCTACACCCGGCTGCGGCCGGAGTTCGCCACGCCCAGCGAACCTGTGCCCTGGAGCGAGCGGATGCGCACGCTGTGGGGCGTGTGGCCCATCGTGCTCATCTTCCTGGTGGTGTTCGGAGGGATCTACGGCGGCATCTTCTCGCCCACCGAGGGCGCCGCCGTCGGCGCGCTGGGCACCTTCATCGCTGGCCTTGCCCAGCGCGAGCTGGATCTGGCGGGGATCAAGCGCAGCTTCTACGGCACGGCCGAAACCTCGGCGATGGTCTTCATGATCTTCCTGGGTGCCGACATGATGAACGCCGCGCTCGCCCTCACGCAGATGCCCGCGCGCCTGGCCGACTGGGTGGGCCACCTGCAGGTGGCCCCGCTCGTCATCCTCGCCTGCGTGCTGCTGATGTACGTGGTGCTCGGCTGCGTGATGGACGAGCTTTCGATGCTGCTGCTCACGATCCCGGTCATCTTTCCCGCCGTCATGGCGCTGGACCTGTGGGGTCTCGCGCCCGAGATGAAGGCCATCTGGTTCGGCATCCTGGTGCTGATGACCGTGGGCGTCGGGCTCATCGCGCCGCCGGTGGGGCTCAACGTCTACGTGGTCAACGGCATTGCGCGCGACGTATCCATGAACGAGACCTACAAGGGTGTGCTGCCCTTCCTGGTCAGCGACGTGCTGCGCACCATGCTGCTGCTTTTCGTGCCGGCGCTCGCGCTGTGGCTGGTGCAGGCCTTCTACGGCTGAAGGCGGTCAGCTCACGCGACAACAGGGTCATACCGGCAGACGCACACTGCATCGACGCATCACCGGCTGCAAGGCGGATTGACGGCCACGGGTGCTGTCGCAGAGTGCGGTGCTGTATCGCGCACGTCCTCGGGGGAAGCAACCCCGCGCACGGGAGGCGGCGGATACACTGGCCCGGCACTTCGGTTGTCCTTGCAGGAGGTGGACGCGATGCAGGCAACGCGAATCGAGCTCATGCAAGGCATGCCGATCTTCGGCGCCATCCGTGAGGATGTGTTGCGCTTCCTGCTGGAGCAGGCCAGCACCGTCGGCGTGGCTGCCGGCGACTATTTCTTCCGCGAAGGCGATGGCGCGCTGGGCATGTATGTGATCGAGCAGGGCCGCGCGGCCGTCTTGAAGGGCTGGAAGGGGCGCGAACTCCTCCTCAGGGAACTCCAGCGCGGCGATTGCTTCGGCGAGATGGCGCTCATGGACCTGCTGCCTCGCAGCGCCTCGGTGAAGGCTGTCGAAGCGTGCACCGCCATCGAACTGAAGCCCGAGCACCTGCTGCGGCTGTTCGAGCAGGACCTCGAGCAGTTCGCCCTGATCCAGATGAACATCGGCCGCGAAGTGTGCCGGCGCCTGCGGGCGACCGATGAGCTCCTGTTCCGCGCTGAGATGGGCGTGACGCCCAAGGCAACGCAGGCGCTGTACCGGGCCACCTGAGTTGCCTGGCCCTGCGCCAAGCCCTGTGCCTGGCGGGACGGGGCAAGGCCTTGCCTGACGGAGGCACCGCGGCCTCGCGTACGCTTCATGCTTTCCGGAGCCTGCCATGACCACCCGCCTGTCCGTTCCCAAGGAAAAGCTCAAGTTCGTGCTGCTCGAAGGTATCCACGCGTCCGCGGTGGAGACCCTCCGACAGGACGGCTACACCCAGGTGGTGACCGGGCCGAAGGCGCTGGCCGGCGATGCGCTGGCCGAACAGATCGCCGATGCCCATTTCCTCGGGATCCGCTCGCGCACGCACCTCACGGAAGCGGTGCTGGAGCGCGCGCCCAAGCTGGCCGCGATCGGCGCCTTCTGCATCGGTACCAACCAGATCGACCTGCGCGCGGCCATGCGACGCGGCATCCCGGTGTTCAACGCACCGTTCTCCAACACGCGCAGCGTGGCGGAGCTGGTGCTGGCCGAGATCATCATGCTCATGCGCGGCATTCCGCAGAAGAACGCCGTGCTTCACCGCAATGGGTGGACCAAGAGCGCCGAGCGGTCCTTCGAGGTGCGCGGCAAGACCTTGGGCATCGTGGGGTACGGCCACATCGGCACGCAGATCGGCGTGCTGGCCGAACAGCTGGGCATGACGGTGCTCTTCTACGACATCGAGACCAAGCTGCCTCTGGGCAACGCACGGCAGATGCCCACGCTGGCCGACCTGCTGTCGCGCGCCGACGTGGTGAGCCTGCACGTGCCCGAAACCCCGTCCACCTCCAACATGATCGGCGCCGCGCAGCTGGCGCTCATGAAGCCGGGCAGCCACCTCATCAATGCCTCCCGCGGCACCGTGGTCGACATCGACGCCCTCACGCAGGCTCTGCAGGCGGAGCACCTGCACGGCGCGGCGATCGACGTCTTCCCCGTGGAGCCCCAGGGCAACGATTCGCGCTTCGAATCGCCGCTCGCGCGCTTCGACAACGTGCTGCTCACGCCGCACATCGGCGGCTCCACCGCCGAGGCCCAGGAGAACATCGGGCGCGAGGTGGCGGCCAAGCTCATCCGCTACAGCAACAACGGCTCCACGGCGTCGGCAGTGAACTTCCCCGAGGTGACGCTGCCGGAGCACACCGGACGTTCGCGCGTGCTGCACATCCACCACAACGTGCCGGGCGTGATGGCGCGCATCAATGAATCGTTCTCCGGGGCCGGCATCAACATCGACGCGCAATACCTGCGGACCAACGACGAGGTGGGCTACGTGGTCACCGACATCGACAGCAGCGCGCAGACCGTGGCGCTCGCAGACCTGTGCGCGATCCCCGGCACCATCCGGTGCCGGGTGCTGTACTGAGAAGGTGTGATTTCTGAGCGCCCCCAGGTCCGGGCTGCGCCCAGCCCGCCCCCCGAGGGAAGCGAGTCAACTGGGGGCGACCCGGCGTTGACTCAAGAGAGGAAACCCCAGCCCATGAACCCGTTGCTGGACCTGCACCCCGACGTCGCTTCAGCGCTTGCCGCGGCGCGGCCGGTGGTCGCGCTGGAGTCGACCATCGTGGCCCATGGCATGCCGTGGCCGCAGAACATGGAGACGGCCCTGGCCGTCGAGGCGGAGGTGCGCGCCCACGGCGCGGTGCCCGCCACCTGTGCCATCGTGGCGGGCCGGCTGAAGGCGGGCCTGAGTGGCGATGAAATTCGGCAGCTCGCGCGCCAAGGTTCCGATGTGGTCAAGGCAAGCCGACGCGACATCGCGCTGCTGGTGGCGCGCGGCGGCACAGGTGCGACGACCGTGGCTGCAACCATGATCGTCGCTGCGCTGGCCGGCATCCGGGTGTTCGCCACCGGCGGCATCGGCGGCGTGCATCGCGGCGCGCCCAGCAGCTTCGACATCTCGGCAGACCTGCAGGAACTGGCCCGCACGCCGGTGGCTGTGGTGTGCGCCGGTGCGAAATCCATTTTGGATCTCGGCCTGACGCTGGAATACCTCGAAACCCACGGCGTGCCGGTCATGGGCTACCGCACCGACACGTTTCCCGCGTTCTATGTGCGAGACAGTGGCTTGCGAGTGGACTCGCGTTTCGAAGAGGCCGCCGAGGTGGCGCGCGCGATGAAGGCCCAGTGGGATCTCGGCCTCGCGGGTGGCCTCGTCATCGCCAATCCCATTGCGCCTCAGTACGCCATGCCACGGGACATGGTGGACCGCGCCATCGAGCAGGCCTGCGCCGAGGCCAGTGCACAGGGCATCCGCGGCAAGGCGATCACGCCCTTCCTGCTCGATCGGGTCAACGCCCTCACGGGCGGTGGCAGCCTGCAGAGCAACATCCAGCTCGTGCTGAACAACGCGAGGCTGGCAGCGGCCGTGGCCGTGGAGTACGCCGCGCTGCTGCAGCTCAGCTGAGCCCGGTGACCGGCACTGCCGCGCCGTGGATGGCGCGCGACGCGTCCGATGCGAGGAACGCGATGGCTTCCGCCAGCGATCGAGGCGAGACCCAGCGCGCGGGGTCGGCATCGGGCATGGCCGCGCGGTTCTCGGGTGTGTCGATGATGCTGGGCAAGACGCAGTTCACGTTGATGTGCTGCTCGCGCAGTTCGGCCGACATCGCCTCGGTGAGACGGATCACGGTGCTCTTGGCCGCGCAGTAGGCACCCATGCGGGCCATGCCCCTGTGCGCCGCCTGCGCACCGACGGTGACGATGCGCCCACCGCCCGCGGAGATCATGTGCGGGACGACGGCATGCGTGATGTTCAGCAGCGTGCGGGCGTTGATGTCGAACAGGAAGTTCCAGGTCGACGAGCTTGTCTCGTGCACCGCCTCGCCCATGCGAAAGCCGCCGGTCAGGTGGCACAGCGCGTCGATGCGCTTGAATCTCTGCAAGGCCGCATCGAGCGCGGCCCGGCATTGCGCGTCGTCGAGCAGGTCGGCCGTCACGAGCAGGCAGCGCGGGTCGGCACCGTAGGCCTCTTCCAGCGATTCGGCATCGCGGTCGAGCAGGACCAGGCGTGCGCCTTGTTCCGCGAAGACGGCGGCGACGGCGTGCCCCAGGCGTCCCGCGGCACCCGTGACCATGACGGTGCGATCGGCCAGGTTCATGGGGTCATTTCCCGGTGAAGGATGTTCATGCGCGCGATTCTGCGGTTTCGTCGAGCACGCCTCGGCGGATCTGGTCGCGCTCCATCGACTCGAAAAGCGCCTTGAAATTGCCCTCGCCGAAGCCCTCGTCGCCCTGGCGCTGGATGAACTCGAAGAACACCGGGCCGAAAAGGGGTTGCGAGAAGATCTGCAGCAGCAGGCGCCTGCGGCCACCGCTCGTGCTGCCGTCGACGAGGATGCCGCGCGTCTTGAGCTCGGCCACGGGCAGGCCATGATCGGGCAGGCGCTCGTCGAGCATCTCGTAGTACACGTCGTTGGGGGGCATCATGAGCGGCACGCCGGCCAGCGCCAGGGCGTCGATGGTGGCGCACAGGTCGTCCGTGAGCAGCGCCACGTGCTGGATGCCCTCGCCGTTGAACTGCATGAGGAACTCCTCGATCTGGCCCGAGCCCTTCTTGGATTCCTCATTGAGGGGGATGCGGATCTTGCCGTCGGGCGCCGTCATCGCCTTGGACGCGAGGCCCGTGTACTCGCCCTGGATGTCGAAGTAGCGAAGCTCGCGGAAGTTGAAGAGCTTCTCGTAGAAGCTCGCCCAGTACGTCATGCGGCCGCGGTACACGTTGTGCGTGAGGTGGTCGATGAGCCGAAGCCCATGTCCACGGGGGTGGCGGTCGGCGCCCTCGATGAACTCGAAGTCGATGTCGTAGATGGACTTGCCGTCCTCGAAGCGGTCGATGAGGTAGAGCGGTGCGCCGCCGATGCCCTTGATCGCGGGCAGTCGCAGTTCCATCGGCCCGGTGGGCATCTCCAGGGGTTGCGCGCCGAGGTCGAGCGCGCGCTTGTAGGCCTGGTGCGAATCGCGCACGCGAAACGCGAGTCCACACGCCGAGGGGCCGTGCTCGGCTGCGAAGTAAGCTGCGGCGCTATGCGGTTCGCGATTGACGATGAAGTTGATGTCGCCCTGGCGGTACAGCACCACGTCCTTGGAGCGGTGAGTCGCCACCGGCTGGAAGCCGAGCTTCCCAAGCATCGGTTCCAGCGCATCGGGGGTGGGCGATGCGAATTCGACGAACTCGAAGCCCATGAGGCCCATGGGGTTGTCGGAGAGTTCCGTGTTCATGTCAGTGCTCCCGGAGCAGCGCGTCGCGCAGGTTCGTGCATGCGATCCCGCTTGCCATGATGTCCCTCTGCGTCTTGCATGGCAAATGCGGCTTCCGGTGCCTTGCGCAGTGGCGTCGGTGCCATACTGCCGCGTAGCCCAGTGCAGGGCTTGTGGGGGTTCCGAAGCAGCCCCCCGAGGATCGGAGTGCATGGACGATCAGACTTTGCCGCCGGGTGCCGCGGAGGGCGCCATGGTGGCCTCCGCGCTCGTGAGGACACCGTGCTACCCGGCGCCGTGAAAGCGTCCATGCAAGCCCCGTCCGGGCGCAGGATCGTGCACAGGCGGCTGATGCCGTGGTTTGGGCTGGTGCTGTTCCTGATGGGTCTCGTCGCAGCCTATGTGCTGGGAATGCCCGCGGCCGCGGCTGGCGAGGCGCTGCGAGCGCATGCCCTGCTGGCTCTGGTGGCGACCCTGGTGGTCGGTCTGTACGCCGGCACCTTCATCCTGCTGCGCCGCGCAGTGGAGGAGGGCGATGACAGGTGCCGTGCCTTGCGCGAGCAGGCGCTGGGCGGCATGGCGGGGCTCGGCAATGGGCACCATGCTCCGCTCAACGAGCAGGAGGCAATGGAGGCGATCGGGGACCGGCTGCGCCAACGCGCCCCGCAGGAGCGCTCTGCGCAGGTGTGCATCGCCGAGCTGCGCCAGCAGCAACGCTACCTCCGGACCCTGCTCGACATGGTGCCGATGTGGGCCTGGCTCAAGGACACCGAGAGCCGCTATCTGGCGGTCAACCAGGCCGCGGCCAAGGCTTGCGGGCTCACCGTGGCGCAGATGATCGGCAAGACGGACGACGAGCTGTGGTCGCCCGCGCTCGCGCAGGCCTATCGCGAAGATGACCTGCAGGTCATGGCCTCTCGCGATTGCAGGATGCGAGAGGAGGCGTTGAGGACCGGTAACACCACCGTTTGGCTGGAGACCCACAAGGCCGCCATGGTCGACGAGGACGGCACCGTGCTCGGCACGCTGGGCGTGGCCCGGGACGTGAGCGAGCGCAAGGCCAGCGAGGCCGCGGGCGAGGCGGCACTGGCCGAGGCGACGGATCTCGCGAAAGAGCGCACGCGGTTTCTTGCCCAGATGAGCCACGAGCTGCGCACGCCCCTGAACGGCATCCTCGGCTTCGCACAACTGCTGCTGCGAGACAAGTCGCTCGACGAACGCCACGCGCGGCAGCTGCGCACGATCGAAGAGAGCGGCCAGCACCTGCTCATGCTCATCACCGACATCCTCGACATCGCGCGCATCGATGCCGCGAGGCTGGAACTCTTTCCCGGTGAAGTGCACCTGCCCATGTTGCTGCAGCTCGTGTCCGACAACGTTCGCGTCAAGGCCGAGGAGAAGGACCTGGAGTACCACTACTGGCCCGATGCCTTGCTGCCCGAGATGGTGTGGCTCGATGAGCGGCGGCTGCGGCAGGTGCTGCTCAACCTGCTGTCCAACGCGGTGCGGTTCACCGACAGGGGCCGCGTCGAGCTGCACGTGAGGGCGTTGCCGGTCACGGGCAGCGGTACTTCCCCCGTGGAGGGCATGGAGGCCATGGCGCGGCTGCGCTTCGAGGTGCACGACAGCGGCATCGGGATCGAAGCCTCCGAGATGGGACGCCTGTTCAGGCCGTTCGAGCAGGTTGCCGCGGAGGGTCACCGTGAGGGCGGGGCGGGGCTGGGCCTGGCCATCAGCGGCGAGCTGGTGCGCCTCATGGGCGGCACCATCGATGTCCGCAGCGAGCCGGGTCGCGGAAGCGTGTTCTCGTTCGAGCTCGAAGTGCCCGCGGCGCAGGCGCCAGCCGCGCTCGCGCCTTGCGCCGACCATGCCCTGCGCTGCGACGGTCCCCGGCGCCGGGTGCTGGTGGCCGATGACGTGTCGGCCAACCGCGACATGCTCGTCGACACCCTCTCGGCAATGGGCTTCGACGTGCACGCGGCGTCCGATGGACGTATGGCCCTGGAACAGATTCGCGCGCTCCCGCCGGACCTGGTGATCATGGACGTGGCGATGCCCGTGATGAGCGGCCTGCAGGCGATGCGGCACATGCGCGCCGACCCCCGGCTGTCCCAGGTGCCCGTGATCGCCACCTCGGCCAGCGCGAGCCGCGAGGTGGAGGCGCGCTGCGACGAGGCGGGCGCGAGCGCGTTCATCGCCAAGCCGATCGAGTACAGGGCGCTGCTCGATGCGATGGGCCGGCTCATGCAGGTCAGCTGGGTGCAGGACGACACCGCGCCGCACCCCACCCGGCCGGACGAGACGGACATCGAGGGGCTGGTCCTGCCGCCTGCCGAGGAGATCGCCGTGCTGCGTCGGCTGGCCCGCATCGGCAACATGCGCACCATCGAGGAACGGGCGGCGCATCTGCGGCGCATGGACACGAGGTACGAGGCTTTCGCCGCGCGGCTGGAAACGCTGGCGCAAAGGTGCCGCTCGCGGGCGATCACGACGATGGTGGAGCGCTGCTCGGCCGAGGCCGGGGCGCCTCGGCACGCCGGTTGAACCGGGCTACGCCTGCACCCGGAACGAGCCCATCGCTTCCGACAGCCGACCCGACTGGCCGCGCAGCGACTGTGCGGCGGCGGCGAGCTGTTCGACCAGGGCGGCATTCTGCTGCGTCATGTTGTCCAGCTGAGCGATGGCCTGGTTCATCTGGCCGATGCCGCTGCCCTGCGTCTGGCCGGCTTCGGCGATGCGGGCGATGAGCTGCGACACGCGCTGCACGGCGTCCACGATGTCCTGCATGGTGCGGCCGGCGTCGTCCACCAGCTGGGTGCCGGACTCGACCTTGCCGGTCGAATCGGCAATCAGCGTCTTGATCTCGCGGGCCGCGGTGGTCGTTCGGTGAGCCAGTCCGCGTACCTCGGAGGCAACCACCGCGAAGCCCCGGCCGTGCTCGCCCGCGCGAGCGGCCTCCACGGCCGCATTGAGCGCCAGCAGGTTGGTCTGGAACGCGATGCCGTCGATCACGCCCACGATGTCGCCGATGCGTGCCGCGCTCGTGTGGATCTCCGCCATGCGCTCCACCACTTGGCGCATGCGCTCGGCGCCCCGCTGGGCCACGTCGCTGGACTGCGTGACCAGGTCCCGTGCCTCGCGCGTGCTCTGGGTGTTCGCTTGCACGGTGTCGGCCAGCTGCTGCATGGAACTCGACGTCTGCTGCAGCGCGCTGGCCTGGCTCTCCGTGCGCGAGGAGAGATCGGTGTTGCCTTCGGCAATCTCCGCTGAGGCGGTGTTCACGCCCTCCACGGTTTCACGCACCTGCAGCACCGCCGTGCGCAGCTTCTTGCGCATCGAGTTGAGCTCGTGGCGCAGCCAGGAGATCTCATCCTTGCCGGGCGAGTCGATGCGGGTTTCGAGGTCGCCACCGGCGATGCGCATCACGCACTCCACCGTGGGCTCCACCGTGGCCTTGATGCTGGCCCGGATCACCCATCCCGCGCCAACCGCCCAAGCGCACGCCAGGGCGGTGCCCAGGCCGACGATCGATGACCACTGGTGGGCAGCGTCCCCGGCGCGTGCCAGCGCCCATGCCGCACCACCCCCGACGACCAAGGTCATGACAGCCATCACCGAAAACCCGATCACCACCCGGTGCACGAGGCTGACCCTGCGAACCCACAGCAACTGCATAGAGACACTTCCCTCGACCGCACAAGCCCAGCCGGCCGCCCTGTCGACGACACACTGTTCCACGGCTTGCGCCACCCGTATCGGTCGATAAGTCGCATCTCTTGAGCGTTATACGCACGCCCGCGCGCCTGGTGCCATGCAGCACCAGACGCGCGATGCACCTGTCCAGTTCAAGCTTTTTGCAGCAGCCCGTGGCGCAGCCGTGCCGCAAGAGCCGGCTCGCCCGTTACCGGGACGTCGACGGCTGCGTGCTACCCGTGGAAGGAGACGTGGGCGACGTCGGGTAGGTCGACGTGGAGGGCGAAGGCGAGGTCGTGGAAGACGTCGACGACGACGTCGATGACCCCGACGGGCTGGACGACTGGCGCTTCATCTCGTCTTCCTCGGCCTTCTTCATGCACTCGCGCTGCGCGAGTTCGCCGGTCAGGTTCTTGCACACCTGCTTGGCCTCTTCGAGCGACTTCGCTTCGCGCCCACTGGTGACGCCGCCCGAGGTCGACGAATCGGGCGAGGTGGTGGGGTTGCTTCGCAGCGTCGGGTGCGTTGCGGGTGTCGAGGGCGACCCCGTGGTGCCCGTGTCACCCGGCGACATCGTGCCCGGCGTGGCGGTCGTTCCGGAAGGTGTGGTCGATGGTGAGGTGGTCTGTGACGGGCTCGTGCCCTGCGAGGGGCTGGTCGATGTGGACGGGCTGGTCGTTGTGGTCTGCGCCATGGCCATGGGCAGGCCTGCACCGATGGCGATGGCGCCGACGGTGCAAAGGGTTTGCAGTTTGCGGAACATCTCGGCCTCCAGGTCCAGGAAAGGGGAGACCTACGGAGCGGCAAACGCCGTTCCTGGCCTTCGGCGGCCCCCCTTCGCGGGCCCCTTTCGGCGGCCTGTGCGGGCGACCCGACGCGTCAGGGAAATGCCGACACGCAGGCCATGGTGCGGTACCAGTCGCGCAGGTCTTCCAGCGTCACCGGCCCGTCGGTGTCGCTCGCATCCAGGGCAGGGTGCCATCCCATGCGCTGGTGCATGCCGGGACCGATCGCGAGCGCCTCGTCAATGGGCGCGGTGGCGAAGTAATGGCTGCGCGTGACCACCACCGGGATATCGGCCGCCACCGCCGCGGCCGCGCCGCCGGGCGAGTCCTCCACCGCGAGCGCTTCGAGCGGGCCCAGGCCGAGGGCCTGCAAGGTCAGCCGATGGGCCTCGGGATTCGGCTTCTTGCTGGAAACGTCATCACCGCAGACCAGGGCATCGAGCCGGTCGCGCCAGCTTGGGCCCCAATGGGCGCGCAGCAGCGCCTCGATGCTCGCTCGGCTGGTCGTGGTGGTCACGGCGGTGCGCACACCTGCATGGCGACACTCGTCGATCAGCGACTCGACCCCCTCGCGCAGCGGGATGCCGCGGTCGCGGACGAGCTCCGTGTAGATGCGCGTCTTGCATTCATGGATGGCGGTCGCCATCGCCTGGCGCTCGGTCAGGGTGGCGGGCGCATCGGGCCGCCGGGCCATGTCGTGCAGGAGACGCTCGCGTCCCCCGCTGACCGCCAGCAGCACGCCGTAGGTCGTTTCGTCCCATTGCCAGGGCAGGCCGAAGTGCTCGAAGGCGAGGTTGAACGCCACGCGATGGCCATCGCGTTCGGTTTCGGCGAGGGTGCCGTCGACGTCCCAGAGGACAGCGCGGAACATGAAGTCTCCTTTCAGGAATGGCGCGCGAGCACGGCGTCCATGGGCATGGGCTGCAGCCGGTGCGCCAGGACGTGCTCGGCGATCTCGGGCAGATTGCGAAAGAGATGTTGCGGCTTGGCGGTCTCGATGGGCAAGCCGCCGTTGTAGCCGTGCGGTACGGCCCAGGCTGCCACGCCGGCGTTGCGCGCGGTCTCCACGTCGATGGCGGAGTCGCCGACATGGGCGAACTCCTCCTGGCTTGCGTGCATGGCGTGCAGCGCGTGGTCGATCACCCGGCGGTCGGGCTTCTTGTGCGGTAGCGTGTCGCCGGCGATCACGAGGTCGAAGTAGCCGTCTAGCTGCGTACCCTT
>CBINBY010000034.1:0-46774 GCA_966248995.1 uncultured Burkholderiales bacterium | reverse complement strand
CGGTGACGCCACGTTTGACGCGAGGCATGGATCTTCTCCTTGAAGCGGGTTAGAGGCCAGCGAAGGGCATCATCTGTGCGATGTGGCCCATGTTGGTCTCGTGCACGGCGACGGCGCCACGCAGGTGGCGCTTGTTCTTCGTGGACTTCTTGGTGAGGATGTGGCGCTTGAACGCCTGGCCCCGCTTGACGGTGCCACCCGGGCGAACGCGGAACCGCTTGGCCGCGCTCTTCTTGGTCTTCATCTTGGGCATGACTGCTCCTTTGTGATTTGCGCTGCAGGCGCCGGCAAGGCTTGCCGTCTTGTTGGCCTTCAGACGCTTCTCTCCAACTGCCCGGCGACCACACCGGGCTGCTGAACCCATCAAGGCGCCGCTTGCGCGGACGCCGAAATTCTCTACTTCCTCTTCGGGGCCAGCACCATGATCATCTGGCGTCCTTCGAGCTTCGGCATGTTCTCAACTACCGCCACATCCGCCAGTTCGTCGCGTATGCGTTCCAACAGGCGCATGCCAATGTCCTGGTGTGTAATTTCGCGGCCGCGGTACCGCAGGGTCACCTTGCCCTTGTCCCCGTCTTCTTCGATGAAGCGGCGCAGATTGCGCATCTTGATCTGGTAGTCGCCCTCGTCGGTACCGGGGCGGAACTTCACTTCCTTGACCTCGATGATCTTCTGCTTGGCCTTGGCTTCTGCCGCTCGCTTTTGCTCCTGGTACTTGAACTTGCCGTAGTCCATGAGGCGACACACCGGGGGATCGGCCTGAGCCGCAATCTCGACGAGATCAACGTCCAGGTCTCCCGCCATGCGCAACGCCTCCGGCAGGGGGACGATGCCCAGGGGCTCGTTGTTCACGCCGTTCAGGCGGATTTCCGGAGCCGTGATTTCCCGGTTGAGTCGATGCTTGCGCTCGACGTTTGGAATACGGCGGTCAGCAAAAGTAGCGATGGTCAGAACCTCTCAGCGGAATCCAAGGCCCTCGGACTCCCAAACAATGACGACTGCGAGCCATGCCGCACACGCGGCCTGGATCACACCTTGTGGGCGATGTCGCTGGTGATCTTCGCCTGAAACTCCGCCAGGCTCATCACACCCAGGTCCTGGTTGCCCCGGGCACGCACCGCAACGGCTCCGCTGGCCTTCTCCTTGTCACCGACGACGAGGAGAAACGGAACCTTCTGCATCGAATGCTGGCGGATTTTATAGGTGATTTTTTCGTTCCGCAAATCACATTCAGCTCTAAGCCCTTGTTTTTGCAGCGATTTCATCACTTCAAGGGCGTAGTCCGACTGGTTTTCCGTGATGTTGAGAACCACCACCTGCACCGGCGCCAACCACACGGGCAAGGCGCCGGCGTGCTGCTCGATCAAGATGCCGATGAAGCGCTCCAGCGAACCCACGATCGCGCGGTGCAACATCACGGGTGTGCGACGTTCGCTGTTTTCAGCGACATATTCCGCCCCCAGGCGACCGGGCATGGAGAAATCGACCTGAATCGTGCCGCACTGCCACTGCCGCCCGATCGCATCCTTGAGCGTGTACTCGATCTTCGGGCCATAAAAGGCACCCTCGCCAGGCGAAATGGTGAACTCGCAGCCTGAAGCCTGCAGGCTTTCGATGAGCGCCACTTCGGCCTTGTCCCAGACCTCGTCGGAGCCAATGCGAGCCTCGGGCCGCGTGGCCACTTTGTAGATGATGTCCGTGAAGCCGAAGTCCCCGTAGACCCTCTGCAGGAGGGCCGTGAAGGCGACGCATTCGGGGAGGATGTGGTCCTCCGCGCAGAAGATGTGCCCATCGTCCTGAGTGAACCCCCGTACACGCATCAGGCCATGCAGGCCGCCACTGGGCTCGTTGCGATGGCACTGGCCGAACTCACCGAACCGCAGCGGGAGGTCCCGGTAGCTTTTGATGCCCTGCTTGTAGATGAGCACATGGCCGGGGCAATTCATCGGTTTGAGCGCGTAGTCGCGCTTTTCCGACTCCGTGGTGAACATGTTCTCCCGGTACTTGTCCCAGTGCCCGGTCTTCTCCCACAGGCTCCTGTCGAGCAGCTGCGGTCCCTTCACCTCCTGGTATCCGTTGTCCCGATACAGCGCGCGCATGTACTGTTCCACCTGCTGCCATACCTGCCAGCCGCGCGGGTGCCAGAACACGACGCCCGGCGCATGGTCGTCGATATGGAACAGGTCCAGCTCCCGGCCCAGTCTGCGATGGTCTCGCTTCTCGGCTTCTTCCAGCTGGAGCAGATAGTTCTGCAGCTCGTCCTTGGTGGCCCATGCCGTGCCGTACACCCGCTGCAGCATCTCGTTGCGGTGGTCGCCGCGCCAGTAAGCGCCCGCCACTTTCATCAGCTTGAAATGCTTGAGCTTGCCCGTGCTGGGCACATGCGGGCCTCGGCACAGGTCCTCGAAGGCACCTTCGCGATAAAGGGACACCTCCTCTCCCGGAGGGATGCTCGCGATGATTTCAGCCTTGTAGTGCTCGCCGATGTCCTTGAAATACGCCACGGCCGCGTCGCGCGGCAGCACGCGGCGCACGACCTTCTCGTCCTTCTTCGCGAGTTCGGCCATCTTGGATTCGATGGCAACCAGGTCCTCGGGAGTGAAGGGCCGCTTGTACGCGAAGTCATAGTAGAAGCCGTTCTCGATGACCGGGCCGATGGTCACCTGAGCATCGGGGAAGAGCTCCTTGACGGCGTAGGCCAGGAGGTGGGCGGTGGAGTGGCGAATGATCTCCAGGCCTTCCGGATCCTTGTCCGTCACGATGGACAAGGTGGTGTCGCGGTCAATGCAGAAGGTCGTGTCCACGATGCGGGCCGCACCGCCTTGGCCTATGCGCCCGGCGAGGGCCGCCTTGGCCAGGCCGCTGCCGATGGACTGCGCCACCTCGGCCACGGTCACCGGGCCGGGGTACTCGCGGCGGGAACCGTCAGGCAATTGGATCGCGATCATCGAAGCTCCAGAGGCAAACAAAAAAGCGCGGAACGAGCCGCGCTTTTGAGGTGTGGGGTAGAAAAAGAATGTTTCGAGACGAGCCGCGGCCAGCTACACCAGGGTGCGCTGAGGGGAAGTTCGCGGTGTCATAACCGACATGCCTTTCTCGCCCTTGTTCGTGAAAGGCTGATTGTATGCCAGGCCTCGTGCCCCCCCCGGCCAGCTCTGCGTGCTCCCGCTCAACGCGCCTTGATGGCACCGCAGGCGATGCGCGCACCTGCGTTGCCGGTGGGCTGAGTTTTGTAGTCGTCGGGGTTGGCGTGAACGATGACGCCCCTCCCGATGAGGTCGGCGGAGCCGGATCCGATGCTCACATCGGAGAGGACGAACCGGACATCAGCCATGCCGCTCGCGTCGGCTTTCAGCGCCGGCATGTCCCCCGCGTGATGCTCGGCGTGCTGCGGGCCGTGTGGCTTGCTGGCCGGATTGAAGTGGGCGCCAGCGCTGGTGCCGTCGCCGCTGGAACAGTCGCCCTTCTCGTGGACATGGAAGCCATGCTCCTGGTTGGGCTTGAGGCCGGTGACATGGGCAACGACCAACACCTCGGTGCCCCGCTGTTCGAACGTCACCGTGCCCGCGGCCTGGTTGCCGCGGGTCGGCTCGAGCACCGCCACGGCAGACGGCCCGGAGCCCTGCATCTGCATCGTGTGGTGCGGCCCACCACAACCGGCGAGCGAGGCGATGACGGCCACGGCGGCCAGGCAAGCGAACAAGTTCATGCGATCTCCTTCCGTGCTGTTGCTATGGCCCTCGGCAAAAGGCCGGGGCGCGATGTTAGGGCCGAACGCGGGAGCCGAGTCGGGCACCGGAAGCCGCCCTTCAGCGCTTCGACTGGAGCTTGGCGAACGCCGCGGCCATTGCGGATTGCGGAGCCACGGAACCCTGGCGCGCCCCGGCGGCCGGCATGCGCTCGCCGCGGCCAGCAGGACGGAAGCTGTTGCCCGGGGCATCGGTCTTGCCGGCGGGCTTGGCATCCAGCCGCATGGTCAGAGAGATGCGCTTGCGCGCCAGGTCCACCTCCAGCACCTTCACCTTGACGATGTCGCCTGCCTTGACGACCTCGCGCGCATCGTTGACGAACTTGTTGCTCAGCTGGCTCACATGCACGAGGCCGTCCTGGTGCACGCCCAGGTCGACGAAGGCGCCGAATTGCGCCACGTTGCTCACCGTGCCTTCGAGGGTCATGCCGGGCGTGAGGTCAGCAATGTCCTCGACGCCCTCGTTGAATCGGGCAACCTTGAAGTCCGGACGCGGATCGCGGCCGGGCTTCTCGAGTTCGGCGAGGATGTCCCTGACGGTGATCGCGCCGAAGCGTTCGTCGGCGTAGGCCTCGGGTTTGAGGCTGCGGATGACGTCATTGCGGCCCATGACCTCGTTCACCGGCTTGCCCACCGAGGCCAGGATGCGCTCGACCACCGGGTAGGTCTCCGGGTGCACGCCCGATTGGTCCAGCGCATTGTCGCCGCCCCGGATGCGCAGGAAGCCCGCCGCCTGCTCGAAGGTCTTGGGCCCCAGGCCGCTCACGTCGAGCAGCTGCTGGCGGCTGCGGAAGGCACCGTTCGCGTCGCGCCAGCGCACGATGCTCGCAGCGACTGCGCCGCTGAGGCCTGACACGCGCGCCAGCAATGGTGCCGACGCGGTGTTGAGGTCCACCCCGACGGAGTTCACGCAGTCTTCGACTACCGCGTCGAGGCTGCGCGCCAGCTCGCTCTGGTTGACGTCGTGCTGGTACTGGCCCACGCCGATGCTCTTGGGGTCGATCTTCACCAGCTCGGCCAGCGGATCCTGCAGCCGGCGCGCGATGGAGACCGCGCCTCGCAGGCTCACGTCGAGTTCGGGCAGTTCCTTGCTCGCGAACTCGGAGGCCGAGTACACCGACGCACCCGCCTCGCTCACCACCACCTTTTCGATCCGCGTATCGGGCGAAAGCTGCGCGATGCGCTTGATGAGGTCGGCGGCGAGCTTGTCGGTCTCGCGGCTGGCCGTGCCGTTGCCGATGGCGATGAGGTTGACGCCATGCGTGGCGCACAGGCGGCCGAGCGTGTGGATCGAACCTTCCCAGTCCTTGCGCGGCTCATGGGGATAGACGGTGGCGGTGTCGAGCACCTTGCCGGTATCGCTGACGACGGCCACCTTCACACCCGTGCGGATGCCGGGGTCCAGGCCCATCACCACGCGCTTGCCGGCGGGCGCGGCGAGCAGCAGGTCGCGCAGGTTCTCGGCAAAGACCTTGATCGCCACGCGCTCGGCTTCTTCGCGCAGGCGAGCGAACAGGTCGCGCTCCAGGCTTAGCGAGAGCTTGACCTTCCAGGTCCAGGCGATGGTCTTGCGGATGAGGTCGTCGGCCGGCCGCTTGGCGTGGCGCCAGCCCAGGTGCACGGCGATGCGGCCTTCGGCCATCGTCGGTTGGCCTGGGACGATTTCCTCGTCGAGCACCAGCTTGGCGTCGAGGATCTCCTGCGTGCGCCCGCGAAAGACGGCGAGCGCGCGGTGCGAAGGCACGCTAGCGATGGGCTCGGCGTAGTCGAAGTAATCACGGAACTTGGCGACATCCGGGTTGTTCTCGTCCTTGCCATCCATGAGCTTGGACTGGAACAGGCCCTCGGCCCAGAGCCACTCGCGCAGCAGGCCCACAAGGGCTGCGTCCTCGGCCCAGCGCTCCGAGAGGATGTCGCGCACGCCGTCAAGCACGGCATGTGCATCGGCGAAGCCGGCATCGGCGTTGATGAACGCCGCGGCCTCGGCGAGCGGGTCCAGCGAGGGGTCGGCGTAGAGCTTGTCGGCCAGCGGCTCGATGCCCGCCTCGCGAGCGATCATGCCTTTGGTGCGGCGCTTGGGCTTGTAAGGCAGGTAGAGGTCTTCGAGCTCCTGCTTGGTCGGTACGGTCTCAATGGCCGCACGCAGCTCGGGCGTGAGCTTGCCCTGCTCGTCGATGCTCTTGAGCACGGCCGCGCGGCGCTCCTCGAGCTCGCGCAGGTAGCCCAGCCGCGACTCCAGCTCGCGCAGCTGCGCATCATCGAGGCCATCGGTGGCCTCCTTGCGATAGCGCGCGATGAAGGGCACGGTGGCCCCGCCGTCCAGCAGCTCCACGGCTGCGTTCACTTGGGCTGGCCGAACCTTCAGCTCGGCCGCGAGTTGCATCAGGATCTTGTCCAAGGCGATTGGGAGGGCCACTGCGAAAGGCGCGCAGTGTGCCACAGGGGTACGAGGCCGCAGTGCGTGAAGCGCACGGGCTGTACAGGCCCTCGCCGGGACGTGCAATCCTCCCGCTCAGCGGTAGCCGTGCCCGGCCACGCCGAAGGTGAAAGCGACCCCGAGCTCCACCATGCTCGCGTCGAGGCCACCAGATTTGAACGAGCGCACGCGACCGGCACCGGCACGCAAGGCGAGCGAGGGCGTGAGGTCGAAGCCCAGGTAGGCGTTGGGCTGCATGACGGCGCCGCCGCTCGTCTCGACACCGCCGCCGCCTCCCGCGCCCACCAAGGCCTCGGCACCGATATGCCAGTGCGTGCCCAGGGGGAGCTGCACCCCTGCGCCGACGAGCCCGGCGGTGTAGCCGCCGGCGCCGGCATACGCGCTGCGCGCCTGCCCGGTGACATAGACATGGCGAGTGACGAAGCGGCTGGTCTTGAGCACCACGGCTCGCAGCGGCAGGCGCGTGCCGTCGCGGCGCTGGGCGTCATAGCGCTCCACGCCGCCCATCCATTCTGTGCGGGTGTTGCGTGGCGGGGCGGTGAGGTCGCTCGGGTCGTCCAGGATCCAGTTGAGCGAGGCCGCCGCATACGTGGCCTTGAAGCTGCCTTGAGGTGCCCGCGCCACGCCGGCCTCCAGGCTCAAGCCCAGTTCCCGGGCGAGCCGCACGGTGCCGTAGACACCGGCCTTCCACAGCAAGCCGCCACCGGTGTCCACGTCGCCGCCACCACCCATGCCGAGCGCGACGCGCGTACCCAGCGTAAAGGTGTCGGGCCAGACCGTCGTCTCGGCACCCGCCGTGCCGAGGAACTCCGCATAGCCGGCCACGCCACCGCCGCCCGCGCCACCGCCTTCCACGCCGATGTAGGAGTGGTCACCAAGCGAGCGTTCGGCCCGCACGCCGACCTGGGTGATGCGCGCAGGCAGCGCGCCGCCGCCCACGCGGCGGGCACCGGGGCGCGGGTCGTAGAAGCCGATCACGGTGTGGAAGCGGTCCACGCCGAGGCCGGTGCGCCCGCCGAGGTCGGAGCGCTCGCCGATGCGTTCACGCGGCACGTAGCGAAAGTCGGTGCGCGCGCTGAACACGAGCCCGAGCTGCCGACTGTCGATGTCGCCATTGGGAAAGCGCACGCGCGAAGCCGACAGGCCGGCGAGGAACGGACCGAAATCCCACAGCAGGTCGACATGCGGGCGCAGCATGAGACCGCCGCCCACGGGCGCCGCGCCGCCCCCTCCCCCGCCGGCATACAGGCCGGCATCAAGGGTGAGCGGCCCGGCGATGCGGCCCTGCCAGCCGGCTTCGGCGCCGAGGGTGAACATGCCGCCGCGGCGGCCGCTGGCGGCGCCGTAGATGGCCGGGCCAATGGACAGGCCGCGACCCACGCCGATCAGGTAGGACGTGCCCACCAGCCCCATGTGCTCGCCGCCCGGAAGGCGGGTTCGCTCGATGCCGACACGGATCTGCGCGGGTGCGGTGAGCAGCGGGTCGGCGCTTTGCGCGCAAGCGAGGATGCAGGCACTCAGGCCGGCTCCCGCGATGGCCAGTCGTAGGGTGGATGAGCTCATGAAGGCGCGCATGGTAGCGGCAGCCCATCGCGCCCTCGCGACTCGGGCGAACTCGCAGCTACAGAACCAGCAGCGCCCTGAAGTCGTTGACGTTGGTGTACGTGGGGCCGGTCACGACGAGGTCGCCGAGCGCCTCGAAGAAGCCGTAGGAGTCGTGGCGGTGGAGGTACTCGCTCGGCTTCATGCCTTGGGCGGTGGCGCGCTCCAGCGTGTCGGGCGTGACGATGGCTCCGGCGTTGTCCTCGACACCATCGATGCCGTCGGTGTCGGCGGCAAGCAGGTAAACGCCGGGCTGGCCCTGCAAGGCCAGCGCGCAGCCGAGCAGGAATTCGCCGGCGCGGCCGCCACGCCCGCCGCGCTCGCGCACGGTGACGGTGGTCTCGCCGCCGGAAAGGATCACGCACGGCCTGCCGAAGGGCGTGCCGCGCCGCGCCACCGCGCGCGCCAGCGCGGCATGCACCTTGCCGACCTCGCGCGACTCGCCCTCGATTTCGTCGGAGAGGATGTGTGCCGCCACGCCAGCGCTTCTCGCGAGCGCAGCCGCCGCTTCCAGGCTTTGCTGTGGCGTGGCGATGAGCTGCACCTCGTGGCCGGTGAAGCGGGGATCGCCCGGCTTGGGTGTCTCGAACGCGCCGCCTTCCAGGCCCTGCCGTACCGAGGGCGGAATGTCGACGCGGTAGCGATCGAGGATGGCGAGCGCATCCGCGCAGGTGCTCGGATCGGGCACCGTGGGGCCGCTGGCGATGACCGCGGGGTCGTCGCCCGGGACGTCGGAGACGAGCAGCGTGACGACACGCGCCGGCGCACACATGGCCGCCAGCCGGCCGCCCTTGATGCCCGAGAGGTGCTTGCGCACGCAGTTCATCTCGTCGATGGCAGCGCCGCTGTGCAGCAGCGCGCGATGGATGGCCTGCTTGTCCTCGAAGCCGAGACCGGGCGCCGGCATGGTCAGCAGGGCCGAGCCGCCGCCGGAGATGAGGCACAGCACGAGGTCCTCGGAAGTGAGGCCCTGGGTGAGTTGCGCGATGTGCTGGGCAGCACGACGGCCCGCCTCGTCGGGCACCGGGTGCGCGGCCTCCACCACCTCGATGCGGCCCGGCCGGTCACCGGGTGGCACGTGCCCATAGCGGGTGACGACCAGCCCGGACAGTGGCGCGCTCGCCGGCCACAGCGTGTCGACGGCCGCGGCCATGGCACCGCCTGCCTTGCCGGCCCCCAGCACGACCGTGCGGCCGGGCGGCACTGGCGGCAGGTACGCAGCCATCACCCTCTCGGGCAAGGCCCGCGCCACGGCCTCGTCGAAAAGCGCCCGCAGGAACTCGCGCGGGCGCTGATGGGGTGCAGAGGTGTTCATGCGCCGAGTATCCGTGGCCGACATGGCGCGCGGACTCAACGGCACAACCCGAGGATGCGCTCCTGCTGCGCACAGTGCGCCACGGGCGTGGGCCGGGTCTGGCTTGCGATGCAGGCTCGCAGCGCGCGCTCGGTGGGCGGGTAGTAGGACCACCCCCGCCCGAGCTCCGGAAGGCCCAGCTGCACTTCGCGCCACTTGGGGTGGCCCACGCTCTGCAAGCGGCCGAAGTTCTCGCACAGCGAGCGGGCGAAACGGTTGAGCTGCGACATGGTGCCGCGCAGCCTGTAGTCGTAGGTCACGAGGAAGGCCTTGACGGCCACGCCGGGAATGTCCTCGGCAAGCAGGTTCGGGTAGCTCGCGGCACGCACGGTCGCGGGGAAGTAGGTCTTCAAGGCGGCCCGGCTCGCGGGGTTCTGTGGATCGAGCTTGAGCAGCTTGATGAACTGGCGCGCCTCGGGTTTCATGTCGACAAGCAGCTTGGCCGGCTGACCGGCCACAACCACCACTACATCGACGGTCTTGTCGCCAGTGAGCTTGACCAGAGCCTCCTCGTTTGAGACGAAGCTGGCGTGGGCATCGGGCAGCGGCGCACCGAACATCTGGCGGTACAGGGTGGTGGCGGACATGGCCGTGCCGCTGCCCATGGGGCCGACATTGATCTTCGCGTCCTTGATCTCGTGCACGAAGTTGAAGGGTGCGTCGGCCCGCGCGATGAAGTAGATCTCCTCGTTGTACAGCGGCATCACCACGCGCAGCGGACGGATCGTGGCCTTGGCCTCGGCATTGCCGCCGGCCGCGAGGTCGAGGAAGGCCTGGTAGACGTCGGACTGCACCATCGCGAGCTTCACGCCGCGCTCGTGGCGCAGCCGCTGCACGTTCTCGGCGGACCCGGCCGAAGGCAGCACCTGGAGATCGATGCGCGCATCCGGCGCCACGTGCCGGGCCATGTCGCGCCCGATCTGGATGTAGGTGCCCCGCTCGGAGGCGGTGACGATCTTGTACTCGGCAGCCACGGCTTGGGCACCGATCCACCCGGCGCACAGCGCGCCGAGCAGTTTCCACGTGAGTCCTTGGGTCATGGGCAGGTTCTCTTGGAGGTGGAGGTTCAGCGGTCCGCGGAAGCACACAAGCCCAGTGCCACGACTTGCGGCGTGCACGACGTCCCGTTGGGGGGCGGCACATCGGTGGCGTGCCGCGTGTCGTCGTTGTGGTTCACGGAGGGTTGAGCTTCGGGCGGTGCCTGTGCTTGCGGCGGGTGGGCCGGGGGCGCAGGGCCGGCGGCAGCGACCGAACCGGGCTGTGCGGTGCCGTCGGACACGGCCGCGGCTGTCAGGGGCATGGATGTCAACGCCTGCGCCTGCGAGGCAGCCGGGTTGGGCGCCTCCGGGGCAACCACCGGCACGGCCGCAGGCTCGGGCGGCGGTGGTCGCGCCGCTGCGGCGCCTGCGTCATCACGCGGTGTCCATCCCGCGATGAGCGCACCGATCAACCCGCCTCCGATCAGCAGGACGAGTGCCGTCACCAGCTGCACCATGCGGGGCCGCGTGCGAGCCGCGAACGAGGGTTCGTTCGCGGTGGGCTCGAACGTCGGCCCCGAGAAGGGCGGCAGCGTGTGCGGGTCATCCCGGCGGCGCAGGGCAGGCGTGTGGATGCGCTGCGCGACATCCGGCGGCACCTCGTCATGCGGTACTGCAGGCTGCGACTGCATTTCCTCGGGCGGCGCCGTGTACTCCGGCATGGAACGCGGCGCCAGCATGTCCTCAGGCATCAGCTGCAGGTCGCACTTCCAGCACGAAGTGGCCGTGACGCCATTCGATTCGCCGCAGCGAGGACAGGGTGTCAGGTGAGGCGTGCGCGCCGGCGGGATGACAGGTGGTCGCATTGCATCCTCCTACTGCTCAGGCGAATGGACCAAGGCGGCTATGAGGCTCGCGCGCCTGGGGCTTGTCAACCCGGCGTGATCCCCTAAAGACGACGCACGCGGCAGGCCTATGTGCGCGGCTTGCGCACGGAAAAACGCGATGTCTACCCAGGCGCACCCATCCTCACCTGTCGCACCACCATGCGATGAACCGCCAGCATCCAGCCCGGCGCGGTACTGGCGCTGTGGCCCCATGCGGTGAGGTGCGCCTCCACACGTGCGCAAACCGGACCGGTGCCGCCCGGTTGGCCCAGGCACTCGAACGACGAGCTCGCCGCGTGGAGGTCGGGTATACGCACCACGAGACGCTGGCCGAGCACGGCCGCCGAGAGGGCGACGCGGTTCCTCCCCTGCGCGTGACCGGCCAGGAGGAGGTGCTGGCGCGCCGTACCCAGGCGCCCATCGCCAAGGCTCAATTCGCCGCCAAGCTTGGTGCGATCGAACATGCGCAACACGTCCGGGCCTGCGGGGCGCCCCCAACTTTGTGGCGCAGGGGCCGAGAGCAGCCCGGCCAGGAACACCGGCAGGTCGAGGCGGCCCCGGTCGGTGACGCGCATGGCGCCCAGTCCCCCGCGTTGCTCGTAAAAGGCTCCTGGCACCTGAGGGGAATCGAAAACGAAGAGCTCCGTGCGAGCACGGCTGGGCGATTCCATGTACACGCCGTTGCGGCCCAGGCCGATGGAGGAGTTCGGCCCGACGTGTTCGACGACCACCCGGTTGAAATCCACGCGGCCATGGGCCACGGGCACGCGGATGTGCGCATCCACCACCCAGGCAGCATCACGGATGTCCACCTCCAGCACGCCATGCAGCGTGCCGAGCGCATCGAGCCGCCAGCCGTCCGCACCCGGCATGCCGGCCGGTGCCACGCCCGGCGTGACCTCCACGCCTTCCAGGTCGACCTCGTCGGCCTCCAGGGCCTGCACTTCCAACGAGCCCGACGAAAGAGGCGATCCGAGCATCAGCCGGGCATGACGCAAGGTAAGGCGGGCCACCACGATCTCGCCGAGAGCGGCATGGAGGTGCACGTCGCGCAGCAGCAGGCGCTCGGCACGCATCAGCACGCTGCCATGCGGGCCGAGCTCGATCGCCGCGCCGACGGCCTCAAGGCCGTTGAAGCGGGCGCCTTCCCTGGTGCTGTAGGCCGGTGCGGCATCGTTCATGGGCACGCCCGATGAGGCAAGCGGCGTTCCCCCAGGCTCAATATGCGGTGGCACCCTTCTTGCCTGTACCGCGTGGCATGTCCCGGCCCAGTTCGCCTACCGCCCCGCTGTTCATCCTGCTCAACGCCGGCTCAGGCTGCGGCGATGCGGACGCCGTGCGCCACGCAGTCGGTGCGGTGCTGAAGTCGGCCGGGCGGCGATACCGGATCCTCACACCCGAGCGCGGCGCGCAGATTCCGCTGACGGCACGCCGGGCCGCCGAGCAGGCCTGTGCCGAAGGTGGCGTGGTCGTCGCCGCCGGGGGCGATGGCACGCTCAACGCCGTGGCCCAGGCCGCGCACGACACCGGCTGCCCCATGGGCGTGCTGCCGCGGGGCACCTTCAACTACTTCGGCCGCACCCACGGCATACCGCTGGATCTGGAGGAGGCCACGCATGCGCTGCTGACAGCCCGGGTGCATCCGGTGCAGGTGGGACTGGTCAATGAACGTGTGTTCCTGGTGAACGCGAGCGTGGGTTTGTATCCGGACCTGCTGGAAGACCGGGAACGCTACAAGACACGCTACGGGCGACATCGCGTCGTGGCCCTGGCCGCGGCCATCGTCACGCTGCTGCGCAACCACCCGCAGATGCGCTTGCGCATCGAGCTGGGCGGCCATGTCCGCGATGTGCGCAGCACCACGCTGTTCGTCGGGAACAACCGCCTGCAGCTGGAACAGGTCGGGATCCCGCAGGCACCGGCGCTCGACCATGGCCGCGTGGCCGCCATCATGCTGCGGCCGATGAGCTCCTGGGCGATGCTGGGCCTGCTGCTGCGAGGCGCGCTGGGCACACTGGGCGACGCCGACAGGGTGGAGAGTTTCCAGTTCCAGCACATGACGGTCACGCCCTGGCTCCCCTACGGCGGACGGCGCGTGAAGGTGGCGGCCGATGGCGAAATCATGCGGCTGCGCACGCCGCTGGAGTTTCGCGTGTCGCCCCGGCCGCTGTACCTGCTCAAACCCGCGGCGGTCAATCATCGCGGTGCAGCCGCCGGCTTGGCCGCCGGGGCGGGCGCATGAACAGCACGGCGGGGCTGCTGCTGCAGGTGTCGGACACGCATTTCGGCACCGAGCAGCCGCTCGTAGTGGAAGCCCTGGTGCGCCTGGCGCATGCGCACCGGCCCGAGTTGCTGGTGCTGTCGGGCGACATCACACAGCGCGCCCGCACCACGCAGTTCCGCGCGGCGCGCGAGTTCGTCGACCGGCTCGGCATCGCACACCGGGTGGTGATCCCCGGCAACCATGACATTCCGCTGTTCAACCTGCTCCAGCGGATGCTCGCGCCCTATGCCAACCATGTCCGCGCGTTCGGCGCCGAGCTGGAGCCGGTGTACGAATCGCACGCGCTGCTGGTGGTGGGCGTGAATACCACGCGGGCGCGGCGGCACAAGAACGGCGAGGTCTCGCCGGAGCAGGTCGAGCGCGTGGCGCAGCGGCTGCGTCGTGCGCAGGGGGCGCAGTTGCGCGTTGTGGTGATCCACCAGCCTGCCGCCGTACTGCGCGAGCGGGACGAGCACGACCGCCTGCGTGGCCACGACCACGCGATCCCGGCCTGGGCAAACGCGGGCGCCGACATGGTGATGGGCGGGCACATCCACCTGCCCTACCTGTTGCCGCTGCATGAACTGAACGGCGGTCTGCCGCGCCGGCTCTGGGCGGTGCAGGCCGGCACCGCCGTGTCGCACCGGGTGCGCGAGGGCGTGGCGAACTCCGTGAACCTGGTGCGCTGGGACGGCGCCAGGGCCGTGGTCGAGCGATGGGACTACGCCATCGCGAAAGACGAGTTCGAGCGGGTGATCGAGACGCCGGTGGAAACGGGCCGGGTGGCCTAGCGGGACTTGCCCGCGCTTGTCACTGCCCTTGCGCGATCTGCCTCAGCGCCTGCTCGAAGACCTCGGGCGAATGGCCGCCCTGGAGCAGGTGCTTGTCGTCGATGATGATCGAAGGCACCGAGTGGATGCCGCGCCCGGCGTAGAACCGCTCGCGCTCGCGCACCTCCTCGGCATGGGCGCGGCTTTGAAGCACCCGGAGGGCCTCGTCGGCGTCCAGGCCGGCCTCGGTGGCGAGCCGGGTCAGCACGTCCTGGTCCGCCAGGTTCTCGCCACGGCCGAAATAGGCGTCGAACAGCCTGCGCTGCAGATCGACCTGACGCCCCTGCAGGCCGGCCCAGTGCATGAGGCGGTGCGCATCGAAGCTGTTGATGGCCCGGCCGCGCATGTCGAAGTTCAGGCCCAGGGCCGCCGCGCGCTCGCGGATGTGCTGCTGGCTGGCCTGCACCTGCTGCGGCGTGATGCCGTACTTCTGGGACAGATGCTCCACGATGTCCTGGCCTTCCGGCGGCATGTGGGGATTGAGCTCGAAGGGCTGGAAACGCAGTTCGGCCCGCACTTCGTCGCCGAGACGCTCCAACGCGATCTCCAGCGAGCGCAGGCCGAGGGCGCACCATGGGCATACGGTGTCGGATACGAAGTCGATCTTCATGAGGGCCAGTCTATCGGCTGCCATGAGCCCGGCGGGGCCACAGGCTCATCGCGCCGGCACGCCCAGCGCCGCGAAGTGCAGCACCCATTCCCGGGCCGGGTCCGCGCCGACCAGGGCTGAGGCTTCGTCGTCATAAAAAGCCCCTACCGCGCAGGCCCCCAGCCCGCGTGCGCCGGCTTCCAGGTAGATGCGCTCGCCCATCAACCCGGTCTCGATGAACGCGTGTCGATAGCCGCGGGCCGCGCCGTGCATTTCGGTCGAGAGCGCGGCGCGATCGGCCGACAGCACGAACACCGCGGCGGCGTCGCCGATCACGTCCTGATCCAGGGCCGCGGCACGCGCGGCCGCGCGCAGAGAGGCCGGCACGCGGCGCGGTAGCAGGGCGCGCTGGGCGGGCTCGTACCGGTACGCACCGGGCGCAAGTCCCGCCACGGCGTGGACCACCACGTCGACGCGCACCGCTGGGGACAGCAGCGGCCCGGTGCTCGATGTCATTGCCTGCAGCACGCCGGCCAGCGATTCCAGGGGCAACTCGGAGCGAGCAAACCGGCGCACTGAGCGACGGGCCGCGATGAGCGACAGCACATCCTTTTGCTGCGAGGGGGCCGGCGCTAGCACGATGGCGTCGAAGGGCGACGGCAGCGACTGCACCGTACGCGGCGGCGGCCCGGGTAGGACACGGAGCGAGGTGGTCCGGTGCACGGCGGCGGTGACGCCCAGCACCGAGGCGTCCTCGGCTACCAACGGTGCCGGGTGCCACCGCCGCATGGCGAAGCGCGCCGGCATCGGCCTGGTCTCCTTTGGCCCTTCGCGATGAAGCGCGACCATCGCGAGCACGCCCTCCTCTCCTTCATCCACGCCCAGCGCGGCCGCCGCACGGGACTCATCGAAGGCAGGCAGCAGCGTCGCGCGCAGGGCGAGCGCCACGGAAGCCGCGCGCAGGTTCTCCAAGGCATGACCCAGATCGGCAAGCACGTAGCGGTAGGTGCGGTCCCGGTACTTGTGCCCCGTGCGCCGGAACATTGCCGTCGCCAACACCATGGCCGGAACGTCGCGCAGCGCCATCTCGCCCAGCGCGCCGAGCACGGCGTCATCGGGCGGCACGGCACTGAGGCGCTCCAGCGCATGCGCCTCGGGGTCGTAATGCCACAGGCCCGGCGACAGGCCAGACACCTCCCGCGCGGCCACATACAACTCGGTGGAGAACAACGCTCCGGACGCGGGCGAGGCGCGCAACGCAAGACCGCCGCGGCGCCCGGTGATGCCGCTGGTATGCCACAGCGCCCGGCCCAGTGCGGCGAGATCCAGCACCGGTGAACCGCGCCTGCGGGGATCGGGCAGCGCGACGCGCGCCACGCCGGGGTAATGCTTGAAGGCGGGCGGTGGGTCTCCCCAGTCCACTCCGGGCGCGCGCCGCATCACCCCGGTACGCCCGTGCGACGAGTAGGCATGGAAACGCTCGATCTGCGTCATGGCGTTGGCGTCGTCCGCCTGTGCAGCACCCGCGCCGGCCCCGGCCTCGATGCGCAACTCGCTGCGCCCGTGCCGCAGCCCCAGCGCGAAAGCGGCGCCGGTCGCGGCCAGCAGGCCCATGGCGCTCAGCGCACCGCGCCGGCCGACGGCTTCCGCTGTCGCGGGCGGCGAGGCCCGCGGCGGCCCGGTGAAGAAACGCCACACCACACGGAAGTTGAAGGCCAGGTGCAGGGCCACGAGCAACACGGTGCCGTAGCCGAAGAGGTAGTGCCAGTCGAACACCGGCAGCTGCTGGTTGGCGACCCAGAAGATGCCCAACCCGGCCGTCGTGACCACGTAGGCCAGGAGCAGCACGCTCGACACCACGTTGATCGCGTGCCGCGAGGGCCAGCGGCCGCGCCATGCGAGTGCGGCCACCGCCGCAGCCATGACCAGGATCGGCAGCGCGACAAGCAGGACCTTGGGCACGCACCACCTCCGCGGCCGTCACGGCGGACCAGCGCCTAGCATCGCCTGCAGCCGGCGGAAGGCGATGAACTCGGCGCGCGTGCGCGGGCCATAGGTGGCGAAATGCGGCCGCGGATCGTCGAGGTACTGCGCCTTGCGCTTTTGCACCGGGTCGCGCGAGAGCTTGCGCCGCATGGCCTGGGGCTCCAGGCCGTACACCCGCGCCGCGTTGAGCCCGAAGATCTTGCGGCGCATCGCGGGGGTGAGGGCTGGATAGCCGTACTTCTGTTGAAACTCGCGGCTGATCTGGAAGGCACGGAACGCCTGGATCTGATCCTGTGGGCTGCCATACCAGATCGAGTCGGTGCCCCACAGGATGCGGTCTTCGCCGAAGGCCATGAGCAGCTTGCCCAGCAAGTGCGCTGCCTGGTTCGGGTCGCGCATCACGAAGCGCCAGGTGCTGCCGAGCTCGGCGTACACGTTGCGCGGATGACCGGCCTCGAACACCGAGCGGATCAGCACGTCGACTCCGGCCCGGGCCTGGGCGTTGTACGGGCCCTCCTTCACGCCGGGGTCGAAGCCGCTGTGATAGACGAGGAAGTTGAGGTCGGGATGGCGCTGCGCGGCCGGCCCGATGTCATCGGCCAGCGAGTACTCCCAGCCGCGCGGCCCGAAAGGCAAGCCCTTGTGCACCGCGATGTTGCGCACGCCCAGCCGGCGCACGCGCTCGATGAAAGGCATGCCATGGCGGTCATCGTCGAGGCGAAAGCCCAAG
This sequence comes from uncultured Burkholderiales bacterium, assembly GCA_966248995.1. Taxonomy (GTDB): domain Bacteria; phylum Pseudomonadota; class Gammaproteobacteria; order Burkholderiales; family Burkholderiaceae_C; genus Albitalea. The sequence goes on along the minus strand of CBINBY010000034.1, from coordinate 29,371 downwards.
GGCCCCTGCGGCGGACCGAACTGCGTGTACGTCTTGAAGGCGGAGAGCTTGTGCCGTGCCGCCTGTGCCTCCATGCCGTCGAGCTCGCCGTCCAGCGTGGGCATGCATCGGCCGTGCAGCAGCAGGCGTGCGGTGCCGTCGAGTGCCTGCGCCGCCGTGCGCGTGGCGCCCGCCGCCTCGAAATCGAGCGGGTTGCTGTCAGCGCCGCCGGGCACATGAGAAAGCACGCCCATGGCGGTGTCGCTGTCCAGGAACACGTCCTTGAGCAGCGCGTCGCTGGAGAAGCACTCGATGGGGTCGGCCTCGCCGCAGCGGGCGTTGGGCATGCCCTTGAGCCAATCGCCGCCGCCCTTCCTGCGCCACGCGCCTTGCGGGTTCACGTGGTGCAACTGCACGTCGAAGATGAACTCGTCGCCGCCGAGTGCCGCCTGCGCGGCGGTCAGCTCGTAGGGCGCCTCGGGCGGCAAGTCATAACTGCCGCCGTGCAGGCCGGCGGCGGCAAAGGCACGATTGAAGGCGCCGAGCGTAGCCGCTGCGCCGAGCAGGCTCACCAGGTAGCCGCGGCGCGTGTGACCGGTGCGGCGCGCGGCCGTCTCGATGGCGTCGTGCGCTACACGCCGCGCATGACGTGCCGCGGCATCGAGGGCCACGGGGGCGAACTCGCCGTTGGACGTGCTGTCCAGCTTGATCGGCAGGCAACGGGAAGGCAGGTCGTGCGGCGCGGACATGGCGTGCTCCGTCGGAGGACGATGCGCACGTTAGCCCTCCGGTGTGTCCGTGCCCGACCCGCGCCGGGACTCCCTACCGTAGGTGGTGCCGAAGCGCGCCACCGAACCTTGCTCCCTCCCGCGCCTTACCGGAAGTTGCATCTTCGGTCACGAAGCTGTAAAGCGACCCACCTACGATCCGCGACCCATTCAAAGGATCAAGGAGGTCCCGATGCTCAGCAAGAAGTATGTGATTGCAGCTGTGATGTCCCTGCTCGGTTCCACCGCGGTGCCCGCTCTGGCGGCTGACTGCGTGCTCCAGGTGACTCGCACGGCCTGCCCTGGACAGGAACAGGAGAGCTTCAGCAAGTGCGACGGCAAAGCCAGCTGCGTCGAAAAGAAGCCTGCCGCGGACGCCGCTGCATGCGCCGCGGCAGCCACCGCTGCCTGTGCCAACACCCGGCTCACCATCACTAAGAACAAGAAGGTCACGGCCCAGTTCGACGGCAGCGCCGTGGAAGGCGGCAAGGACTTCTGCGCCGGTCACCCTGACTATCCGTACGCCAGCAAGCAGGATTGCAAGTAAGCAGCACGGGTCAGGCAAGCAGCGCCCACTGGTGGGCTGCTCGCTTGCGATGAACTCTGCGACGGGGCGCTTTTCGCCTGGGTGTCACTCGAGGGGGTATCCCGGCACCCAGCGAAAGCGCCCGACCCTCATCGCTTACTGCCCGTAGCGTCCGCCGCGGCGTTCCTGCCACTGCGGGGCGCCTTCATGGATGTAGCGCCGGTTGTCGTAGCGATCGTGACGATTCGGGATGCCGTCGCCATCGCGATCCCAGCGGGGGTTGTAGACGGCGTCGCGGCGGTTGGGGATGCCGTCGCCATCCACATCCCAGCGCGTCGGGTGGCTGTACCCGTGCCACCGGGGGCGAGACACGTACACCGGCTGCGCATACACGGGCTGCTGCACGACGACCGGCCGCGTGACCACGACGGGCTGCGACACCACGGGCTGCGACACCACGGGCTGGTGCACCACCGGCACGCCGACGGACGAACCGATGGTGACCGACCATTGCACGTCGGGGTTGCCCGCGTGCGCCACGCCCGCACTCAACACGCCCGACAGCGCCAGGGCGGCGGCGACCAAGAGTTTCGGCTTGCTCATGACTTGCGCTCCTCGTTTCCGGATCCGGGATCTGCTCCCGGGTGCTCTTCCAACGGCGCAGGCCCCCGAGCCGTTCACGCGGTCGATGTCAAGGGCGTGTAAAGCTGTGTGAAGCGAAGGCGCGTATGGGCAAGGGTCAGTCCGCCACCGGCATGGACCGGCGGATGATGGCGTCGACATCCACACCCGGCGGCAGCGTTCCGAAGACCTGGCCCCAGTCGCCGGCGAGGCGCGAGGCGCAAAACGCATCGAACACCGCGTCAGGGGCATGCTGGCGCAGCAGCGCGGCCTGCACCGCGAGCGCCACGTCCTGCGCGAGGCGCCGGGCGTCGACCTCGTCGCGCGCCGCCTCGATACGGCCCGGCAGGGACTGTGCGTGGCGGTCGTAAACCGTGTGCGCCCCGCGAGCGGCTGCCAGTTCGGCGGCCAGGGCATCGGCCATGGGACCCTTGCGCAGCGCACGCAGCAGGTCCAGCGCCATGATGTTGCCCGCGCCTTCCCAGATGGAGTTGACCGGCATCTCGCGGTAGATGCGCGCCATCACGCCTTCTCCGCTTTCCTCCACGTAGCCGTTGCCGCCCAGGCACTCCATCGCCTCCTGCGCGAACGCGCTGCCGCGCTTGCAGATCCAGAACTTCGACACCGGGGTGAGCAGCCGCCGCATCAGCGCCGCGTGCTCGTCGTCCGGAGCTGCGTCGAACGCGTGCGCCAGCCGCAGCGCGAGCGCGGTGGCCGCCTCGCTTTCCAGCGCCAGGTCGGCCAGCACGTTCTTCATGAGCGGATGCTGTGCGATGGGCCGGCCGAAGGCTTGGCGTTGCGTCGTGTGGTGCAGCGCGAGCGACAGCGCCTGGCGCATGAGCCCCGCCGTGCCCAGCGCGCAATCGAGCCGCGTATAGGTGCCCATCTCCAGGATCTGCGACACGCCGCGGCCCTCCTCGCCCACGCGCCAGGCCAGGGCACCGTGGAACTCGACCTCGGAGCTTGCGTTGGCCTTGTTGCCGAGCTTGTCCTTCAGCCGCGCGATGTGCAGCGCGTTCACCTGGCCGTCGGGCAGCCAGCGCGGCAGGAAGAAGCAGGTCGGCCCCGCCTCGGACTGCGCCAGCACGAGGAAGGCGTCCGACATGGGAGCGGAAAGGAACCACTTGTGCCCCACCAGCCGGTAACGGTCGCCCCAGGCATCGTGGCCCTCGCGGGTGGCCTGCGTGGTGTTGGCGCGCACGTCCGAGCCGCCCTGCTTCTCGGTCATGCCCATGCCCATCGTGACGCCAGCCTTCTGCATGGCAGGCACGAAGCGCGGGTCGTAGGCCCGGCTGGTCAGGCGCGGGCCCCATTCGGCGGCCAGCGCGGCGTTGGCCGCAAGGGCCGGCGTGACCGCATAGGTCATGGAGATCGGACACAGCGTGGAAGGCTCCAGCCCGGTGAAGACCATGAAGGCCGCTGCACGCCGCACGTGCGCGTGCGCCCCGCCCGCCCACGGCGTGCCGTGCAAGCCGTACTCCGTGGCCAGTGACATCAATGCGTGGTAGCTGGGATGGAACTCCACCGTGTCGCTGCGGCGACCTTGGCGATCGTGCGTGCGCAGCTGCGGCAGGTTCACGTTCGCCAGGCGGGCATGGGCCTGCATGTCGGCGCTGCCGGCCATGGCACCCAGGCGTTCGAGCTCGTGCGTGTCGAGGCCGGGCGCGTGCGAGCGCAAGGCATCGCGCAAAGGCCGGTCGGCGGCGTACAGGTTCACGTTAACCAGCGGGGCCGGTTGGTTGAACACCTCATGCGTCGTGTCCATGCGTACCTCCATGCGCAGGCCCGGCATTGCGGGCGCCATCGAACACCGGGCAGGAACTCAGACGAGCTTGACGAGCTGCTTGCCGAAGTTCTGCCCCTTGAGCAGCCCGATGAAGGCCTGAGGCGCCGACTCGATGCCCTGCGAAATCGTCTCGCGGTACTTCAGGGTGCCCGCCTGGACCATCGCGCCCAGCTCTTTCATCGCCTCCGGCCAGACGTTCAGGTGCTCGGTGACGATGAAGCCCTGGAGCCTCAGCCGGGAGACCAGGACCATTTGCGGGTACTTCATGGGGATGGGCTCGCCGCTGTAACCGGCGATCATCCCGCACATGGCGATGCGGCCGAAGGCATTCATGCGCAGCATGACGGCATCAAGGATCATGCCGCCCACGTTCTCGAAGTACGCATCGATGCCCTGCGGGCAGGCGTCCCTCAGCGCCGTGGACAGCGACCGCTCGTCACGGTGCAGCTTGTAGTCCAGGCACGCATCGAAGCCCAGTTCCTCCACCACGTAGCGGCACTTGTCGGGGCCCCCGGCGATGCCCACCGCCGTGCAGCCACGCGCCTTGGCGAGCTGGCCCACCACGCTGCCCACCGCGCCGCTGGCGGCGCTCACCACGACCGTTTCTCCGGCCTGGGGCTCGCAAATCTTCAGCAGGCCGTACCACGCGGTGACTCCCGGCATGCCCACCGGGCCGAGGTACGCGGACAAGGGTATGCGCGACGTGATCACCTTGCGCAGCGACACGCCCCTGGCGCCCGGCTCGACCACCGAGTATTCCTGCCAGCCGCCCATGCCCACGACCTGATCGCCTGGGCGGAAGTCCGCGTGACGCGACTCGACCACCTCGCCAGCGGTGCCGCCGATCATCACTTCGTTCAGCGCCTGGGGCGCGGCATAGCTCTTGGCCTCGCTCATGCGGCCACGCATGTACGGATCCAGCGAAAGGTAGTGGTGACGCACCAGCACCTGCCCCTCGGCCAGCGGCGGCAACGCGGTCTCAACGAGCCGGAAGTTGCCCGGCTCGGGCTCGCCCTCGGGCCTGGAGACAAGGAGGAACTGTCGGTTGATGGTCATGCTCGATCCTTTCAGTCTGAGGCGTTGAGGCGCTTGAGCGTACGGCCGCCAGCCGGCAGGGCCGTGAGGTACTTGAAGGTCCCCGTGGCATGGGCCACCAGCTGGCCCTGCTCGTCGACGATGGAGGATTCGCAGAACGCAAGGGTCGGCGTCTGATGCAGCACGCGCGCGCGGGCGGCCAGCGGCCCCTGGCCCGCACGCATGAAGCTGGTCTTCATCTCCACCGTGACCACGCCGCGCGGCTCGGGCACGCCATCGCGCGGGCTGCGGGCAGCATGCGCCATCGACACGTCGAGTAGCGTCATGACCACACCGCCGTGCACGACGCCGAAGGAATTGAGCTGGTCCTCGCGCGGCACGAGGCCGATCTCGGCCTCGCCATCGGCGAAGCGCCGCAGCTCGAAGCCCAGTGCCTCGACAAAGGGGATGGGAATGGGGAATTTCATCGAGGCAATGTGCTCAAGCCCCCGGCAAGCATCATGCAACCCATCAATGCAGCCATGGCGGAACCTCATCGGGCATCGGTTGCGACGGCGCGATCATAGGTCGGCATCCAATCCCGCGACCAAGGCTGTCCCGAGGCCGCCTGCACGGCCCGAAGGTGGCTCCTACACTCGCAAGCCCAGCGGCAAGACCCACCCTGCGGTCTTGTCCTTCAAGCTCGAGGAGTTCCCATGAGCGACTACAAGGTCCACAAGACGGACGAGGAATGGCGAGCCCAGCTCGACCCCGTGCAGTACCAGGTCACGCGCCACGCGGCCACCGAGCGCCCCTACACGGGCAAGTACTGGAACCACTGGGATCCGGGCCGCTACCGCTGCGTGGGCTGCGGCGAGCCGTTGTTCGACTCGTCCACCAAGTTCGACGCGGGTTGCGGCTGGCCCAGCTACTTCCAGCCCATCGAGGGCGAGGCGATCGAGCGCGTGCCTGACACGACCCTCGGCATGGTGCGCATCGAGGTGCGCTGCAACCGCTGCGGCGCGCACCTCGGCCATGTCTTCGACGACGGCCCGGCACCCACGGGCGAGCGCTACTGCATCAATTCCGCGGCGATAAACTTCGAGCCCGCCGAACGATGAGCCCCACGCGCGACCACCGAAACGCGCCGCCGGCGCCCCGCAGCACCACCTGATGAAGCTCTTCCTCGACTTCCTGCCGCTCATCCTCTTCTTTGGCACCTTCACCTACGCCGACCGCCACAAGGAATGGGCAGCGGAGTTCTCCAGTGCATGGTTCGGCTTCATGGTCTCAGGCGGCGTGGTCGATGCGCAGGAGGCGCCGGTGCTGCTGGGCACCATCGTGATGACGGTCATCACGCTCGTGCAGGTGGCCACGCTCAAAGCGACCCGGCGGCCAGTGCACCTGATGCTGTGGATCACCTTCGCCCTGGTCATCGTGCTGGGCGGCGCGACGGTGTGGTTCCAGAACCCGGTGTTCATCAAGTGGAAGCCGAGCCTCGCCTACTGGTCCCTGGGCGTGGCATTCTGGGTGAGCCGCCTGCTCGGCAAGAACCTGCTGCAGGAGATGCTGGGCGGCGAGTTCGAGCTGCCCACCTTCGTGTGGCAAAGGCTGAACTTCGCGTGGATCACCTTCCTGGCGCTGATGGGCCTGCTCAACCTGTACGTGGCCTACGCGTTCTCCACTGCCACCTGGGCCAGCTTCAAGGTCTTCGGCGCCACCGGGCTGATGCTCGCCTTCTCCATCGGGCAGGTGGTCTACCTGAGCCGGCATCTCAAGACGGAGGTCAGCGAAGGCAAGCCCAAGGGGCCAGTTGCCTAAGCGCCATGGCGGTCACTGCTCAACAGGTCGAGTCGGCGCTGCGCGAGGCGCTCGCCCCGCTGCAGCTGGAAGTCCGCGACGACAGCCATCTGCATGCCGGCCATGCCGGCGCCCGGGAAGGCCGCCATTTCACCGTGCGGATCGTCAGCGAGCGCTTCGACGGCCTGTCGCGAGTGGGGCGCCATAGGCTCGTATATGATGCCCTGCACTCGTTGATGCCCCGCGGCATCCATGCCCTGGCCATCGATGCACGTGCCCCGGCCGAGTGCTGAACCTTCCCCCTTCGACTCAGTCAACACTGCCTGCCCCAGCGGGTCGCTTCCCGGCAAGTTCCCGCTTTCCGAGTATCGAAAGGCTTTAGCCCCATGAGAAACCTGTTTATCGCGGCCTGCGTGTCGCTCGCCCTGCTTGCGCCCCTGGCCGCGCAAGCCCAGAACATCGCCATCGTCAACGGCAAGCCTGTACCCAAGGCCCGCGTCGAGGCCCTCCTCAGCCAGGCCGTGCGCCAGGGCCAACCGCGCACGCCCGAGCTTGAGAAGCAGGCGCGCGACGAAGTCGTGCTGCGCGAGATGTTCATGCAGGAGGCCGAAAAGCGCGGCCTCGCGCAATCGCCCGACTACAAGGCGCAGATGGAATTCGCGCGGCAGACCATTCTGATCCGCGAGCTGTTCGAAGACGAGCGCAAGAAGCACCCGGTCACGGATGCCGAAGTGCAGACCGAGTACGACAAGTTCAAGGCGCAGGCGACGGGCACCGAGTACCGCGCCCGCCACATCCTCGTGGAGAAGGAAGACGAGGCGAAAAAGCTGATCGCCGACATCAAGGCCGGCGCGAAGTTCGAAGACGTGGCCAAGAAGAACTCCAAGGATCCGGGCTCGGCCGAGCGCGGCGGCGACCTGGATTTCGCCAAGCCTGATGCCTATGTGCCCGAGTTCGGCAAGGCCTTGGCGGCGCTGAAGAAGGGCGAAATGACCCAGACGCCGGTCAAGTCGCAGTTCGGCTACCACATCATCAAGCTCGAAGACACGCGCGAGGCTCAGTTCCCGCCGCTCACCGAGGTGTCCGCGCAGCTCAAGCAGCGCCTCGAACAGCAAAAGCTCACCAAGTTCCGCGAGGACGTGCGCGACAAGGCGAAGACCGACTACAAGTTCGGCCCCCCGCCGCAAGCACAGCAGTCCGAGCAGCCGCAGCAGCAACCCAAGCAGTAGGCACTCGAACGGCTGTTCAAGGAAAAGGCGCCCCGCGGGGCGCCTTTTGTTTTTCCTCAGTGAGGCCGTGCTATTCCTTGCGCGCCTTGCCGCCCTTGGCCGCCGCGCCGTTGGTCGACCCACCCTGCTGCAGTGCCTCCGACATGCCGATCAGCACGCCGCTGACCAGCGCCTGGTAGCTCTCGGCCAGGGCCTGCGCAGCCTTCAGTCCCGCGGCACGGCTGTCGCGCACGGCGGTCTGCATCTGCTGCGCGAACTGCTCGGCGATGTGGGCCGCTTCGGCGCCGGAATTCGTGCCGCCCGCCTGCAGCTTCTCCAGCACCTGGGTCCACGGCGCACCCAGCTGGGCGCTGGCCGCCTCGGCCGACTTCTTCACCGCGTCGACCAGCGCGTCTTCCATCTTTTCGAGTTCGGACAAGGCCTTCTTCAGGTTCTTCTCCTGCAGGTCGACCCCCTGGGAGGCGAACTGCTGCAAGGCCAGCCGGTTGGCTTCGACGGCCTTGAGCAAGGCGTCGTCCATGCCCGCCACGGCACTGTTGAGCACGTTCTCGAGGTCCACGTCGGCGAGGCCGCTTTGCGCCGCGCCGGTGCTGGCTGCCTTGGTCACCGCGCCCAGCACGTCCTTGATGTTCTTCAGGCTCAGCTCGCGCCCCTGCAGAGCCGTCAAAGTGGCCTGGCGCACCGCCTGCCGCAGCTGCTCGCCTTGCTTCGCAGTCGCGCCGGCGAACATCTGGATCAGCGCCTCCTGGTCGATCACGCCCTTCATCGCCTGCTCCTCGTGGTGGTGATCGCGGCATCGTGGCATCAATTGCGCCACACGGCAATGACCCGCACGTCAAGTCGAACAGCACGTTCGGGAGGCGCCGCCGGCCGATGAGCTATCGTCGCGCGCTGGTCAGAACAACAGCAAGCATTCATGACGTCGGCATCCCGCTCTCCCGCCGCTGCCGCGGCACTCACGCTCGGCGCCCTGGGCGTCGTCTACGGCGACATCGGCACGAGCCCGCTGTACGCCGTGCGCGAGGTGTTCCATGCAGGGCATGTGGAAGTGACACGCGACAACGTGCTGGGCGTGCTCTCGCTCATCTTCTGGACGCTGGCGATCGTCGTGTCCCTGAAGTACGTGGCGCTCGTGCTGCGTGCCCACAACAACGGCGAGGGGGGCACGATGGCGCTGATGGCGCTGGCGAGCAAGTCCACGCAAGACCGGCCGCGGGTGCACCGGGCGCTGATCGCCATGGGCATCCTCGGCGCCGCGCTCTTCTACGGCGATGGCGTCATCACGCCATCGATCTCGGTGCTTTCGGCCATCGAGGGCCTGGAGGTGGCGACCCCGGCGTTCAAGCCGTACATCGTCCCGATCACCCTCGCGGTGCTCACTGGGCTGTACATCGCCCAGCGCCAGGGCACCGGCACCATGGGCCGATGGTTCGGACCGATCACCTTGCTGTGGTTCGCCACCATCGCGGCCACCGGCGGGTGGTGGATCGCGCGCAACCCCGAGGTGCTGATGGCGCTCAATCCCTTGTATGCCTTGCGCTTCCTGATCGTCGAGGGCTGGGTGGCGCTTGCGGTGCTCGGCGCGGTCTTCCTGGCCGTCACCGGCGCGGAGGCGCTCTACGCGGACATGGGGCACTTCGGCAAGAGCCCCATCCGCACGGCGTGGTTCGCCATCGTGTGGCCGGCACTGGCGGTCAACTACTTCGGTCAGGGCGCGCTGATCCTGCTCGATCCGAGTGCGGTGGCCAACCCGTTCTTCCGCATGGTGTCGGGCACGCTGCTGTATCCACTGGTGATCATCGCGACCATCGCGACGGTGATCGCCTCGCAGGCCACCATCTCGGGCACCTTCTCGGTGACCAAGCAGGCGATCCAGCTCGGCTACCTGCCCAGGTTGCGTATCCTGCACACCTCCGTGCGCGAGGCCGGGCAGGTGTATATCCCGGCGGTGAACTGGCTGCAGTACGCGGCCGTCGTGCTCGCGGTGGCGATGTTCGGCTCGTCGAGCGCACTGGCCACGGCCTACGGCATCGCGGTGACGGCGACCATGGTGCTCACCACGCTGATGACCTTCATCGTGGTGCGCTACGGTTGGCGCTACCCGCTGGCCCTGGCGGCCGGCGCGACGGGCTTCTTCCTCGTCATCGAACTGGTGTTCTTCGCGTCCAACGCGGTCAAGCTGCTGTCGGGCGGCTGGTTCACATTGCTGATCGCCGGCGTCATCTTCATGCTGATGGCGACATGGAAGCGCGGTCGCACCCTCCTGTCGGATCAACTGCGCGAGAGCAGCATCGACCTGCGCAGCTTCCTCGATGCCGTGTTCGCCCACCCGCCGACCCGCATACCGGGCACGGCCGTGTTCATGACGGCCGAGGAGGGCGTGACGCCCAACGCACTGATGCACAACCTCAAGCACAACCAGGTGCTGCACGAGCGGAACCTGTTCGTCACGGTGCACCACCATGAGGTGCCGTGGATCCCGCTGGACAAGCGGGTCGAGCTGCAGCCGCTGGGCCGCCACTGCTGGCAGGTGACGCTGAACTTCGGCTTCATGAATGACCCCGACGTGCCAGAGGCACTGCAGATGCTGCGGGGCCGGGGCGTCGACCTCGAGGATGCGCGGACGAGCTACTTCCTGTCGCGCGACATCGTGATCCCGACCGTGGGCGGCGGCATGGCACCGTGGCGCGAGAAGCTCTTTGCCAACATGCACCACAACTCCACCAATGCGGCCGAGTTTTTGAACCTACCGCCGAACCGCGTGGTCGAGCTCGGCGCCCAGGTGGCGATCTGACGCGCGCCCCGCATGGCATCTTGACGGTTTCTTGATACGCCGGGCCGCAGTCTTGTCGCGGCCTTGACGCACCGGTCCCTAGCATCCTCCGGTCTCCAAAGGAGGACACATGGACCTCGTCTTCGTGGCGCTGACCGCGCTGCTTTTCGCCACAACCGTCGGCCTCGCGCACCTTTGCGCCGCCCTGCTTCGCCGGGGCCAGCCGTGAGTGCGCTGTACCTGGTGGCCGGCCTGGCGGCGGCCGGGCTGCTCGTCTATCTGCTGGCCGCCCTGCTGTTCCCGGAGGACTTCTCGTGAGCGGGCAGGCCTGGATGCTGCTGGCGGCATACCTCGCCGTGCTGCTCGCGCTGGCATGGCCGCTGGGTCGCTGGATCACGCACGTGATCGAAGGCCGCTGCGCCTTCGGCGCTCGCATCGAGGGGGCGCTGTACCGCGTGGCAGGCGTGAAGGCCGGCACCGAGATGGGTTGGATGCACTACACCATCGCGCTCCTCGTCTTCAACCTCATCGGCGTGGCGGCCGTCTACACACTGCAGCGTCTGCAAGGGGTGTTGCCGCTGAACCCGCAAGGCTTTCCCGCGGTCAGCCCCGATTCGTCGTTCAACACCGCGATCAGCTTCGTCAGCAACACCAACTGGCAAGGCTACGGCGGCGAGTCGACGATGAGCTATCTGACGCAGATGCTCGCGTTCACGGTGCAGAACTTCCTCTCCGCGGCCACCGGCATCGTGGTCGTCGTCGCGCTCATCCGGGGCTTCGCACGCCACAGCGCCGACAGCATCGGCAACGCCTGGGTGGACCTCACGCGGGTGACCCTGTGGGTGCTGCTGCCGTTGTCGCTCGTGTTCGCGCTGTTTCTCGTCAGCCAGGGTTCGATCCAGAACCTCGATCCGTACAAGGAAGTCACGACGCTGGAAGGCCCGAAGCAGACCCTCGCGATGGGGCCGGTCGCCTCCCAGGAGGCGATCAAGATGCTGGGCACCAACGGCGGTGGGCCGTTCAACGCCAACTCGGCGCACCCGTACGAGAACCCCACGCCCCTGACCAACTTCGCGCAGATGGTGTCGATCTTCCTGATTCCGGCCGCGCTGTGCTTCGTGTTCGGCCGCATGGTGGGCGACCCGCGCCAGGGGTGGACGGTGCTGGCGGCCATGACGCTGATCTTCGTCGTCGGTGTGGTCATCGCCACCCACTATGAGCAGCTCGGCAACCCGCGTCTCGCGGCGCTCGGCGTCGATTCCGTGGCCGGCAACATGGAAGGCAAGGAAACGCGCTTCGGCATCGCGGCATCGAGCCTCTTTGCCGTGATCACGACCGCGGCGTCGTGCGGCGCAGTGACAGCGATGCACGACTCGTTCACGCCGCTGGGCGGCGCGGTGGCGCTCGTCATGATGATGCTCGGCGAGGTGGTGTTCGGCGGGGTCGGGTCGGGCCTGTACGGCATGCTGATCTTTGCGCTGCTCGCCGTCTTCATCGCCGGGCTGATGATCGGCCGCACGCCCGAGTACCTGGGCAAGAAGATCGAGTCGTTCGAAATGAAGATGGTCTCGATCGCCATCCTCGCCACGCCGCTGCTTGTGCTGCTGGGCACCGCCATCGCGGTGAGCGTGGCCCCGGGCAAGGCCGGTGTCGCCAACCCCGGCGCACATGGCTACTCGGAGATCCTCTACGCCTTCACGTCGGCGGCCAACAACAACGGCAGCGCCTTCGCCGGGCTGTCGGCCAACACCCCCTTCTACAACACGATGCTTGGCATCGCGATGTGGTGCGGCCGCTTCGCCGTGATCGTGCCGGTGCTCGCCATCGCAGGCAGCCTTGGCGCGAAGAAGCGCCTGGCGGTCACCGCCGGCACGATGCCCACGCACGGCGTGCTGTTCGCCGTGCTGCTGATCGGCACCGTGCTGCTCGTCGGCTTACTCAACTATGTGCCGGCGCTCGCGCTGGGCCCGGTGGTCGAACACCTCATGCTCGTCCAGCCATGAAGCACCCGACCTACACCCTGTTCGACCCCCAGCTGGCCAAGCCGGCGGCAGTCGATGCGCTGCGCAAGCTGAGTCCGCGCGTGCAATGGCGCAACCCGGTGATGTTCGTCGTCTATGTCGGCGCCCTCCTCACCACCGCGCTGTGGGCGCACGCGCTGGTGGGCCGCGGCGAAGCGCCCCCGGCCTTCATCCTGGCCATCTCGCTGTGGCTGTGGTTCACGCTGCTGTTCGCCAACTTCGCCGAGGCGCTGGCGGAAGGCCGCAGCAAGGCTCAGGCCGCATCGTTGCGCGGCCTGAAGCGGCAGACCTGGGCCAAGAAGCTCGAAGCGCCGAACCACGGCGCCAGGTTCCAGCCGATCGAGGCCGACCGCCTGCGCAAGGGTGACGTCGTGCTGGTGCAGGCCAACGACGTCATCCCGGCCGACGGCGAAGTGATCGAAGGCGTAGCGTCCGTGGACGAAAGCGCGATCACGGGGGAATCGGCACCCGTCATCCGGGAGTCGGGTGGCGACTTCTCGGCCGTGACCGGCGGCACGCGGGTGCTGTCCGACTGGATCGTCGTGCGCGTGACCGCGAACCCGGGCGAAACCTTCGTCGACCGGATGATCGCGATGGTCGAGAGCGCCAAGCGCAAGAAGACGCCCAACGAGATCGCGCTGTCGATCCTGCTCGTCGCGCTGACCATCGTCTTTCTCGTCGTCACGGCAACGCTGCTGCCGTTCTCGCTGTTCGGCGTGGAGGTGGCGCAGTCGGGGCAGCCGGTGTCGCTGACCGCGCTGGTCGCGCTGCTGGTGTGCCTGATCCCGACCACCATCGCCGGGCTCCTGTCGGCCGTGGGCGTGGCCGGCATGAGCCGCATGATGCAGGCCAACGTGATCGCCACCTCCGGCCGCGCGATCGAGGCCGCTGGCGACGTTGACGTGCTGCTGCTCGACAAGACTGGCACCATCACGCTCGGCAATCGCCACGCGGCGGCCTTCCTCCCCGCGCCCGGGGTGAAGGAAAGCGATCTCGCGGATGCGGCGCAGCTCGCGTCGCTGGCCGACGAAACGCCGGAAGGCCGCAGCATCGTCGTGCTCGCGAAGCAGAAGTTCAACCTGCGCGAGCGGGACATCGCGTCGCTCGGCGCCCAGTTCGTTCACTTCTCGGCGCAGACGCGCATGAGCGGCGTCGATCTGCCGGGCGTGCAAGCCCAGCCGCTGGTGGTCGGAGGAAACCATTCGCCGACGCCGCGCGCGCGCCAGCTGCGCAAAGGCGCGGCCGACGCCATCCGCAAGCACGTGCAGGCGCACGGCGGCAGCTTCCCGGCGGCGGTACAGGCGAGCGTCGATGAGGTGTCGCGTCGCGGCGGCACGCCCTTGGTCGTGACCGACGGCATCAAGGTATTGGGCACCATCGAGCTGAAGGACATCGTCAAGGGCGGCATCAAGGAGCGCTTCGCCGAACTGCGCCGCATGGGCATCAAGACGGTGATGGTCACCGGCGACAACCGGCTCACGGCGGCGGCGATTGCTGCCGAGGCGGGTGTCGACGACTTCCTCGCCGAGGCCACGCCCGAGGACAAGCTGAACTTGATCCGCAGCCACCAGGCCGAGGGCCGGCTCGTGGCGATGACCGGCGACGGGACCAACGACGCCCCGGCGCTCGCTCAGGCCGACGTCGCGGTGGCGATGAACTCCGGCACGCAGGCCGCCAAGGAGGCTGGCAACATGGTCGACCTCGACTCCAGCCCGACCAAGCTGATCGAGATCGTCGAGACCGGCAAGCAGATGCTGATGACCCGCGGGGCGCTGACCACGTTCTCGATCGCCAACGACATCGCGAAGTACTTCGCGATCATCCCGGCGGCCTTCGTCGCCACCTACCCGCAGCTCGCCGCGCTGAACGTCATGCAGCTGGCGAGCCCGAGCTCCGCGATCCTGTCGGCGGTGATCTTCAACGCGCTGATCATCGTCTTCCTCATCCCGCTGGCGCTCAAGGGCGTGCAGTACCGCCCCGTGGGCGCCGCCGCGCTGCTGCGCCGCAACCTGCTGATCTACGGCCTGGGCGGCATGCTCGTGCCGTTCATCGGCATCAAGGCGATCGATCTCGTGCTGGTCGCGATGGGCCTTGCTTGAACCAAGGAACGACGATGAAGGAAACACTGCGCCCCGCGCTCACGCTGTTCGTGGTGCTGTCGCTCGTGACGGGGCTGGCCTATCCGCTGCTGACCACCGGCCTGGCTCAGGTCGCGTTTGCGGACCAGGCGTCCGGGAGCCTGATCGAGAAGGATGGCAAGCGGGTCGGCTCTTCGCTGATCGGCCAGAACTTCAGCGATCCCCAGTACTTCTGGGGCCGGCCGTCAGCGACGACGCCGGCCCCGTACAACGCCAGCCAGTCCGGTGGCTCGAACCTCGGCACGCTGAACCCGGCGTTGGCCGAGGCCGTGAAGGGCCGCGTCCATGCGCTGCGGTCAGCCGATCCCGGCAACACCGCGCCGGTGCCAGCCGACCTCGCTCTGGCGTCGGCCAGTGGCCTCGATCCGCACATCAGCGTGGCTGCCGCGCGCTACCAGGCGGGCCGAGTCGCCCGCGCACGCAAGCTCCCGGTGGATCGCATCGATGCGCTAATCGACCAGCATACCGAGGGCGCGCTGCTTGGGTTCATCGGTGAGCCGCGGGTCCACGTGCTGGCCTTGAATCTCGCGCTCGACGAGGCCCGGGGCATGCGACCATAGCGCGCAGTGATGGAAGCGGAAGCCGGTCGCCCCGATCCCGATGCGCTGCTTGCCCAGATCGCGCATGACGAAGCGCAGGCCCGCCGTGGGCGCCTGAAGATCTTCTTCGGCGCCACCGCGGGCGTCGGCAAGACCTACGCCATGTTGTCGGCCGCGCAGGCCGCGCGCGCCCAGGGCATCGACGTGGTCATCGGCGTGGTCGAAACCCACGGCCGCGCCGAGACCCAGGCGCTCGTGGCCGGCATCGAGAAGCTGCGGCTCAAGGAGGTGACCTACCGCGACCGCACCCTGGCGGAGTTCGACCTCGACGCGGCCATCGCCCGCAAGCCCGCGCTGGTGCTGGTCGACGAGCTCGCGCATTCCAACGTGCCGGGCTCGCGCCACCCGAAGCGCTGGCACGACATCAACGAACTGCTCGACGCGGGCATCGGCGTGTGGACGACGATGAACGTCCAGCACCTGGAGAGCCTGAACGACATCATCGGCGGCATCACGGGCGTGCGTGTCTGGGAGACCGTGCCGGACCATGTGTTCGACAAGGCCGACGAGGTGGTCATCGTCGACCTCTCGCCCGACGACCTGTTGCAGCGGCTGAAGGAAGGCAAGGTCTACATGCCGGACCAGGCCGAGCACGCGGTGCGCCACTTCTTCAGCAAGGGCAACCTCATCGCACTGCGCGAGCTGGCACTGCGGCGCACTGCCGACCGCGTGGACGAGCAGATGCTCGCCTACCGGCAGCGCGGCAGCGTGCCGGCGGTGTGGAGCACGCGCGAGTCGCTGCTCGCGTGCGTAGGCCCGGGCGAGCACGGCGAGAAGACGGTGCGCTCGACGGCCCGCCTGGCCAACCAGCTCGACGTGCCATGGCATGCCATCTACGTCGAGACGCCGGCCTTGCAGCGCCTGCCCGAAGACAGGCGCAAGAGCGTGTTGCGCACGCTCAAGCTCGCGCAGACGCTCGGCGCCACCACGGCCACGCTGGCCGGCAACGACCTGGCCGACACCATCGTCAAGTACGCCCGGCGGCACAACCTCGCCAAGATCGTGCTGGGGCGCGACGACCGTCCGCGCCGCTGGCCTTGGCAGCGTGTGCTCGCCGACCACATCGGCATCCTCGGACCCGACCTGGACGTGATCCAGATCGGCCTGCCGGCGGCACGCCACGCTCCAGCCGCCCCGCCACGAGCCGGGGCATCGCGACCGTTGCGCTGGGGTGCCTACGCGAAGGCCCTGGGCATCTGCGCCGTCACGACAATGATCGCCACGCCGCTGCTGGGGATCTTCGAGCTCGCCAACATCGTGATGCTCTTCCTGCTGGCGGTGCTGCTGACGGCCGTGCGGTACGGGCGCGGCCCGGCGGTGATGGCGGCCTTCCTGCTCGTGGGCGCATTCGACTTCTTCTTCGTGCCGCCGCGCTACACCTTCGCCGTGGCCGACGCCCAGTACCTCGTCACCTTCGCGGTGATGCTCACCGTCGCGCTCGTCATCGGCCATATGGCCGCAGGCCTGACCTACCAGGCCCGCGTGGCGCAGCGGCGCGAACAGCGCATGCGGGCTCTCTACGAGATGTCTCGCAACCTGTCTGCAGCGCTGATGCCCGAGCAGGTAGGCGAGATCGGCAGCCGCTTCCTCGCCGGCGAATTCAACGCCAGCGCCGCCGTACTCGTCGCCACGGACGACGACCAGCTCGGCGAGCCGATCTCCGCCGGGTTCGCGCCCGACATCGACCGCGCCATCGCGCAGTGGTGCTACGACAAGCACGAGCCCGCCGGGCACGGCACCGATACGCTGCCCGCAGCCCGTGCGCTGTACCTTCCGCTGTCGGCACCCATGCGCGTGCGCGGCGTGCTGGCCATCGAACCACGCGACCCCACCCGCCTCGCGGTACCCGAGCAGCGCCGGCTGCTCGACACCTGCGCCTCGCTGCTCGCGATCTCGCTCGAGCGCATCCACTACGTGGAGGTCGCGCAGAGCACGACGCTGCAGATGGAATCCGAGCGGCTGCGCAACTCGCTGCTCGCGGCGATCTCGCACGACTTGCGCACGCCGCTGGCCTCGCTTGTCGGCCTGGCGGAAACCATCACCATGGGGCGCGCTCCGTCGGCCGCCGCGCAAGCGGACACGGCACAGGCCATCAAGGATGCGGCCCTGCGCATGAGTGCATTGGTGAACAACCTGCTGGACATGGCGAGGCTGGAATCGGGGGCCGTGCAGCTGAACCGCCAGTGGCTGCCGCTGGAGGAGGTCATCGGCTCCGCGCGCACGGCACTCGCTCCTGCACTTCAGGGCCGCGCCGTGAGCGTGTCGCTGCCGCACGATGTGCCGCTGGTGCATGTCGACGCGGTGCTGATCGAGCGCGTGCTCGTCAACCTGCTGGAGAACGCCGCGAAGTACACGCCGCCCGGCACGCCGATCGATATCAATGCGGCCGCGTCTAGCGACACGGTCGAGCTGCATGTGAACGACCGCGGCCCCGGCCTGCCGCGCGGCCGGGAGGAGGCGATCTTCAGGAAGTTCGAGCGCGGGCAGAAGGAAGATGCCACTCCCGGCGTGGGCCTCGGCCTGGCAATCAGCCGCTCGATCGCCGGGGCCCACGGCGGCAGCCTGCTAGCCGCGAACCGGGACGGCGGCGGCGCCCGCTTCACGCTGCGTCTGCCCCGCGGCGAGCCGCCTCTCATGAACGCCTTGCCGGAGGCTACGCAATGAGTGAACCGACACCTCGCGTGCTGGTCGTCGAGGACGAGGCCGAGATCCGCCGCTTCGTCCGGATGGCGCTCGAAAGCGAAGGGCTGGAGGTCCACGAGGCCCCGACGCTGCAACGCGGCCTGATCGAGGCAGGAACGCGCCGGCCGGACCTGGTCGTGCTGGACCTCGGCCTGCCGGACGGCGAAGGCATCGACTTCATCCGCGACCTGCGCGGATGGTCCGAAGTGCCGGTGCTCGTGCTGTCGGCGCGCAGCGCGGAGGAGCAGAAGATCCGGGCGCTGGACATGGGCGCCGACGACTACCTGGTCAAGCCGTTCGGCACCGGCGAGCTGCTGGCTCGCGTGCGCGCCCACCTGCGGCGCCGTTCGCGCCATGGCGGCGATGCGCCGATCACCTCCTTCAGCGACGTGACCATCGACCATGCGCGCCGGGTTGTCACGAAGGCGGGCGAGTCGCTGCATCTGACGCCGATCGAGTACCGGCTGCTGACGCACATCGCCGCGCACCCGGACCGCGTACTCACGCACAGGCAACTCCTGAACGCGGTGTGGGGCCCCGCGCATGCCGAGGACACCCATTACCTGCGTGTCCACATGGCCAACCTGCGCAAGAAGATCGAGCACGACCCGGCGCAGCCTCGGCACCTGGTCACGGAAACGGGCGTGGGGTATCGGTTCGTGCCGTAGCTGGTGACTCAGGCCAGAGCGGGCTGTTCGGCATCCACCCGCCCGGCCTCGATGTGCAGCTGGCGGTCGCAGCGCCGGGCGATGGCCGCGTCGTGCGTGACGAGTACCAGCGTCGTGCCGACCTCGCGATTGAGCTCGAACATCAGCTCCATGACTTTCTCGCCGGTGGCGAAATCGAGGCTGCCGGTAGGCTCGTCGGCCAGCAGCACCGCTGGGCGCACCACGAAGGCCCGCGCGAGAGCCACGCGCTGCTGCTCACCGCCCGACAGCACCTTCGGGTAGTGGCGCAGCCGCTCACCCAGACCCACGCGGCGCAGCATCTCGGTGGCTTGCAGGCGCGCATCGCTGCGCCCCTGCAGCTCCAGCGGCAGCATCACGTTCTCCAGCGCGGTCAGGTTGCCCAGCAGCTGGAAGTTCTGGAACACGAACCCGACCTTGGCCGCCCGCACCGCCGCGCGTGCGTCCTCGTCGAGCGCGAAGAGGTCGGCGCCCGCCAGCCGCACGGTGCCCTGGGTGGGGCGGTCCAGCCCTGCGATGATCGACAGCAGTGTGCTCTTGCCCGAACCCGAGGCCCCCACGATCGCGGCGGACTGCCTGGGCTGCAGGGTGAAATCGATGTCGTCGAGTATCGTCAGCGTGCCGGTGGAGTCTTGTACCTGCTTGGTGACGCGTTCCACAGAGATGATGGGTGGGCTCATGAACGTAGCGATTCCGGTGGATGCCTGTCGTCGGCGCTGGCTGGCGCACTGTAGCCTGCTCGCCGTCGCGGCAGGCGGCATGCCTTGGATGGCCGCACGCGCCGCGGCCGGTGCGCCGGCCAGGATCCTCGTGGTGGGCGACAGCCTGTCGGCCGAATACGGCATCGCGCGCGGCAGCGGATGGGTGTCACTGCTGGAGCGGCGCCTCGGCCAGGAGAAGCTCGACGCGACGGTGGTGAACGCCAGCGTGAGCGGCGACACCACGTCAGGCGGGCGCTCGCGGCTGCCCGGGCTGCTGAAGCGCCACCAGCCCACGCACGTGATCCTGGAACTCGGCGCCAACGATGCCCTGCGCGGCCTGCCGCTGGACATGACCCAGGCCAACCTGACGGCCATGGTGCGCGATGCCCGAACGGCCGGTGCCGGGGTGGTGATCGTCGGCATGCAGATGCCGCCGAACTACGGACGCAAGTACGGCAGCGATTTCGCCGCGCTGTTTGGCTCCGTGGCGCGCAGCGAAGGCGCGGCACTGGTGCCGTTCATGCTCAAAGGCGTGGCCGACGGGCCCGAAGCGGAGTCGATGTTCCAGCCCGACCGCATCCATCCGCTGGCGCGGGCGCATCCCATCATCCTCAGCAACATCTGGCCCGTGCTGGCGCCGATGCTGCGATGACGCAAGGCCCCGGGCACCGGGCCGGGGCTATTGCGAGCGCCGTATCACATCGCCCCAGCGCCGAATGGGCGACTCCTCGGCCTGGGCAGGCTGCGGGTTCCGGTCGTGGTGCCGTGCGGGCGGCGCGGGTCGGGCGGCAGGCACCGGAACGACGGCCGCCGCAGGCGCCGCAACGGCCGCCGGAGCCTGGGGAGCGGCGACCACCGGCGGCGCCTGATGCACGGCCGGCAGCGGCGGGGAGACCGGGCGCAGCTTCTCCATATACGGCCGGTTGCGCACGACATCAGGGACCTCGCGCTGCGACTGCAGCGACGGGTGTGAGTCGTCGCGGCCGGGGCGCGAATCCCCATGGCCCGCCTGCTCTCGCGGCCAGGGCCGGGGCTGCACGTTCCGCTCGCGCTGAACCGGTGGCGCGGGCATGACGCGGCCCTCGTCGCGCAACTCCGCGCGAGGCGCCGGGGCGATGATGCGCGGAGCCTGCGATGCGTCGGTGCCTGGCGCCGGCATCGGCCGGGAGCCCCACCGCTCCTCGTGGCGCGTAGGCGGACGCGGAATCGCCCTCTGCTCCTCCGGCCGTTGCGGCTGCTGCAGCACGGGGGCTTCCCGCTCCTGCAGGCGCTGCGGCGGCAAGACTCGCCTCGTGCCCTCCTCGCCGACAAAGCCCGGCCAGGCACGGGAGTCGCGCTGCGGCGAGCGGGCGGCGTCGCCCCCTCGTTCGTCCGGCTCGCGGTGGATGCGCATCCGGCGCACCTCCCCCGACGGCACGGCGGGGGCGGCCACGGGTGGCGTGGGCACCACGACGCGCTGCACAGGCTGCTGGAGCAGTTGCTGGAACTGCGGGGAGTTACGCATCTGCGCGGCGATCTGCGCCACCGGACGGCGCTCGGTCATTACCTCCTGAGGCACCACGGTCAGCGCATGCGGATACCGCCGGTTGCGGTAGTCGATGCGCGTGACGGCGTCCCCCGGGTTCTGAACGATCGTCGTCACGTTGGTGATATTCGTGACCTGGGTGACGTTGACCATCTGCACATAGCGCGGAGTCACGCGGCGCGGATAGGCCGGCACGTACACCTCGCGCGGCGCCAACGGGAACCAGCCCACCCCCGGCCTGTTGCCCACGTTGATGGACAGGCTCAGGTGCGGCCCGCCAACCCACCCGACCAGGGCCGGGGCATACACCGGGCGGCGCACGAAGGAGCCTGGCACCCAGCACCAGCTGCTGCGCCACCATGCCCATCGACCGTAATGGAAGGGCGCGAAGCCCCAGGGCATGTCATCGACCCAGGTCCAGCCCCACGGGCTCACCCAGGCCCAGTGCCCTGCCCCGTAAGGCGCCCAGCCATAGGGCACATGACTCGGGATCCACACCGCGCCGTAGTCGGGCGCCTGCTCCCAGCGACCGTAGCGGTCGAGGTCCTCGACGCCCGTCATCTCGGGGGAGACGTAGCGCGAGGAGGCGCTGCGCTCGTCGCGCCGGTCCTGGTCGGCACTCCAGGAGGCGAAGGCGTCGCGCTCCGGCTCGGTGATCGTGTACTGCGCCGCGTTGCCCACCATCCAGAACTCCGCGCGCTGGCCGGTGTAGACAGTCAACGCGCTGCCCGGGCCTTCATAGAGGGCCTCGCCATTCCAGACCGTGACATGGCTGGTCTCATCGTGGCGATCGAAGCGGTAGCGGCCAGCGCGGTTCGTTACGAAGCGGCCCTCCGCGGTGCGCAAGTCGAACTCGCGGGCGGCCTCGCCGCTGCGCAGCCGCACGGCCACCGACCCGCCGTGCAATTGCAACGACATGCGCTCGTCGTCGATGCGCAGCACTTCGAGTTCGGTGCCCGAATCCAGGCGCACGGTCGTGGAGCCGATGTGGACCTCCGCACGGGCGCCGGCATCGGTGGAGAGGCGGTCGCCGGTGGTGAGCGGCCGGTTGCGCACGGCCTCGATCCACTCGCCGGCATCGGGGGTGTAGAGCCACACCTGGCCGTTGATCTCACCCAGCCGGCCCACCCGCCCGGGAGGGTCTTCGGGTGCGGCCACGGCCGCGCCGCACAGCAGGAAGGCCAGCGCCAGGAAAGCCTGCCGGCGTAGAACAATCGTGAAGAACTTCGTCAGCCTCATGGGATGCCTCGTGTCGGCCTGCTCCCCGGTCAAACGCCGCCCGGGGACTTGCCGCTGACGGTAGCAGCCCTTGGGTGACAGGGATTTACAAGGCGGAAACGTGCGCGGGGCCGGTCAACCAGGCCTAGTCGTCCGCGGCGCCATCCAGCTGCGGAAACAGCACGCTCGTGAACCCGAACTGGGTGAAATCGCGCATGCGCATCGGGTAAAGCTTGCCGATGAGGTGGTCGCACTCATGCTGCACCACGCGGGCGTGGAAGCCCTCGGCCTCGCGCTCGATCGGGCGCCCTTGCGGATCGAAGCCCGCGTAGTGGATGCGCGCCCGCCGCGGCACCATGCCGCGCAGGCCGGGCACCGACAGGCAACCCTCCCAGCCCAGCTCCTCCTCGTCGCCCAGCGGCGTGATGCGGGGATTGATCAGCACTGTTTCCGGCACCGGCGGCGCGTCGGGATAGCGGGCGTTGTGGTCCCGAAAGCCGAAGATCACCACCTGCAGGTCAACGCCGATCTGCGGAGCCGCCAGGCCTGCACCCTGGGCTGCCCGCATGGTGTCGAACAGGTCCGCAATGAGCAGGTGCAGCTCCGGCGTATCGAAACGCTCCACCGGCCGAGCCACCTGCAGCAACCGGGGGTCGCCCATCTTCAGGATCTCGCGCACGCTCACGAAACACCCCCTTCCAGCAAGGCCTTCAACCCCGCTTCGTCCAGGATGGGCACACCGAGTTCCTGGGCCTTGTCGAGCTTGCTGCCGGCCTCGGCGCCAGCCACCACGTAGTGGGTCTTCTTCGAGACCGAGGCGGCCACCTTGCCGCCGGCCGCCTCGATCAGGTCCTTGGCTTCGTCGCGTGTCAGCGTGGGCAGAGTGCCGGTGAGCACCAGGGTCTTGCCGGCCAGCGGCTTGGGCGAGCGATCGGCGGTGCCGTCGTGCTCCTCCCAGGCGATGCCGGCCGCGCGCAGTTGCTCCACCACCTCGCGGTTGTGCGGTTGCTGGAAGAAGGTGTGGATGCTGTGCGCCACCACCGGGCCGACATCGGTCACCTCCAGCAGCTGCTCCACGCTGGCTTCGAGGATGCGGTCCAGCGAGCCGAAATGCTTGGCGAGGTCCCGCGCCGTGGATTCGCCGACGTGGCGGATTCCGAGCGAGAACATGAAGCGCGTGAGCGTGGTGTGCTTGCTCTCCTCGATGTTGCCCACGAGGTTGGTGGCGCTCTTTTCCGCCATGCGCTCCAGCGTGCAGAGCTTGGCCACGCCGAGCTTGTAGAGCTCGGGCAGCGTGCGGACGATGCCGCCGTCGACGAGCTGGTCGACCAGCTTCTCGCCCAAGCCCTCGATGTCCATGGCGCGCCGGCCGGCGAAATGCAGGATCGCCTGCTTACGCTGTGCGGGGCAGAACAGCCCGCCACTGCAACGCCAATCGACCTCGCCCTCCTCGCGCTCGATGTCGGCCCCGCAAGCGGGACACTTCCCCTGAAGGCGCTGGTAAAGGTCGAACCTGGGCGCATCGGCCGGGCGCCGGTCGGCCACCACGGCCACGACCTCGGGGATCACGTCGCCCGCGCGGCGCACGATCACCGTGTCGCCGATGCGCACGTCCTTGCGGTCGATCTCGTCCTGGTTGTGCAGCGTGGCATTGCTCACCGTGGTGCCGCCCACGAAGACCGGCTGGAGCTTGGCCACCGGCGTGAGCTTGCCGGTGCGGCCCACGTACACCTCGATGTCGAGCAGCGTGGTCATCTGTTCCTGCGCCGGGAACTTGTGCGCCACCGCCCACCGCGGCTCGCGGGACACGAAACCCAGGCGCTGCTGCAGTGCGCGGTCGTTGACCTTGTAGACCACGCCGTCGATGTCGAAGGGCAGCTCGTCGCGCAACTGGCCGATGCGTTGGTGGAACGC
Source organism: uncultured Burkholderiales bacterium (assembly GCA_966248995.1). Lineage (GTDB taxonomy): Bacteria > Pseudomonadota > Gammaproteobacteria > Burkholderiales > Burkholderiaceae_C > Albitalea. The sequence goes on along the minus strand of CBINBY010000034.1, from coordinate 5,392 downwards.
CACCAGCCCCTCGGCGCCCTGCACCACGCCGCGCTCCTTGCTCACCGGCAGGCCCGCCGCGTCCAGCTGATCGACAACGGCGCTGTGCGTGGGCGGCAACTCCCAGCCGCGCACCTCGCCCACGCCGTAAGCATAGAACTTGAGCGGGCGCCGCGCCGCGATGGCCGGGTCGTGCTGGCGCACCGCACCCGCGGCGGCATTGCGCGGGTTGACGAAGGTCTTCTCGTATTTCGCGCCCCCTGCGATGAGCTGGCGCTGCCGCTCGTTGAGCGCGTCGAAATCGTCGCGCCGGATGTAGACCTCGCCGCGCACGTCGAGCACCTCGGGCGGCGTGCCCTTCCAGCGCAGGCGCAGCGGCACCTGCTGCAGGGTTCGGAGGTTCTGCGTGACATCCTCGCCGGTCTCGCCGTTGCCCCGCGTGGCGGCCTGCACCAGCACGCCGTGCTCGTAACGCAGGTTCACCGCGAGGCCGTCGAACTTGAGCTCCACCGCGTACTCGATCGGCGGCTCTTCCGTCGGCAGCCCCAGCTCACGACGGATGCGCGCATCGAAAGCCGCCGCGCCGGTCGGCTCGGTATCGGTTTCGGTGCGGATGGACAGCATGGGCACCGCGTGGCGCACGGGCACGAAGCCTTCCAGGACCTTGCCGAGCACGCGCTGCGTGGGCGAATCGGGCGTGAGCAGCTCAGGGTACGCGGATTCGAGCGCCTGCAGTTCCTGGAACAGCCGGTCGTACTCGGCATCCGGGATCTCCGGGGCATCGAGCACGTAGTAGCAGTGGGCGTGGTGGTGCAGCAGCTCGCGCAGCTCCTCCGCGCGCCTGGCCGCAACGGGCTGCTCGGGGGAGCCTTCGCGCTCGCTCATCTCCATAAGAAGGTGTGAAGGAATCGGGCGTGCCCGAGCAGACCGTCCCAGTGTGCCCAATCAAGACGCAAAGCACAGCCGTAGCTCAAGCTACGGCGAGCATTTGCAACGCCGAGTGGGCGCATTGGGGCGGGATGAGCGGGCATGTCGGATTCGTTCACACCTTCTTCAGCTGAAGAGCCGGCGCGCGGCGGCCGAGCCGGCGGCGAGATCGCGCGCGCCGAGCTTGGCGTACAGCTGCTCCAGCTCGGAGGCAATGGCGGCGAAACCCTCGGGCGAGAGGGGGCGGCCATGGTCATCGACGATGGCGGCGTCCATGCCGAGCGCAAGTGCCTCTGCGCTGGCCTGCCAGGCGACGAAAGGCTGGGCCGCCGGATCCGTCTGCGGCACGTCGAAGCTCAGGGTCACGTCGCGCAGGGCGGCGCGGTTGGGGTCGTCGTCGAACGCGGCCTGCGGATCGAAGGCGATCGCGAGCATGGGCGGCACGCCCTCCTCGGAACCCGGCAGCACCAGCCGGCCCGGCACGGAGCCGGCCACGAAGCCATGCCGCGATGCGTGCTGCTGGAGATACCCCAGGCTCCAGGCGGTTGTGCGGGCATGCAGGTGCACCGCAAGCTGCGCATCGTGGTCGCCCGCGAAGGAGTCGAGCTCACGCGCGCGAGCCACCACGTCAAGCATGTCGGGGAAGTCCGCCATCGCGCCCACCGCCTCGGCGAAAGCCTGCACCTTCTGCACGAACTCGGAGTACTCGATCTCGTTGATGGCGCCGGTGCGGTTGGCCAGCTGCACGCCCGCCTGCAATTCGCCGTAGCGCTGGCCCGGTGCCGGGGCCTCCCACTCGCCTGTGGCGATGTTCAGGCCTTCCACCAGGAAGGGCTTGCTGCCGGCACGGCGGGTATGCGGAAGGTGGGTGAGGATCATCTCGCCACTCACCGGCGCTTCCAGGGCCAGGCCGGCGATGGCGTCGATCAGCGCATCCAGCCTGGGGAGCGTGCGCTTGGGAGGACGCGGGTCCAAGGCCGGCGCCGGTGTCGGCGCGTCAACCGCGGCCGCATCGGCAGCCTGATCCGAAGTTGCTGCGGGCTCGTCCACCGCCACCGGGCCATCGAGCACCGGCTCTCGCATTTCCAGCGGCGCCCCGCGCCTGGCCGCGCTCCCGGCAGGCCGGCGCGGCCCGGCCTTGCGCGCCTGCCACGCGCCGTGCGCCGCCATGCCGGCAAGCACGAGGCCACCCAGGGCCGCCAGCGCTATGGTGAGATCGCTCATCCTTTCCTCGCTCAGGCGGCTTCGGCCATGCTGACCGCCGCTTCCATGTCGACCGCGACGATGCGCGACACGCCCTGCTCCTGCATGGTCACGCCGATCAGCTGCTCGGCCATCTCCATGGCGATCTTGTTGTGGCTGATGAAGAGGAACTGCGTGCCCGAGGACATCTCCTTCACCAGCTTGGCGTAGCGCTCGGTGTTGGCGTCGTCCAGCGGCGCGTCCACCTCGTCGAGCAGGCAGAAGGGCGCCGGGTTCAGCTGGAAGATGGCGAACACCAGCGCGATCGCGGTGAGCGCCTTCTCGCCGCCGGACAGCAGGTGGATGGTGCTGTTCTTCTTGCCCGGCGGCTGGGCCATGACCTGCACGCCGGCATCGAGGATCTCCTCGCCCGTCATCACGAGCTTGGCGTTGCCGCCGCCGAAAAGACTGGGGAACATGCGCCCGAAGTGCTCGTTGACCTGGTTGAAGGTGGATCCCAGCAGGTCACGCGTTTCGAGGTCGATCTTCTGGATCGCGTTCTCCAGCGTGGTGATGGCCTCGTTCAGGTCGGTCGACTGCGCATCAAGGAAGGTCTTGCGCTCGCGCGCGGCGCTGAGCTCGTCCAGTGCCGCGAGGTTGACGGCGCCCAGCGCGGCGATCTCGCGGTTGATGCGGTCGATCTCGCCTTGCAGGCCGTAGAGCCTCACGTTGTTCTCGGCGATGTCTTTCGCCAGGGCTTCCAGATCGACGCTGGCGGCCGTCAGCTGCTCCATGTACTGCGCGCCGCCCAGCTGCGCGGCCTGCTCCTCGAGCTGCAGCTTGGTGATGCGATCGCGCATGGGCTGTAGGCTCTGCTCGTGCGCTAGGCGCTGCTCGTCGGCGCGCCGCAGGCGCAGGCTCAGGTCGTCGTATTCGCTGCGCTTGGCGCCCAGCGCCGCCTCGCGTTCGAGCTTGAGCGCGAGCGCCTCCTGCAGGCCGTTCTGCGCGGCCGCATCGGTGAGGCGTGCGAGCTCCTCGTGCAGCTGGACCTTGGACTGCTCGTTGCCCGCGATCTGCTGCTCGGCCGTCTCGATGCCCCGCTGCAGCTCGCCGCGACGCGCAGCCAGCGAACGCGAGGAGAACTGCGCCTCCTGCGCCTGGCGCTCCAGCGAGCGCAGCTGCTCGCGGGCCTCGGCCAAGGCGCGCTCCGCGGCGATCACGGCCTCTTCCAGCTCGGCGTGGCGCTCCTGCGTGGTGGCCAGTTGCATGTCGAGCTCCTCGAACCTCGCCTCGCCGGTGGCGCGGCGCTCGTCGAGCTCTTCGAGGTGGGCGTCGATCTCGGCCAGCTCCGCATCGAGCTGGCCGCGGCGCGCGGTGGTCTGCTCGGCCTGTTGCGACAGGCGCAGCAGTTCCACCTGCAGCTGGTGGGCGCGGGTCTGGGCCTCGGCGGCTTCGCGCCGCGCAGTCACCAGGCGCTGCGAGGCCTCGGTGTACGCGGCCTCGGCGCGCACCGTGGCACTGCGCGACTCCTCGGCGATCAGGGTCTGGGCGCGCAGCTGGCGCTCCAGGTTCTCGATTTCCTGGGCGCGCGCCAGCATGCCGGCCTGTTCGGAATCGGGCGCGTAGAACGCCACGGCGAACTGGCTCACCGCGTGGCCTTCCGGCGTCATGATGACTTCGCCGTGCGTCAGCTTGTCGCGCGCGGCCAGCGCTTCGTCGATGTTCGGCGCGGTGTACACGCCTTCCAGCCAGTCGTTGAGCAAGGCCTTGAGCCCGGCATCGCCCAGGCGCAGCAGGTCCGACAGGCGGGGCAGCGTCTGGTGGGTGTTCGCGATGGCAGCCTGCGGCGGCGTGTAGAAGGCCAGCTTGGCCGGCGGTGCGTCGGTGGCGAAGGCCCGGACCGTTTCCACCCGGCCCACTTCCAGCGCGTTGATACGCTCGCGCAGCGCGGATTCGAGGGCCGTCTCCCAACCCGGCTCGATGTGGATCCTGGTCCACAGGCCCGGCAGCCCCTCCAGCCCATGCTTGGCCAGCCAGGGCTTGAGCTTGCCCTCGGTCTGCACCTTCTCCTGCAGTGCGCGCAGCGCGTCGAGGCGTGCGGAGAGATCGGCCTGCTTGGCCGCCTCGGCGTTGACCTGCTCCTGCCGGGCACGCCGCTCCTCGTCCAGCCCGGGCACCTGCTCGGTCAGCTCGTGCAGCCGGGCATCGGTGGTCTGGTGCGATTCCTCGGCCACGGCGAACTGGCGCTGAAGCTCCTCGAGCCGGGCGGTATCGGGTGCGGCCAGCTGACGGCGCTCGGCATCGAGCCGATCGCGCCGGGCGTTGAGCTGGCGGCGCTGCTCGTCCAGGTTGCGGCTCTCGGCGGCCAGCACCTGGATCTGCTGCTGCACCCCTGCCACGGCATTGCGCTGCTCGTTGCTGCGGGTTTGTGCCGCGCGCAGCGCGTCTTCACAAGCCGGCAGGTTGCCCGCCTGTTCCTCGGCCTGAGCGGCGAGCACCTCGCTTTGCTCGTCGGCCATCGCGATCTGGGCGGCGATCTGCTCCAGCTCGGCCGCGGCCTCGATGCGCCGCTGGTCCCACTGCTCGCTCTGCGCTTTCAGCTCGGCCAGGCGGCGCTCGATGCGCTCGCGGCCTTCGACCACGTAGCGGATGCGCTCCTCCAGGCGACTCACCTCGAGCGAGGCCTCGGCCAGCGCGCCCTGCGCGGCGTGCAGCTCGTCGCTGGCGGCATAGTGGGCCTGGCGGATGGTCTCCAGCTCGGCCTCGCCATGGCGCAGCTCGGCCATGCGCTCTTCCAGCGCGTTGGTGGCCGTCAGCACCTCCTTGTGGACGCGCTCCTGCTCGCCGGCCGCGTCACGGTGCTTGAGGAACCACAGCTGGTGCAACTTGAGCGTGCCCTGCTCCTGCAGCGTGCGGTACTGGCTGGCCACCTCCGCCTGCTTCTCGAGCTTGTCGAGGTTGCTCGTAAGCTCGCGCAGGATGTCCTCGACGCGTGTGAGGTTCTCGCGCGTGTCCTTGAGGCGGTTCTCGGTCTCGCGCCGGCGCTCCTTGTACTTGGACACGCCCGCGGCCTCTTCCAGGAAGAGCCGCAATTCCTCGGGCTTGCTCTCGATGATGCGGCTGATGGTGCCCTGGCCGATGATGGCGTAGGCACGCGGGCCCAGGCCGGTGCCCAGGAACACATCCTGCACGTCGCGGCGGCGCACCGGCTGGTTGTTGATGTAGTAGCTGGAGGTGCCGTCGCGCGTAAGCACGCGCTTGACGGCGATCTCGGTGAACTGGTTCCACTGGCCGCCGGCACGCG
>CBINBY010000033.1:0-46961 GCA_966248995.1 uncultured Burkholderiales bacterium | reverse complement strand
ATGATCGGCGGCGTGCTGGCCATGCTCATCCGGGCGGAGCTGATGTATCCGGGCCTGCAGTTCCTGAACCCGCAGCTGTACAACGAATTCGTCACCATGCACGGGCTGATGATGGTCTTCGGCGCCATCATGCCGGCCTTCGTGGGCTACGCGAACTGGATGATCCCGCTGCAGATCGGCGCCGCGGACATGGCCTTCGCGCGCATGAACAACTTCAGCTTCTGGCTGACCATACCCGCCGCCGTGATGCTCGTGTCGAGCTTCTTCCTGCCCGGCGGTGCGCCCGCCGCGGGCTGGACGATCTACGCGCCGCTCACCTACCAGATGCCCGCATCGATGGACTTCGCCATCTTCGCGCTGCACCTGCTGGGGGCCTCGTCCATCATGGGCGCGATCAACATCATCGTCACCATCCTCAACATGCGGGCGCCGGGCATGACACTGATGCGCATGCCGCTGTTCTGCTGGACCTGGCTCATCACGGCCTACCTGCTCATCGCCGTGATGCCCGTACTGGCCGGCGCGATCACGATGACGCTCACCGACCGCCACTTCGGCACCAGCTTCTTCAACCCCGCCGCGGGCGGCGACCCCGTCCTGTACCAGCACATCTTCTGGTTCTTCGGGCATCCGGAGGTCTACATCATGATCCTGCCGGCCTTCGGCATCGTGAGCCAGATCGTGCCGGCCTTCGCGCGCAAGCACCTGTTCGGCTACACGTCGATGGTGTATGCCACCGCGTCCATCGCGATCCTGTCGTTCATCGTGTGGGCGCACCACATGTTCACGACCGGCATGCCGGTGACGGGGCAGCTGTTCTTCATGTACGCCACCATGCTGATCGCGGTGCCCACCGGCGTGAAGATCTTCAACTGGATCGCCACCATGTGGCGCGGCTCCACGACGTTCGAGACGCCCATGCTGTGGGCCCTGGGCTTCATCTTCGTGTTCACCGTCGGAGGCTTTTCCGGGCTCATCCTCGCGGTCGCGGCGGTCGATATCCAGTTGCAGGACACCTACTACGTGGTCGCGCATTTCCACTACGTGCTGGTGGCGGGGTCGCTCTTCGCGCTGTTCGGCGGCTTCTATTACTGGTCACCCAAGTGGAGCGGCGTGATGTATCCCGAGCGGCACGGGAAGATCCACTTCTGGGCCTCGCTGGTGCTGGTGAACATCACGTTCTTCCCCATGCACTTCCTCGGCCTGGCAGCCATGCCGCGGCGCTATGCGGACTACCCGCTCCAGTTCGCCGACTGGAACCTGCTCACCTCGCTGGGCGCCTTCGGATTCGGCCTGGCGCAGGTGTACTTCCTTGTATTCGTGCTGATCCCCGTGCTGCGCAAACGTGGCGAGCCGGCACCGGCACGAGCGTGGGATGGAGCGCTGGGCCTCGAATGGGAGGTGCCGTCGCCTGCGCCCTTCCATACCTTCGAAACGCCGCCGAACCGCGAACTGGTGACCAGCCATCGGGTGATGCTGGCCGATTGAGTACCGCGAGCTTGCTGCCCACGCCGCGTGCCTGGTCGAGTTGCAAAGGAGCTGCCATGAATGCCACCGCTAGCTCTCCGCGCCCAGGAACTCCTGGCCAACCTGCGCAGCCTGAAGCGCCGCACGAGCCCGCTCCCGTCGATCTCTCGGAAGAATCGATCGCCGGCGAGGAAGACCCGGGCGCATCGCTGGATTTGGGGGTGGGCGGCGCGGCACCGTCGCCGGTGCCTGAGGACGGCAAACCAGGGCCGAGCCGCGAGAAGCCGCCGTGATGCAAACGGTTCGACGCAACAAACGAAACACGGGCTGAAGCACGTGTGATACGGGGGCTTTCGACACTGACTGCGTCGGGATGCACATCTGCATTCCTGACCCATCGACCAGTGAACTCAAGGAGCCCAACCATGACCCCAGCCGCACGAATCCTCGCCCTGACCGCCTTCGTGATCGCCGCCACGAGCGCCAAGCCCGCCGGGGCCGCCATATGGTCCAACGGGATGAGTATCAATGGCCTCACGGTCAACGGCCTCACGGTCAACGGCCTAAGCGTCAACGGCCTAAGCGTCAACGGCATCGTCTCTCCAAATGGCGTGCAGTTGAATGGCCTGGGCTTGAACGCCCCTGCAGCCGAATCCGCCAGCGCGACTCCGCGGCTCCAGGGCCGCTCGGCCCGGCCGCTCGGCGACATCGGTGCCGCCGGCACGAAGTAATTCCCTCATTGATTGCGATGAAGCTGCGCCGGCAGTCCGTGCCGGCGGAGTCGAAGTAGTGCTCCCATGAAAAAGACTTGCCGACCCTTGCTCTGGAGCAAGCTGTGGCTTTGCGCCGCCATGCTCTGCCACAACAGCACCTTTGCGCAGGAACCCGCACCACCTCCCCGCCGCGTGCCCGTGGCCGACCTGGCCTCCGTCGCCACGCCCGAGCAGCGCAAGGACCTGAAGTACCTCGCCAGTTGCGCGTTGGCTCCAGACACCGTGCTCGTGGCCGAGGTGGAGGGCCAGGTCCACGAGTTCCCGGGGAGCATGGCCCTCGCTCCGGACTGGTGGCGCCGCGCGCTGACGCCGCAGGAGGAGCGATGGGTCTCGGCCTGCATCCTCGCGCGCACCAACTTCCATGGGGTGCCGGTCCAGATCTCCCTCAGTTCGCCGTTTCCCACTGAAGCCCGCGGCATGCAGGTCGAGGAGAACGAGTCGAGCACCTTTGGCATGGAGGAGGGCACTTTCTTCGGCAACGTCTTCAGCCACGAGCCGACGGCCTACGTGTGCGGCCCTGACCACGATGCCGCGCGGCAGGCCCGCATACGGGCTCAGCAGCGCATCTGCGCGCTGCCGCTGACGCAACGCCTGCCCGATGGCCGCCAGGTCACGGCTTGCCGCTTCATCCACGTGGGCCCATGCACCGAAAGCAGCTACATGCAGGACGGCATCGCCTACCGCGAGGCCATCACGGTGAGCCTGCAGGGGGCGCCGTGATCCCGTGGGAGCTCTCGATGGCATCGATATCATCCGCCGCCGAGGAGGCGTGCCCCACGATGCCCGAAGAAACAACGAACAAGACGATCCTGGCCGTCGATGACGAGCCCGAGCTGCTGGCCCTGCTGCAGGAATACTTCGGCCGCCATGGATTCGAGGTATGCACGGCGCCAGACGCCACGGTGGCCCGTGCCCTGGTCTTGGGTCGCATGCCCGATCTCGCCATCCTCGATGTCAACATGCCCGGAGAGAACGGGCTGTCGCTGGCGCGCTGGCTGCGGGAGAGCTTTCCGCACATGGGCCTCGTCATGCTGACCACCGCCGGCGAGTTGATCGACCGCGTGGTCGGGCTCGAAGTCGGGGCCGATGATTACGTGCCCAAGCCCTTCGAACTGCGCGAGTTGCTGGCCCGCGTGCGCGCCGTGCTTCGGCGTGCAGCGTTGCCGGTGCCGCAGGCCACATCCGCCGTGCAGGCGGATGCGCCCACCCCCAGCTCCGGCCGACAGGTGGCCTTCGGCGCCTGCCACCTGTTGCTGGACGAGCGCCGACTGTTGCGCACCGACGGGGCCGAGGTGGAGCTGAGTGCCGCCGAGTTCGACCTGCTGGCGCTCTTCGCGCGGCATCCGAACCGCCCGCTCACGCGGGACCAGATCATGGAGCAGGCGCACCACCGCGGCTGGGATGTCTTCGACCGCTCCATCGACCTGCGCGTGATGCGGCTGCGGCGCAAGATCGAGCGCAACCCGGACAAGCCGGAAGTCATCAAGACGGTGCGCAACGTCGGGTACGTCTACGTGCCCGCAGGCGACGCATGACGGCGCTCGCGCAGGCCGAGGCAACGGCAGCGGCAGACCCAGAGTCTTCCGCATCGCATGACCGGGCCGCGGTCGCGCTGATGGCCCGTTATCGCCGGCTGGTGTGGTGGTCGGCGGTGCCGGTGTTCGTGTTGTTGGTGCTGCTCGCGGTATGGCAGGCGCTGCAGGCTCACCGTGGCCGCGTGGGCGAGCTGGAGCGGCGCGCCGTGCGTCACCAGGCTGCCCTGGAGGCCATCGTGCGCGCTGCTGCCGATCACGTCGGTGATCTGCGCCGCGTGATCGAACGCGAACTCAAGGTCGTGTCGCCGGCCTCGGGCGCGTTGCGCGCGGCCGTCGCGGCGCGTCAGGCTGCCGGCAAGCCCGATGGCTACACGCTGGACAAGCTGCCGAGCGCGCTGCAGGGCAACACCGCGCAGCTCCTGTGGATGGACCATGACAGCGCGCCCGACGATGCGGTGCTCGGCCGCTTGGTCGCACTGTCGCGTACGGCGGAGCTGGCGCATCTGCGCAACGCCGACTTCGTGTGGTCGTACTACTTCGGCTGGCCACGCAAGCACGTCTCGATCTACCCCTGGGCTTCCAGCGCGAGCGTGGTGGAGTCGCAAGGTCTGCCAGACATGCTCACAGGACTGATCGGCTGGTACGACTACGAGGTCTTCAAGGCGGGCATGCCGCAGAACAACCCGCGCCACACGCCCTATTGGACGGCCGCATACGTTGATGCCGGCGGCAAGGGCCTGATGGTGTCACTCGCCAGCCCCGTGGTGGTCGATGGCGTCTTTCGTGGCGTGGTGGGGGCAGACGTCAAGCTCTCGACCATCGAGCAGGCGCTGCGAGCGCTGCCCCCGGGCCTGGGCCGGTGGTGGGTGATCGGCGACCGCGACGAGGTGCTCGCAGAAGGCCCGGGATCCGCCGCGGCCGGCACGCCGCAGGCGGCGAGCGCTGCGGCATCAGCCATTCCCAAGCCCGCGGACCGACTGCCGCGAGGGATCAGCGCCGCCATGCTGACGCAGGCCGCCCGCCAACCCGGCAAGGCGATCTCCGTGGCAGGGCAGCAGCTGGTGAGCGTGCCGCTCTCGGCCGCGCCGTGGAAGCTGGTCTTCGCCGTGAGCGACCGTGAGCTGCGCGCGCAGGTACTGCCCGGCCTGCTGCCCTTTGCGCTGCTGGCGACGGCGCTGCTGGCCATGTTCTCGTACTGCCAGCTGCTCCTGCGCCGTGATGTGCTCAAGCCGGCGCTCGGGGTGATGGCCTACCTCGACGCCAAGGCACGGGACGATGGCGCGTCGGAGCCGCAGCTGGGAGTACGTTGGCAGCCCTGGGTCCACGCCGTCACGCGAACCTTCGGCGAGCAGCGTGCCGCGCGAGCGCGCGAACGCCGCAGTCAGGCTTACAAGGCCGCCATCGTGGACAACGCGCTGGTGGCCATCGTCACCACCGACGACGGCGGCCTCATCGTGGAGTTCAACCCTGCGGCCGAAGCCCTGTTCGGCCACCGGCGCGACGCGGTGCTCGGCCGTCCGGTTGGCGGCGTCATCGTGCCCGAGCGCTACCGACGCGACCACGAGGAGGGCATGCGGCGCATCCGCGAGGGCGGCCGCGCACGCGTGCTGGGCAAGCGCATGGAACTGCAGGCATTGCGCAGCGACGGCAGCGAATTCCCGGTGGAGATGGTGCTGTGGCGCACGGAGGTCGACCAGGAGGCCCACTACACGGCCTCCATCACCGACCTGTCCGAGCGGCGCAATGCCGCGCAGCAGATCGAGCGGCAGCGCGAGGCCTTGCGGCAAAGCGAGAAGCTCACTGCCATGGGTAGCCTGTTGGCCGGCGTGGCCCACGAGCTCAACAACCCGCTGGCCATCGTGCTGGGGCGCGCCAACCTGCTCGAAGAGAAGTGCCAGGCCTTGCCGGACCTGCAATCCGACGCCAGGCGCATCCGCGAGGCGGCCGAGCGCTGCGGGCGCATCGTGCGCACCTTCCTCAACATGGCGCGCAGCAAGCCGCCGGAGCACCGCAGCATCCAGCTCAACGACCTCGCGCGCGCGGCGGCGGACATGCTCGGCTACACCTACCGCAGCCACGGAATCGTGCTGCACCTCGACCTCGCCCCAGACCTGCCGCACGTGCATGCCGACGGCGACCAGATCGGACAGATCTTGCTCAACCTGATGGTCAATGCGCAGCAGGTCCTTTCCGCGGCAGGAAGCGACCGGCTGGTGCGCCTGGCGACGGGTGTCGCGCGCAGCCGCGCCGGCGGGGAACCCCGCGTGTGGGTGCGTGTGAGCGACAACGGCCCCGGCGTGCAGCCCGAACTGCGCGAGCGCATCTTCGAGCCTTTCTTCACCACCAAGCCGGAAGGCATCGGCACGGGCCTGGGGCTGGCGGTCTCGCGCTCGCTGGCGCGGGAGCACGGCGGAGACCTCCGGCTCGAAAGCCCACTCCCGGCGGCGTCCGCCGCGCAGGAGGGCACCCCGTGCGGCGCCAGCTTCGTGCTGACCTTGCCGCTCAGCGCCACGGCGGCGGATGCGCACGGCCCCTCGACTGCCCCTGGCGAATTGGCCTCCGACACCCCGCAGGAGGTGCGGCGGGTGCTTGCGGTGGACGACGAGACTGAGATCACCGACCTCATTCGCGAGATGCTTGAAAGCACCGGCCACGAGGTGCTGACGGCCGAATCGGGCGCCGTGGCGCTGGAGATCCTGGACACGGTGCGCATCGATGCGATCGTGAGCGACCTGCGCATGCCCGACATGGACGGCGCCGCGTTGTGGCGCGAGGTGCGCGAGCGCCATCCCCGCCTCGCGCGCAGCATGATCTTTGTCACCGGGGACACGCTCTCGCCTGGGGCCCGGCAGTTCCTCTCGGAGGCGCGCTGCCCGAGCCTGGAGAAGCCCTTCGGCAAGGCCGAGCTGGTGGAGCGGGTGGCGCAGCTGCTGGCGTGATGCCGCCGCGCCTGCCTTCTTCGCCACAGTCCCGGGCTGCGTGAGATCGAGCTATTTACTCTTCAGCGCCGTCTTTGGCGAGGGTTCGGCGCTTCATCTTTGATCGAGCCAGCATGCTGCGCAAAGCCGCCTTTTTCCCCCCGCAGGCCGCGCGAACCCGATCCAGAACGATCTGCTCCGGGCTGGCCGGCTTGCCAGCCAAGACCCAGAACGAGTAAAGGAGCGCTGTATAGACGAGTGCTCCGAACGCAACCGCGGCGATCAGCCACAGCACCGAATCCTGGACTGCAAGCGCGGGGCCCCGCATGGACATCAACCAGCGCACGCCCAAGGCCATGAGCGCGGCGGCGCATGCCGGCCGGACGACGGCCACAGCAAACGCACTGAGCGGTACGCCCACGGCTCTGCGCAACTGGTACAGGTAAAGCGGCAGGCACAGCGTTGAGGTCAGCACGATGGCCCATGCTGCGCTCCCGATTCCCGGCCACAGAAGAAAGGCCAGCACCAGCAACGCGACCAACATGAACGAGTAGAGCGTATCGACCGAGTTGATGTGGCGCGGGAAGCCGCGACCGACGAACGCCGCATACAGGCACGGGTGAAACGACATCAGTGCGCCGTTGAGGGCGAGGACTTCCAGGACTGACGCGACCTCCACCCAATGCGGGCCGAGCAGCACCGGAGCAAGCAGGGGAGCAACGGCGAATATGCCGGCCGCAGCAGGCAGCGCCAGCATGGCCACGAAACCGATGATGTGGCCGTAGGTGGTCACGATCTCGTCATGAGCCGTCAGCCGAGCAAAGCCGGGCAGCGCGGGGCGGTTGACCGGGGCGCTGATTTGCGTGATCGGCAGCGTCGACAGTTCGTGGGCAATGCTGTATGTGCCCAGCGAAGCCGCGCCGAGAGAGCGACCGATGAAGAAGTCCGGAGCGCGCTCCTTGACGCAGACGACGAGGTTGTTCAGCAATAGCCAGCGCGAGAACCTCATCAGGTGCCGATACTTCTCCAAGGTCAGGCGCGGCCGAAATGGATGCATCAGGTAGCTGACGACGGTGGTGACCAGCATGGAAACCAGAAGCCCCGCGACCAAAGCCCAGTGGTTGCCCAGCAGGAATGCCAGTGGAACCACGCAGACGAAGGCGAGCAACCTGCGGCTGGCAAGGAAGATGAGATCGCGACGAAAGTCGAGTTCCTTGCGGAAGGCGACCACACCGATGTTCTCGGCGCCTGCGACGAGCGGACCCAAAGCCAGGACACAGATCACGGGGGTCAAATCGGGGCGCCTATAGAAATCCGCGATCGGGGCGGCGAACGCGAGCATCAGCAGCGTGATCGACAGGCCGAGCAGCAGGTTGCAGGTCCATGCCGTGCTGTAGTGATCCTCCGTGACGTTCTGGTCCTGGATGAGGGTGATCTCGAAATCGAACGAGGTGATCAGCTGGGCCATCAGGATGAACGACATGGCCATCGCCACGACGCCGAAGTCCGATGGGGTCAGGACGCGCGCGAGGATCAGCGTCGTGATCAAACCGAGTCCGCGATCGGCGAGCTTGAAGCAAAGCATCCAAAGAGCACCCGCAGCCATCTTGTGCTGCACGCTGTGCGTCATCGCGATGCTCCCGGGTACGCCGGTATCACGGGGGTTGAACCCCGGCTTGAGGTGATCACAGGCCGCTGCGCAGTCTCGAACGGCGAGGGCGGGCAAAAAAAACGGCGCTCGGTGCGCCTTCTTTGCCACCGCATTGAGCGTTGGCGTCGCCAGCCGGCCGGCGGTCCCATGGTTCAACAGCTCCTTGGCGCGAGGAAAACGCCCCAGTGGCTAGACCGCTGGGGCTTGGGGGTGGTATCAGGTCGACTTTGCCGGCCAGCGGAATCGCAAGCCATGTTGCGATTGCATTGCTGCATCGCCAATCGCTCAAACGTGGGGGCACTCAAGGGCCGGTGCGATGCAGCTCGCGCGCCGCATTATCGGCCGGAAGAAGCGTGTGACGAGCGAAGCCGAGCCGATGCCGGCGTTCAAGGCCGACTACGGCTCACGTTTCTCGCAATGGGAAGAGCGTCAGGGCGATTGGCGATCGATCGCCACCCATCCGGGTCCGGCACCCGGCTGCATGCCGGGAATCGCCGGCGCCTCATCGTCGAGCGTTTCGACGGTGAGGCGCCGCATGCACAGGCCACGCGCTACATGCCAGGTCATCACGACGGGCATGGGTTTGGCGGGCCTGCCAGAGGTTCAACGCGCTACTGCTGCTGCTTGCGCGTGCCGCTCGTGCTGGCGCTGCCCTCCTTGTCGGTGACGGCCTTGAGGTCCTGCGCCAGTTTCAGATGCTCCTGCAGCTTGGGCAGCGTCTTGGAGGCGAACGCCTTCACGTCGGCATCGCGCGCCTCGCTGGAGGCCTTCTGGAACAGCTTGACGGTGTCCTGGTGGGCATCCACGCCCATCTGTTCGGCATAGCGATGGTCGAAGTTCTCGGCGCTGGACTTCTCGAGCAGCTTGATCTTCGCGCGCTGCGCCATCGATGGCTCGGTGGGCACTTCCACGCCCTTGGACTGCGCCAGTGCCTTGAGCTCCTCGTTGGCCTTGGTGTGGTCGTCGACCATCTGCTGCGCGAAGCTCTTCACCTGCGAGTTCTGCGCCTTGGTCAACGCGAGCTTGCTGCTTTCGACCTCGGCCAGGCCGTTCTGCGCGGCCTGCTTGAGGAACGACTCGTCGGCGCGGGCCAGCTTGGCGGCGTGGGCGCTGTCCTTCTTGGCCGCGCCGGAGGTCGTGCTCGTGGCGGTCGAATCGCGTGAGGTGGAACCTGTGCCGCCCGCCGTGCCGGTGGCTTGCGCGCAGGCGATGCCGGCCATGAGCAGGGCCGTGAGGCCGGAGACGACGATGCGGGGAGCGTGAGATGACATGTAGATCCTCCTTCAAGGGACAAGACTCTGCGGCCGGCGAAGCGGAAGCTTTCCAATGCCGCTCTGGAGCCCCGAAGACCGGCAAGGGCCGTACCCGACGGGCCTTCCAACGCAGTTACATGGTCACCAGCTGCAACGCGGCTTCCCAGTCGGCCACGAAACGGGCAATGCCAAAGCGTTCCTCGGCCGTGCGCCGCGCCGCATCGCCCAGGCGCCGGGCCAGCGCCGGTTCGCGCAGCAGCTGCTGCATTGCCTGCACGAGGCGGTCGATGCGCGTGTCCACAAAGCCGTTCTCGCCGTCGCGGATCACCGAGGGCAGTTCAGTGGTCGCCAGGCCGACGATGGGCATGCCCACCATCATGGCCTCGACGATCGACAGGCCCAGCGAGGTGTAGCGGATCGGGTTGAAGAAGAAGCGGTGCCCGGCCATCACGCCCGGCAAGGCGTTCTGCGGCACCTCGCCCGCGCCGCCCGTGGTGTGCTCGGCACCCATGCCCACGAGCGTGAGCGGTACTTGCTGCCGCACAGCCTCGTACACGTCGGCGCCCAGGCGCCGGCCGCGCCGCTCCAGGTGATTCACCACCACCAGCCCGCATTCGCGCTCGCCGCGCCAGCGCGCGGGGGCCAGCAGCCTCACGCCGTGCTCGATGACGCGCGTGGGCGTACGGCCGGAATCCCACATCAGCGCGTTGTAGTGCGTCACGTGGACCAGCAGCGCCCCGGGATCATTGACCCAGTGCCGGGTGTTGGTGGGGTGATCCTGCGGCGGGTCGTGTTCGAGGTAGATGCGCGGCAGCCGCTGCTGTGCCGGCGAGAGGATGCGTTCGCGCTCCTGGTCCCACGCGGCGCGCGACTGATAGAGCACCACGTCGAACTCCATGCCGGCGATGTGCTGTGCATGCGCCTCGTGCACGTTGTCGCCCCAGGGCAGGCGACCGCTGCGGCCGCTGTGATGAGGGCTGCGCGCGTCGTCGACCACGACGTAGAAGTCGTGCGGCACCTGCGTGAGGTAGTAGAGGTAGTTGCCGTGGACGTGCCAGGTCAGCACTCGCAGCTTCCTAGGCATCGACCGCCTCCCGCGGCACGCCCCGCTGCGCGGCTTGCACCACCATGTCGGGCGTGATGGCGGTGGCGCATTCGTGGCCGTAGGGGCAGCGTTCGAAGCTGCACGGACGGCAGGGCACGGCCTGCCACAGCACGGTGTGCCGGCGCCGGTCCAGCGGGGCCCAGCGCTCGACGTCGGCCCCCGAGCTCACCACTACGCTGGGCGTGCCCAGCGCCGCGGCAATGTGCGAGATGCCGGTGTCGTTGCATACCACCAGCCGCGCGCGTTCGACGAGCGCGCCCAGCGTCCAGAGTGTGGTGCGGCCCGCGAGGTTGATCGCCGGCCCGTGCATGGCGCGCTCGACCTGCGCGACGAGGTTGGCTTCGGCCTGCGTACCGGTGAGCACCACGGCGAGCCCGCGCCCGGCCAAGGCGTCCGCCACGGCCGCGAAGCGCTCCGGCGGCCAGCGCCGCGAGGGCAGCTGCGCCCCCGGATGCACGCACGCGTAAGGCAAGGTGCCCGAGGCGGGCCAGAGGTTCGCGAGCTCGTCATGGTCCGCGTCGCACAGAGGGAATTCGAGCGCCGTGCCGTGACGCGGCAGCCCGAGCGCATCGATCAGTGCGAGCAGCCGCTCGATTTCGTGGCCCGCGGGCCAGGGCGTGAACAGGGTCGGCTCAGGGATGTACGCGCCCGGCCCGAAGAACCCCGCCACGTGCCGCGCACCACAGGCTGCCAGCAGCATGTTGGTGAGGTGGCCGCTGCCGTGCATCTGCACCAGCAGGTCGAACCGCTCCTGCTGCATGCGGCTCAGGAAGCCGGGGAGGGCCGGCAGGTCAGGGGTCGATTCCGGCAATCCCGGAAAGCCGGGAAATGCGATGAAGTCGTCCACCATCCACAGCCGCGAGGCCAGCTCGCGCGCCCATGGCAGGCCGATCAGCGTGAGCCGCGCGTCGGGCCAGCCCCGGCGCAGCGCGCGCAACGCCGGCACGGCACACAGCATGTCGCCCAGGACCAGGGCGCGGAACACGCCCACGTGCCGGGGCGGGGCGTCACGTGGTGTGTCGTCCGGCGGCGATGCGCCCGGCGCCTGGTTCACGGCGCACGGCTCACATGGCCGTGGCGGGAGCCACGGGCAGGTGGGTGGCGGCGTTGAGCGGTACGCCGGGCAGCGGGCGCAGCAGGTCCAGCGCGGCATGCGCCACTTCGGCCGGGTCCACGCGCTCCAGGCAATCGTGGTGTCCTTCCGGGCACACGCTCTTCAGGCAGTTGCGGCAAGGCACGTCGTGGAACAGCACGCGCGAAGACACACGCCATGGCGTGTGTTGCGGATTGGTCAGTGCATACAGCACCGCCACCGGCGTGCCGACCGCGGCGGCGATGTGCACAGGGCCGCTGTTGTTGCACACGATGACCTGGGCGCCCGCGATCAAGGCCGCCAGCTCGCCCAGCGAGAGCTGCCCCGTGAGCGGCACACCGGGCCCGTCCATGCGCGACTGCGCCTGCGCGATCGCGTCCGCCTCGTCCGGGCCGCCGGTGAACACCACCTGGCAGCCGGTCTCGTCGACGATGGCCTGTGCGGCCACGCCGAAGCGCTCGGCCGGATAGCGCCGCGATGCGGCAGTCGCACCGGGGTGGACCACCACGTAAGGCCGCAGCAGGTCGCCGCCGGCCTGCACGAACTTCCTGCGCATGGTGAGCACATCGGCCGCCGGGTAACGGAACTGCATGCGCTCGTCGTCGGCGTGGAAGCCGACCGAGCGCACGAGATCCAGCTGCCGCTTCACCTCGTGTCGCATGCCGGTGGCGGGGACCTCGGTGTCCTGCACCCAGTGGGTGAGCAGGTCGTAAGGGTTCTCGCGGCTGTGTGCCAGGCGCAGGGGGATGCCGGCCAGGCGGCACATCAGCGCGGCCGGCAGCGCGCTTTGCGTGCAGACCGTGAAGATCACCGCGGCGTCGAAACTACGCCGCGCCAGCTCATCGACCATCTCCCGGTCGGCGAGCACGCCGCGTGCGGCGCCCGCACCCTTGCTCCACGGCGCGTCGTAGACGATCACGTCATCGAGCACGGGAATGTGAGGCAGCGCGGCCGCACCCGAGCGGGAACCCAGCAGGGTGATGCGCGCTCCGGGGGCGCCGTGCCCGAGGGCGGCGATGGCCGGGGTGGTCATCAGCAGGTCGCCGAGGTTGTCGAGCCTCACCACCAGGATGTTGCGTGCTTCCTGCCAGAGCCAGTGGGCAGTACCTTGCTGCATCGACGCGCTCATGGCTGGGGCCTTTCGAATTCGACGGGCGTGGGCTTCATGGACGAGGCCGCGGCGCGGGGAGGGTGGGGCGGTTGATCGCCGCTTTCGGCCTCCACGATGCGGCGTGCCGCGTCGAGCAGATCCGACGCCATGACGTGCGGCGTGCGCAGGGGCGAGCGGCGCCAGACCGTCTCGTGCCCCACGTCGAGCATCACGGTGCGGCAACCCGCGCGCCGGCCGGCCTCCACGTCGTCGAGGATGTCGCCGACCATCCACGAACGCGCGAGGTCGATTCGGTGCGCACGCGCAGCCTGGCGCAGCAGCCCGGGCGCGGGCTTGCGGCACAGACACGCCGGCATCGACCCCGGGCCGGGAGCATGCGGACAGGCATAGAAGTCGGTGAGGGTCACGCCCTCGGCCCGCAGCATTGCGGTCAACGCGAGTTGCAGGCGTGTGAGTTCGGTCCGGCTGAACAAACCCCGGGCCAGCCCGGGCTGGTTCGTCACCACCACGAGCACGAAACTCTCGGCGGCCAGCAAGCGCAAGCCTTCGATCGCGTGGGTCGTGAAGCGCACGCGCGCCGGATCCACGTTGTAGGGCACGTCCTCCACGAGGGTGCCGTCTTTATCGATGAACACGGCGCGCCGGTGCGGCGGCGGCGCCAGAGCGGGGTCGTGCCCGGTCCTGATCGGTCGCATGTAGTCGCTTCCACGGTACGCGGCGGCGCCGCGTGTGCTAGGACGATGGGCAAGCGCCATGCCCATGCCCCTGCCGACAGTGCGGATACAGCGCGACGTTCTTCCGCGCGGCCTGCGGTCTTGTGACGCCGATCCTTGTGATCGACCGTTAGGCCACGTGCGATGACGGCGATACCAGCCGTGGCTGAGAGTGGCGTGCTCGACACGTTGAAGCGCTGGTGCGCCCGGTAAGGGTGAATTCCGATTCAGGCTTTCACATTACGGCGTCAAAACTAGCGCACCGGCGGCCAGCATGGCCACGGCAACGACGTAGCCCACCATGCCACGCCTCGCAGTCCAGTGGCCTAGTGCCACAAGCGCGACGAGTGCGACCGTGACCAGCGCAGCGACGGCCAGCAGGCCGTACATGCGCAGCACGGTTTGGGCAGCGCAGGACTCGTTGCACCGCGGGGTCCAAAAGATCCAGAGCCAGCGGATACCCAGGGCCGTGCACAGCGCCATCAGCGCGGTTGCCGCCACCCTGCTCCTCACTTGACCTCCCAGAACCATATCGTCTTTGCCTTGTTCAGACTGGAGAACCCGGGGCCAGACTCTATTCCCAAACCGAAGCGAAGGAAGGTGACGGCCGCTCCCTCAAGGCCAGAGGCAGTCAGGCGGTTACCGTTCCACAGGTCGATATGGTCACCGGTCGGCACCTTCTCGTTACCCCGGATCCAATAGTCCGCAAAGTAGACGATCCCGGTCCTCCCCTTGATCTTCTTCTCCCAGTCTTCGCCGCTGATAGTCTCGGGCGAGGAGGCCACCCCTTCGATGCGCTGAACCTTAAGCCACGCGGCCAGTTCCTGGGCCCGGATGGCGACCTTGGCGCCTTTGATGGTCACAGCAGCACCCTTGAAGCTGTCCAGCTTCGCTCCCGCCTCGCCCAGGGCCACGCTGACCTTGATGGCGCACTGGTTGTCGTAGCCCTCGGGCACCTTCCCGGTCTTGGAGTCCACGTACGGTTTCGAGCTGGGATAGGCGGCCCACAGGGCAGCGAACTTCAAGGGCTCCGGCTTTGGTTTCTGCGTTGATTCCGGGCTGATACCCAGCGGCCCGGGCGAACCGGTCCTGTGCCGGCAGTTGGTGCCGGAATCGATCGTCTCACCGCTGGACACGCACTGTGGTCCCGGCCGCCTTCCCGGCATCGTCTGCTCCCCATGGGCCGCCCAACGTCGGGCGCCGTCGACTCTACGGCCTGACCACACCGTGCGGGACTGACCTCCGTCACCCCGCACGGATGAAAAGGCTGTGGCGGCTCGGGTCCTTGCCGCGCAGCTTCTTGCCCGCCTTGCACTGGGCTTGGCGCTCCGCGGCCTTAGCCTCGTACTTCTGCTGCTGCGGCTTGGTGACGCTCGTCCGGCGCTCCCAATCTTGGCCCCGCGGCCGGCAAGCTACCGGCGCGAGCCCTCCCTCCACCTCACCACGACACCTGACCGTCAAGGACGTGTATCGAGGTCGCGGTCCTCGTCTTCCTCGTCTTCCGGAGACGTGTAGTCCTCGCCGTCCGATAGGTCGGCGAGTTCGCGTTCGGCTTCGGCGCTCACATCCTGCGACGCCAAGGCCTCCTCGGCAAAGCTGTGGACGGTGTCGGGGAGGATGTCGCGCGCTTCGTCGGCCTCTTCATCGAGCAGCGCCGCGCCGCGCTCGCCCGTGCCGGCGGAGTCGGTGTCGCTTTCGAGGCCGGGCTGCACCGCACCGAAGGTGGTGTGGTCCAGGTCCGTGGGCGGGGCCAGGTCCAACTCGCCCTGGATGTCGCTGCCGCTGTCCGAGGTGTCGCTCGGGCCGAGGGCTTCGACGTCGCGGCCTTCGGCCTGCTGGGGCGCGCGGTCGGCGCCAAGAATGCTGCTGCGGGTCATGGCATAAACGCTCCTGTCATCCTTGTCCAGCAAACCGGGTGCCGCAGGGCGTGTACTGCGACGGGCATGCGCATTGCCCGCTTCGGATCCCGCGTGCATGTCACGCGTTCACCTACCTCAAGGAGTTCGGCATGAAGAAGGAGCAGCAGCACCAGAAGAATCCTCAACAGCAACAGCCGCAGGCTGGGCAGGGCAAGCAAAGCGAGCGCGGCCAAGCCGGCTCGTCGAGCAGCGGCAGCGCCGGAACCCAACGCCACCAAAGCACGGTCTCGGGTATGGACAGCCCGAGCGCGGGCAGCGGCAAGGGTTCGGAACGCACTTCGCCACAAGGCGGCCAGCAGCGTGAACGTGGCAGCCAGGGCGGCTCCTCCTCATCGCGTGAGGACGAGAGCCTCGACTGAAGTCCCGAGGGCGAAAAAAAGCCCGCCGTGCAACGGCGGGCTTTTCATGACATGAGCCGGTGGTCGTCAATCGCCAGGTCGATCGCGCGATGAGGCGAGCCTGCTCAGCACCACCCCGGCAAGCACCGCAATGCCCAGCGCCGTGAGCGGGTTTTCGCGCACATAGCTGCGGGTCGAGTCCAGCCACTGCTGCTCGAGTTCGCCGAGCTGGTCGGCTCGCGCGCGCAACGATTCGCCGGTGGTGCTCGCGGTGCCGCGCAGGCGTTCCACCATGGGCCCGGCCTTGGCGGCCAAGCGATCAATGGCTTCGTGGGCAGTCTGCGCCGCGCGGTCCACCGCGCTCAACGCCCGGTCGGCCATGACCTGCGCGGTGTCCGTGCCAGCTGCCGCAACGGATGGCGCGGTGTCGGTTATCGAGGTATTGGTATCCATGAGTCAGCCTCCGTGGGTGATCGAATGGACGGACCGTGAAGTGACGAACGCCGCCTGCATGGCAGGCCGGCGTGGGCCACTTGCCCGACCTCGTGTCTGGCCGGGCAAGGATGGCCAGTGTGCCGCTTCGCTTCTCTAGCCTAGCGGACTCTGCCGCGCCGGAAGAGATTGACGATGCCCAGCAGCACGATGGCGCCGAGCAGCGAGACCACGAAGGAGCCGATGCTGAACTGCTGGTTGATGCTCGGGATGCCCAGCAGCGGAGAGATCAGCCAGCCAGCCACCGCCGCGCCGACGATGCCGACGACGACGTTGAGAAGCACGCCCTGTTGCGCATCGGTGCGCATGATCATGCTGGCGATCCAGCCGACCAGGCCGCCCACTATCAGCCAAACGATGAAGTTGATCATGGAAGCGATCCTTTCAAAGGTCGATTGACGGAAAACCGGCCTCCACCTCAACAAGGCAAGGGGGCCTTGCCACGAAAAGGCAAATGGCATGCCGCGCGACATCGGCAATGGCCGGGGGCCGCACGGCGGTCGCAGAAAACGATCTGCCAAGCCCCAGTGTTCGAACGAAGCGGACGGCCTTGTACCCGGAGAGGAATTGCACGCGTCTGTAAGCACTGCCTGAGTGATTCCCCTCAAAACGTGTCAGATGAGGCCATGAGCGGCATGGCGGTGGCGAGCCATCCCGGGCATGCCGCTTGCGCAAGGCGAGTCAAGAGTGCCGAGGGTGCCCCGCCCGGACATCGTCATGAGCAGCCCTGATCCGAACGACACCCAGTCCAGCGAAAAGCGGCCACGACCGCCTCCCCGACGCGGAGTGCAGCCAAAGGATCGCACGCCCGGCCGCGAGCTGCGCGATGCCTGCGCAGCGTACTTCCAGCGTTTCGCCGAAAGCAGCGAGGATGTGTTCTGGCTGGCCGACCTCGCCGGGCGAACGCTGATGTACGTCAGTCCTCGGTTCGAGCAGTGGTGGGGCGTGCGCGCCGACCAGTTGATGGCCGACCCCGCCCTGTGGAACCGCGCCGTGTTGACGGAGGACGCCAAGCACCTGCCCATGCCCTTCTTCGCTGACGACCCCACGCATGGCGAAACGGTGCGCGAATATCGAATCACCTCGCGCACCGGCGAGATCAGGTGGATCCGGGACCGCCGCTTTTACTTGCGCGACGAAGGCGGGCGCACGTTGCGCATCGGCGGTATCGCGGAGGACATCACCGAGCGCAAGGAGCAGGAGATCGCCGCGGCGGAACTGCTGTCACGCGAGCGCCAGGCGCGGGCCGCGGCCGAGGCGGTGGTGCATGGCAAGGACGAGTTTCTCGCGGTGGTCACGCACGAGTTGCGCTCTCCTCTCAATGCCATCCGGGGCTGGGCACACGTGCTGCGGCATGGCGGCGCGCTCGGTGGGCTGCAGGTGCGGGCGCTGGATGCGATCGACCGCAACACCCAGGCACAGACCCAGCTGGTGGATGACCTGCTGGACACCCAGCGCATCATTTGCGGCAAGCTGGAACTCGACCTGCAGCGCATTCCTCTGGCCCGCGTCATCGAAGAAGCGGTGGAGTCGGTGCTTCCGGCAGCAGAGCACAAGCGCATCCGGATCGAGATGACGCACGATCGCCGGATCGGTTTCGTGCGCGCCGACACCGACCGCCTGCGCCAGTCGGTGCTCAAGCTGCTGTCCAACGCCGTGAAGTTCACCCCCGAGGGCGGTATCGTCAACGTGCGCAGCGAGCGACGCGACGAATGCCTCGCGATCGAAGTGCAGGACACGGGCGTGGGCCTCGAGCCCGCGCAGCTGCCTCTGGTGTTCGAGCGCTTCCAGCAGGGCGACAGCTCCAGCACCCGGCCTGCCGGCGGCCTGGGGCTCGGCCTGTCGCTGGCACGGCAGCTCGTGGAACTGCACGGCGGGCGCATCGCCGCATCGAGCGCAGGCCCGGGGCAGGGCACCACCTTCACCATTGAACTGCCGGAGCATCTGCTGCTCGACGACCCTGCGCCGTCGCAGGCGCGCACCGATGCGCCCTCGCCGCTGGCCGGCAAGCGCATCGTGATCGTCGAAGACGATGCGGACGGCCGCGAGGCGCTGACGCTGATCCTGCGCGGCGCGCAAGCCGAGCTGCAAAGCTTCGACTCGGCGGCGGCGGCCTACAAGTACCTGTCGCAGACCCCTCCGCAGGAGCAACCCGACGCGTTGATCTCCGACATCGCCATGCCCGGCGAGGACGGCTACGCGTTCATCCGCCGTGTCCGGCGCCTCGAAGGCGGCCAGCATCGGCCGCACATCGTCGCGCTGGCTCTTACCGCGTTCTCGCGTGTCGAGGATCGCATGCGCGCGCTGAAGGCCGGCTTCGATGCGCATGTCGCCAAGCCCATCGATCCCGAACGCGTGGTGCACACGCTGGCCGACGCGCTGGCGCATCCGTCCGTACAGGAGAGAGGGCCCGCGCCGGCTTGAGCGACGAGCTGGACCCGTCACGTCGGTACCGGGCAATCCTCCAGGAAGCTTTCGATGACGGCCGGATCCACTGGCTTGACGAGGTGCGCGTCGAAGCCCGCCTGCGCCGTCTTCTCGCGGTCGCCCGGTTGCCCGTAGCCGGTCAGGGCCGCCAGCACCATGCCACGGCCGAAAGGCAGGTCGCGCAGTTGACGCGCCACCTCGTAGCCATTGATGCCGGGAAGTCCGAGGTCACAGAACACCACCTCGGGCCTGAACTCCACCGCGAGCGCCACCCCGCGCGTGCCGTCGGCCGCGATGCGTGCGTCATGACCGGAAAGGGACAGCAACTGCGCCAAAGATTCCGCGGCGTCGAGGTTGTCGTCGATGAGAAGGACGCGACGAGATTTGCTGTTCATGACGAGGGCCTGCTGGTTTCACAGTGGCCAATGCAAGCGGCGCGCCTATGTTGGCTGCGGTACCGGCCAGGAGTGCAGGGCAAGCCTGCGGGAAACCCTGTTGACGAACCGGTAACTTGTTCAGGACAAATGGTGCGTGATTCCAGGATTTGCCGATGGTCTTTGTGCCCGGGATCATGCGAGCGGCGCTCTGGGGTGGCTATGCGAGCGCGGCCTACGCCCGGTGATGACGTCTTCGACATGGGCGCGCAAATCCGATTTCCCGACACTTGGTACAGGGCTTGCTGTGGTTGGCGCAATGAGTGTCTCGCCATGGGCCACCGTGGCAATGCGGACACTCCAACGGTTCCCGGCTCGAGCATCCAACTGCGGCGCTCTTCCCCCCTTCCTCCCGACTCATTGGGCGACGTGGGCTCGAGACGGTGTTTTTATGTCCAAACGCCGCGCGCTGCGCGGCGTTTTTTTTGGCCCGGCCGCGGTGGCACGACGGGCCTGCGGATTGCCCCCAACGCCACGTTCATCCTCAGACTCGAAAGGAATTTCGATGAACAAGGACCAGATCAAAGGCCGCGCCGAGCGGGCCAAGGGCAAGGTGAAGGAAACCGCCGCCGACCTGCGTGGCGATGCGCGCATGGAGACCCGGGCGAAGGCCGAGCAGACCAAGGGCAAGGTGCGCGCAGACGTGGGCGACGCCAAGGAAAAGGTCAAGCGTGCCGTCGACAAGACCTGACGGACATCGGGCACACGACGTCCCGCCGCAACCTCAACCCCCGCAACCCCTGCGGCCTCCGCCACCACCCGACCCGGAGATCCTGCCGCCCGACATCGGCGACCCGGGGCCCGTGGAGAACCCCGTGCCGGTGCGCGACCCGCCCGGGATGCCGCCACCGCTCATGAACGCGCCTCGCTGCCGCGGTCGAGCGGTGCGGGATCACCAGCGCTGCAACTGACCGTTGTCGACGCGCACCCGGTCGCCCACGCGCAGGCCGTTGAGGTCGTAGTAGTCGAACGAACGGAAGTCGCCGTTGTCCAGACGCACGTCGATCTGGTAGTAGGTCTGAGTAGGCTCGTTGCGGGCCTCCTCGATCTTGTTGCCGACCACGGCGCCTCCAAGCGCGCCCGCGGCAGTGGCCGCGGCCCGGCCCGTGCCCGACCCCACCTGGTTGCCGAGCGCGCCGCCCACGACCGCACCCAGGATGGCGCCGCCGCCCGTGGTGCGGCGTCCAGTCTCCATCTGCTGGATGTTGCGTACGGTCCCGTACTGCACCGATTCATACGACGAGGGCGAGCTGCCTACCGACGGCCCGGCGGGCTGCGCGGAGCGGTCGGGCACCGAGGAGCAGCCGGCGGCGAGCGCCAGCGTGCAGGCGGCGGAAAGGATCGTCAGCTTGCGTGTCATGCCATCACTCCTTGCGATGAAGGGCAGGAGCCATGGTGCGCGACGCCGCCGGCATCGCCTGCCGGCTGGCCTTGATGCCGCGTGTCGGCAAGTTGCCCGGCTTGCTGTGCGCGATGGCCTACAAGCGAGCAGGTCAGCGATGGCGGCGTGTTTCCTGTCCTCTGGCGGGCTCAGGAAAGTGGGGTGCAGGGCCTTGAGACAGGCTGGAGCCCAGTTGCTGGAAGCTCCTTTGGGCGGGGGTGCGCGCCCTCGGCCGAGGGCGCGCATGGCCGACGAGATCGGCTCTCGGGGCCTCCTCCTCCCGATCGAGCCTGAAGGATTGGCTCGACTCAGGCTTGCTTGCGACGCCGCGCCACGAACCCCATGGCACCCAGCCCGGCGAGCAGCAGGGCATAGGTTTGCGGCTCGGGAATCACGCCTCGGATGTCGGCGCTGCCGGCCACGCACATGGGCCCGCCGGGGCATTCCTGCGGATGCGGCAGCAGGATCGTGCTGAACGATGTCCCGATCTGGAAGTCCGCATTCCCGCCGAACTGCGCGGAGATGGCGTTGGTGTTGAACAGGGAGTTGGCGATACCGCCTGTGCCTTCCGGGTTCCCGAACATCGAACCGGTCGGATCCACGTCGGCCAAGCCGGCGCCGAACCCCACGGGCTGCGACGTGCCGATGTTCGAGCCGGTGCCCGCGAAGGTGCTGCCGTTCGCATCGATGGCGTGCCCTGCCAGGGTGAGGAACAGCGTGCCATTGGTGGCGGCGGCGAAATCCGCCGCGGAGCTGCCCGTCGCAAACGGATTGAAGTCGTTGCTCGCGCCGCTGCCCAGGTAGAAGTTCACCCATCCGTCCGTGAAGGTGATGTCCGTCGCTGAGATGCTCGTCACCTCATAGCCGCCAAAACGGTAGGTCAGCTCGCAGCCGGAGCACAGATCTGCGACAGCCACGCCGTTGATCTGGGTGACTTCACCCACACCCTGCAGGGTGTCACCGACGTTGGTGACCACGTTTTCATAGATGGAGGCCACCGAGAAGGTCCCGTTGTTCGGCAGTTCCAGGCCACCGACGTTGACCGCCATCGAGGAGCCAGCGGCGCTCGATAGGGCAGCGGCGGCCAAGGCGTGTAGTCGTCTCTTCATGATCCGTTCCTTGTGCAAGAGTGGTTGGTTGGTGATTCCCGTCATGGCTAGCGTTCGAGGTCGTCACTACGGACGGCGAGCGCAGTGACGGCTCGTAACTTGGGCAACGCCCATGCCCATCGGGGAGGGTTTCTCAGGGTCTCCCCCGATTCGCGGGGGAGCGCTTTCTTGCAATTTCGACCAACTCGTGCTCGGCCCGGTCCTAAACCGGGTGGACCAACAATGCAGTGCGACAAAGTGCATCTGGGGGCACCAGATGTATCAAGCACCGCGCAGCGCGGCAGCCAGGAGTGCCGTCACACGAATAATTTGCAGTCAGTTGGGGCGGCCACGTATTTCCTGCCTGCGGCGCAGCTCGCGGCAAGGCGCCTTGCTCAGCCGGCGCGGCTTGCTTGCTACGGCAGGAGATAGCGGTCGATGGGCGGCCGGGCGGCCGCCACGCTGGGCGGCGCAGCCCGACCCGCGCGAAAGAACAAGCAGGAAGCGGCCTGCGCGCCCAGCTCGCCGACGCGGTGGCGGATGGCCTGCTGGACCCGTTCGGACACCCAGGGTCCGCCGGGACGCTGGTGACTCAGCGCGAACGTGGCTGCCATGGGTTGGAAAGCCAGGCCCTCGAGCGTGCAGGCGAGCCAGGTACGCTGCAGCGATCGGCCCAGCGAGAAGACGGGCCAGGGGTCATCGGTCGCATCGCACCAAACCATGCCGAGCAAGGGCGAGAACCTGCAGGGCAGCCAGGCAGCGCGCAGCCCAAGGCCGTGATGCAGGCCGGCCATGGCCAGCCCGCGCATGAGCGGCCAGTGGCGCAGCGCATGGAAGGCCGCACGCATCGGGGGTTCGATCTCCAGCGCACCGGGGGGCAGACCTTCCTCGGCCGTGCGCCGCCAGCCCACGTCGAACCGCACTGCATCGAACAGCTCTCGGTGCAAGTGCGCACGGCGGAAGCGCTCGGTCTCCGCCATCCGCATGGCCTGCAATGCCAGACTGCGCCGGGCCGTTGCGTTGAGCCACGACACGCGCGCCCCTGGCACGGCCCCCGCTGCGGCGATGCGCGAGCAGACGTCATCGGCCACCGGATCGCGGCGGTAGAAACGGCGGTTGGTGTGACGCTCGGCGATCGCCGCTGCCAGCGGATCGGGTTCGATGAGCGCCATGGACCACCGGCATTCGGCGATGAGCTCCGGCTGGCGCGGATCGGGCATCCACTGGCACTGCATTGCCATGCGCTGTGAGGCCGAGCTCAGGGCCATGTTCTCGACCACGGCACCGTACGCGACCATCGCAAGGGCCTTGCGATGCGGCTGCTCGTTCCAGGTGGGCAAGTCCGTGCTCAGCAGCGACACTCCGTGCGCCGAGGCGCGAAAGCGCAGGGCGTGCACGTTCTCAGCCGAGGGGGCGCGTATGCCGTCTTCCAGGATGCGGCGCAGCGCCTGCGTGTCCGGCACCACCGCGCGTTCGAGGGCCATGTTCATGCAGTTCTCAGGCGCCGCCGCGCAATGCCCAGCAGCAACTGCTGCAGGGGGTTGCGATGGCCACCCGGTCGCCACGTG
This sequence comes from uncultured Burkholderiales bacterium, assembly GCA_966248995.1. Lineage (GTDB taxonomy): Bacteria > Pseudomonadota > Gammaproteobacteria > Burkholderiales > Burkholderiaceae_C > Albitalea. Next base: position 23,695 of record CBINBY010000033.1, on the reverse strand, counting down.
CGGCGCAGGCGGTTTCGATAGGCGTCGAAGTGCAGCCCCCAGGGCGCAGCCAGCACTTCGCCACGCCCGAGCACGAGCTTGAGGACCTGCGCGGCCGCGATCGCGCTGCACAACTGCACGGCGATGATGGTCGAAGGCCCGCGCCGCTCGCTCAGGCTGACGCGGGAAGGGTCGGCCAGGTAGCCCATCTGCAGCATGGCGGGCGACAGACCGACGAGGAACCGCATCGCCTGCTCCTCCTCGGGCTGCCCGTGCATGCCGAAGTAGTCCTCGAAGCTCATGCGGCCGGGCACGAAGTTCAGCAGCGCCGCCCCCATGCCCAGCGGCGCCACGGTGACCGCAGGGATGCGGCGCTCATGGCATTGCGCAAAGACGCGCTGCCGCATGTCGAGGGCGAAGAAGTCCAGGCCGTCGAGGTAGACGTCACCCTCGGCCAGGAAGCCGGTGAGGTTTGCCGGCGTCAGCCCTTCCGGGAAGCGGCGGATCTGCAGGTCGGGTTGGATGTCGCGGGCCAGTTCCACCATCACATCGAGCTTGGGCCGTCCCAGCGACGACATCGTTGCGCCGGCCTGGCGGTTGATGTTGGCCAGCGAGAAGGTATCGAAGTCTGCCAGCGAGAACGCGCCGATGCCCAGCCGAGCCAGCGTGAGCAGGTACACCCCGCCCACGCCCCCCAGGCCGGCGATGCACACGCGGGTGTGCCGCAGGCGTTCCTGCTCGGCCTCGGTGACCCAGCCGATGTTGCGTGAGTAGGCCTCCTCGTACGAGTAGGCGTATGGGGCAAAGGTAGCGTTCGTCGTCATGCCTGGCAGCGCAGCGTTGCGACACCGAGGCCTTTGGCAAACAACGCTCCCTACGGCTTGCGGGCCCTTGGAGACCCACGGTGAGGGCCCTCCATGCCGGACAAAGTCGGCGTGCGTTTAACGCACCACGATATAGGCCAATCACAAGGCCAAAAGCCATCTGGTGTCATTGGGCGCATGGCCTTTCGTGCAGACGAACGTACCGTCGTTGCGGTTGCACTGTGTTTGGCCGTGTGCCGCCGCCGTTCACCTCTGCATTCGGGTGACGGTCGCCTTGCCCTTGACCATTTCGGCCTGGAAGTGCACCTTTTCGCCAATCTTCAGGCCGTCGAGCATCTTCCTGTCGGCGACGTCGAAGCCCATCGTCATCGCGGGCATCGCGAGGTTCGGGATGTCACCGTGGCGCAGGACGATGAGGCCTTTGTCGAGATCAACCTTGCGGACCTCTCCTTCGACGAGTGGCATCGTCGCGTTCGAGGCGGCCGGCATGGCAGGCTTCGCGGGCATCGGCAGGCCTTGCGCACGTGCATCGATCGACCCGATGATGGTCGCGATGGAGGCAAGGATTTGGACGGCGTTCATGAAAGCTCCTTCAGCGTTGGGCAGGTTGAATGACCGGTGAACCGATCGCGTCGTTAATCCGTGATGAATGGCCGGCATGCCGACGGCGCAGCAGGTACCAGGCGGCTGGAACGACCAGCATGCTCAGCAGCGGCGCCATGACCATGCCGCCGAGCATCGGTGCGGCGATGCGCGTCATCACCTCCGAGCCCGTGCCATGGTCGAGAAGAATCGGCAGCAAGCCGGCGATCACGACGGCAACGGTCATCGCCTTCGGTCGCACGCGCAGCACCGCGCCCTCCCGGATCGCAGCCAGCAGCGTGCCTTCGTCGTTGGGCTCGCCCTCGGCCAGGCGGCGGTTATGGGTGTTCTTCAGGTAGATCAGCATCACCACGCCGAACTCGGCGGCGACACCGGCGAGAGCGATGAAGCCGACCGCGGTCGCCACCGAAATGGCGTGGCCGAGGACCCAAACGAACCAGAAGCCGCCCACCAGCGAGAACGGCACCGCCGCCATGACCAGCAGCGCCTCGCTGGCCGAGCGGAACAGCAGGTAGAGCAGCACGAAGATGATTGCCAGCGTCAGCGGCACGACGAGCTTCAGCCGCTCGGTCGCGCGCTCCAGGTACTCGAACTGCCCTGACCATGACACGGCGTAGCCCGCCGGCATCGCGACCTGTTGGGCGACGACCTGCTGCATGTCGCTGACCACCGAGCGCAGGTCGCGGCCGCGCACGTCGACGTAGACCCAGCCCGACAGGCGCGCGTTCTCGCTGCGCAGCATCGGTGGCCCTTCCTCGACATCGATGCGCGCGACATCTTGCAGCAGCACGGTGGCGCCCTTGTCAGTCACGAAGGGCAGTTGCCGCAGGCGTTCGAGCGAGTCGCGGATCTCCCGCGGATAGCGCACGTTGATCGGGAAGCGCTCGCGCCCCTGGACGACCTCGCCGACATTGTCGCCACCCATCGCGGTGGAGACGACGGCCTGCACGTCGGCGATCGAGAGACCGTGGCGCGCCGCCGCGTAGCGATCCACATCCACGTCGACGTAGCGCCCGCCGGTCAAACGCTCGGCCAGCGCCGACGAGACGCCGGGTACGCCCTTGACCGCCGACTCGATGCGAGTGCCGAGCATGTCGATGGTGGCCAGGTCGGACCCGGCCACCTTGATGCCCACCGGGCTCTTGATGCCGGTGGCGAGCATGTCGATGCGGTTGCGGATCGGCGGGACCCAGACATTGGAAAGGCCGGGCACCTTGACGACCCGGTCGAGCTCTTCGACCAGCGTGTCGGGTGTCAGGCCGGCGCGCCACTGCTCGCGCGGCTTGAACTGGATCGTCGTCTCGAACATCTCCAGCGGAGCGGGATCGGTCGCCGTGTCGGCGCGGCCCGCCTTGCCGAAGACGCGTTCGACCTCGGGCACGGTCTTGATGAGCCGGTCGGTCTGTTGCAGCAGCTCTGCCGCCTTGGCTACCGAGATGCCGGGCAGCGCGGAGGGCATGTACAGCAGGTCACCTTCGTCCAGCGATGGCATGAACTCGCCGCCCAGACGCGACATGGGCACGGCCGTGACGGCTAGCGCCAACGCGGCGATCAGCAGCGTCGTCTTCGGGAACCGTAGCACCGCCTCGAGCGCCGGGCGGTACGCGGCGATCAGGATGCGGTTTACCGGATTGGCCGTCTCCCGCGGAATGCGCCCGCGGATGAGGTAGCCCATCAGCACGGGAACCAGCGTCACCGACAGGCCGGCCGCTGCGGCCATCGCATACGTCTTCGTGAACGCGAGCGGCGAAAAGAGCCTTCCTTCCTGGGCCTCCAAGGTGAAGACCGGCAGGAACGACAAGGTGATCACCAGCAGCGAGAAGAAGAGGGCAGGCCCCACTTCGACCGCGGCCTGCGATACCAGCGCCCAGCGCTCCGACGTGCTCGGCTGCCGTGCGTGCTGCGCCTCGAAGTGCTCCAGGTGCTTGTGCGCGGCCTCCACGAGCACGACGCTGGCATCGACCATGGCGCCGAGTGCGATGGCCACGCCGCCCAGGCTCAGGATGTTCGCGCTGACGCCTTGCCAGTGCATCACGACGAACGCGACAAGCACGCCGACCGGCAGCGTCACGACGGCGACCAGCGCCGAGCGCAGGTGGAACAGGAACACCGCGCAGACCAGCACGACGACGATGAACTCTTCGATCAGCTTCTCGCGCAGATTGGCGACGGCGCGGTCGATCAGCTTGGAGCGGTCGTAGGTTTCGACGACCTCGACGCCAGCGGGCAGGCTGGCCTTCAGGACCGCAAGCCTGGCCTTCACCGCTTCGATCGTCGTGCGGGCGTTCTTGCCGGAGCGCATGACCACCACCCCGCCGGCAACCTCGCCTTCGCCGTCGAGCTCGGCGATGCCGCGACGCATCTCGGGGCCAAGCTGCACAAACGCGACGTCGCGAAGCAGGATCGGCGTTGCGCCTGTCACCGATAGCGGAATGGCCCGGAAATCGTCTAGAGACTTCAGGAAGCCGCGCGAGCGAACCATGTACTCGCTTTCGGCCATCTCCACGACCGAGCCGCCGGCGGCTTGGTTGGCCTTCCGCAGCGCCTCGACGACCACCGCCTGGGTGATCCCGAGCGCACGCATCCGGTCAGGGTCGAGCACGACCTGGTACTGCCGCACCATGCCGCCGATGCTGGCCACCTCGGCGACGTCCGGCACGGTCTTCAGCTCGAACTTCAGGAACCAGTCGTTCAGCGCGCGCAGCTGGCCGAGGTCATTCCTTCCCGTGCGATCGACGAGCGCGTATTCGTAGACCCAGCCGACGCCGGTGGCATCGGGGCCGAGCGCCGCGGTTGCGCCCGCCGGCAGCCGGCTCTGCACCTGGTTCAGGTACTCGACCACGCGCGAGCGCGCCCAGTACGGATCGGTCTTGTCGTCGAAAAGGACGTAGACGAACGAGTCGCCGAAGAACGAGTAGCCGCGCACGGTCTTCGCGCCGGGCACGCTGAGCATCGTCGTCGTTAGCGGATAGGTGACGAGATCCTCGACCACCTGCGGAGGCTTACCGGCGTACGACGTGCGGACGATGACCTGAGTGTCCGAGAGATCGGGCAGGGCATCCACCGGCGTGTGCAATGTCGACCACGCGCCGACAGCCACCAGGAATGCGGTCGCGACCAGCACGAGGAAGCGGTTCACCACGGACCAGCGGATCAGCGCGGCGATCATTGGGTGCCTCCGCTCTTTTGCACGGAAACCAGCTCGTAGTCCATCGGCCCGCCTTTCCTGAACGCGAAGCGGACGGTGTCGCCGGGCTTGAGGTCTGGGAACGCGGTCGGACTTGGCTTGCCGAAGCCCATGGTCATAGAGGGCCACTTCAGCGCCGGCACCGGGCCATGCGTGATCGTGATGCTCTCGGGCTCGATGCTTTCGACCTTGCCCTCGGCGCGGTATGTGCCGGTCGTGGCCGCGGCGGATGCCACGGGCGCCGAAGCCGGCTGAGCTGCCGACATGGCACCCAGCACGGACTTGAGCCGAGCCTCGGAGTCGATGAGGAACTGCCCGCTCGCGACAACTTGCTCGCCCTCGGCGAGGCCTTCGAGCACCTCGGTTTGGTCACCGAGATCGATCCCCAGCTTCACCTCGCGCGGCTCGAAACTGCCCTTGTCGTTGCGAACGATCGCGACGGCGCGAGGGCCAGTGCGGATCGCCGCTTCAGCCGGCACCACGAGCCGGGACACAGCCGAGCCGGCGATCTGCACGCGCAGCAGCATGCCCGGCATCAGCCTGCCGCGGCGGTTGTCGACCTCGAAGCGCGCCTGCAGCGTTCGCGTGTTGGCGCTGATCTGGGGCAGGATCTCCTTCAGCTCGCCGTCGAACGCCTGCGAGGCATCGGCCTGCAGCGCAGCCTTCACTTCTTGGCCGCGCTGGAGGCGAACGGCCTGCGCTTCGGGGATCTCGGCAACCGCCCAGACTTTCTCCAGCCCCGCAATCTTGAACAGCGTCATCCCCGGCGACACTGCGGCGCCCACGCGCACACCGAGTTCCGTAACGACACCACTGGCGGGCGCGCTCAAGGTGAAGCGTGCCTGGGCGGTGCCGGACTCCTCGCTCTGCCGGACCAGGGTGTCCGGGATGGACATTGCCCGCATCCGGTCGCGCGCTGCAGCAACGAGGTCGCCCGACGCACCCGCGCGTTTCAATGCAAGAAGTTCGTGCTGCGGTCCCAGCCACTCGGGCGCGAACACCGTCGCGAGCGCCTGGCCCTTGCGTACCTGTTCCATCGGCGCGCGCACGAACAGGCGCTCGACGTAGCCCGCAACGCGGGTCTGCACCGCGACGTTCAGCCGCTCATCGAACTGCACCGCGCCGATGGCGTCGAATGATGACGCGACCTCGGTGCGCTTCACCGTCGCCGTGCGGATGCCCAGGTTCTGCTGGATCGTGGGACTGACCTTGACGCCCGAGTCAGCCGCCTCGTCGGCGTAGACCGGCACGAGCTGCATGTCCATGAACGGGGACTTGCCCGGCTTGTCGAAGCGCGGCCCCGGGACCATCGGGTCATGCCAGTAGAGGACCTTGCGCTCGCCCACGGCCGACGCCGCGGCCTTTGGGGGGGATGCGGTTCCTGCTGCTGAAGCAGCCGTGCGCCGGCCGGCATGGAATCCGCCGGCGGCCAGGGCTGCGGCGAGGACGACGGACAACGTGATGGCGTGGGCACACTTCATGGGGCGACTCCGGCGATGAAGGGCTTGAAGGCGAGCTGCGCTTGCGTCCGGGCCAGTTCCTTCTGCAACGCCAGCAACCTGCGCTGCGCTTCCACTTCGGCATGGCGGGCCTCGAAGAGCGTCATCAGCGTGTTCTGGTTCGAGCGGTAGCCCGCCAGGGCTGCACCCGTGCGCTGCTGCGCCGGCCGCACCACGCCCGTTCGATAGCGCTCGATGCGCTCGGAGAGCCGTTGACCATTGCTCGTCAGCGTCTGGTACTCGGCGGTCGCGGCACGTGTCGTCTCGTCGAGGGCCGCTTCAGCCTTGTCGACGAGCGCCAGGCGCGAGGCGGTTTCGCGATCCTGGCGCTGCGAAGGAGCAACCGCCAGCGGAATGCTGATGCCGAAGGACACCATGTCCGAGTAGCCGCCGCGTTGGCCGTACGAGATCTCCCAGGTCCAGTTGGGTCTGCGGTTGGTCTTTGTGACAGCCGCCTCTCGGCGCGCGACATCGACGTCGCGCTGCGCGGCCAGCACGGCGGGATGGCTCCCGACGAAGTCCGCCTCAGTGACTGCGGCGATGGCCGGCGGGGCCAGCTCATCCGCAGGCACGCCCACCCAGCGCAACAGCGCGGCACGGGCCCCGCTCTGGTCTTGCCGAACCTCGGCCGACTCGTCCTCCGCAACGCCCCGCGCACTGGTCAGCGCCAGGACTTCGGGACTGCCGGCCAAGGCAGAGGCCAGGCGCGCCTTGGCAGCTTCGAGTTCTTCATGCACGTGATGCTCGGCGACTGCGGCAAGCTTCAGCGCCTGCGCCGCGTAGTAGGCGTCGATGTAGGCCAAGGCCGTCTGCAGCCGCGCCTCACCGACCGCGACCCGGGCCAGGATGGCTTCGCGCTCCACCTGCGCCTGGGCGGCCGCCCGGCGTGCCTCGCGCTTATCGGCCGACAGCCACTCCTGGCTGATGCCGACACGCTTCATCGTCATGGAGTCGCCCGTCGTGCTGAAGCGATCGGGGCCGGTGACGGGCAGGTTGTCGACGCCGACGGTCAGCATGGGGTCGGGCAGCTGCCCCGCAATGCGTGCCGCCTCGATAGCGCTCAGAGTGCCTGCATGCGCCGCACGCGCGGCAGCGGATCGCTGCACGGCCAGTTCGAGCGCTTGGTCGAGCGACAGCGGTTCTGCGACGGCCATCGCCGGCAGGTAGGCGACGGCCAGAGCGGCCGCATACACGAATGTTGTTGGCATGGAAGTTCCGACGATGAACGGGATGTCTGCTGGCGAGCGGTCGTACCGCGCCAGCGCCGATCAGTCGACGGAGCCGTCAGACTCGGAGTCTGAGCGTAGAGAGAAAGAGTGGATGCGGAGGTGGCCGGGCCTCGGGCATCTCGGCCTCGGGGACGGCACGCGCCGTGTCAGGGTCGAGCACCAGCGGCAGCTCGACCATTCGAATGACCGCCGGCAGCGAGACCGCTGGCAGCTTTACCGCCTCAAAGGTTTTGCCAGGGTCGGCCGCGTGCTGGTGGCACAGCGCGGGCCGCTGCGTGTCCATGCCTTCGCAAGGCATGCCCGCCGCCATGAGCTCGGCCATCGCTTGTGCGTCGGCCTGGCCTGGGCAGACATAGCTTGCCAGCGCCAGCTGCGCGAACGTCAACGACAGCACCGCGAAGAACGCAGTGGCCAGGCGGGTGAGGCGGCGTCGGAACATTGAGGACGCAGTCTAGCGCCGTAGATCCTCTCCATCCGCGCTGCTTTCGAATCGCAAGGGGCGAAGTGCTTCGCGCGCCGCTCGCATGGCAGCGTCAGGGTCAGCCGCGACGCACGCGGGCGACGATTCCTGCCTCCTCGGTCACCGAGAAGAAGTAGGGGTACAGCGAGCGCTCGTCATCGGCCAGCTCCTGCCTTCCGCCGAAGCTGGCGATTTGCGCATGGGCGTGGGCGAAATCCAGCACCATCAGCACGGCCGGTGCATCGACGCGAGGGTTGTGCCTGGCCGGTCCTTGGACTTTGAAACCCAGCATGCGCTCGTAGAAGCGCACATGGCGCGGATTCACTTCGATGAGCAGGCGCTGAACGCGATGGATTCGGTGCGCGAAGATGTATGCCACATGGAAGAGCGACGCAAGCACGCGCTTGGAGCGCACCAGGCTGTCCATGGCGAGCTTGGTGAACTCGCACACCCGGCCTTGTCTGCGCAGTGCGTCTACCTCCCTGCGAAAGAGCTGGTCCACGGCCAGGCCATGGGATGAATCGAAGCCCACCGTGATGGTGCCCATCACATCGTCGTGCTCGGACGCGGTGAGCGTGATCTTGTCGGGCGAGGCTTGCGCGGGCAGGCCACTGCAGCGATAGCCTCGCGTGGCATACATGCGGTTGATGAGGATGCTGGCGCAGCTGCGTTGCCCCAGGGAGTTGGCCGCGCGAATGGTGAACAGGCGATGAGTTCGCTCCGGCACGTCGTTTGCTGCCACGCTCCTCGAAAGCATGGACCTCAGCGGATGCGGCGAGTCGAACGGTACGCCGATGATGGTCTGGCCTTCTTCACGCTCTTCGCGCAACAAGGCCGCCGGCGAGTAGGCGAACGCATTCGCTGGGTGGCCCAGCGAAGAGTCTATGGCGGTGTGCATCTATACCCTCGGACTGCTGGTTGACGGCGCGAGCTGCCTCAACGAGTGCATGGATGTGCACTCGCCTCGACATCGATCGGTCTCCCTTCGGGCGTGCGTATCCGCCACGGCCTTGTGGGCCATGCGAAGGCGCATGTGTTGATCGCGCGTGACCGTCCCCGGTGACGATCGAGAGGCGCTTTCCCTCTTACGCTGCGTTTGGTCTCGTAAGTGACCTCTTGATTGCGTACGAGCTTAGGACAGCGGGTAAGGAGGCGCAACGAGGCAAGGGTTGCGAGTTGTTCCTACAGCGTGTAATGGCTTCAAACGAAACGTTTACGACTGACAAGTCATGTCAATTGGAAAACTCCACTCACGGGCGTTTCTTCTTCATGACATTCGTCGAGCAGCTCTCAGGCGCATCTCGATGAGCACGCTTGTACGTGTTTGCATTGTGTTCACCATGGGCCAGGCGTGTTTGCCGGCGCGGGGCGAATCGCTGCGCTGCAATGGCCACATCGCGCAGGAGGGCGACTCGCGCCTGTCGGTGCTCTACAAGTGCGGAGAGCCGCTACTCAAGGCCTCGTACTGCGCACCCGTGTACGAGCCGTACAGTTTGTATCCCGTTCCCGAGCCCTGGGCCAGTTGGGCGTTTGGCTGTCAGCGCATCGACGAGTGGCTCTACGACCGGGGACCGGGCAACCTGCTGGCCACGGTGCGGTTTCGAGGCGGGGTCGTGCAGTCGATCCGGTACGGTCGCACGCCGGAATAAGGTGGCTTGCATCGTTTCGAGCGCTCAATTCGCCACGCTCGCGTGGGCTTGGAATTGAGCCGAAACTGCGTCTCGAACGCATTGGTTCGACACCATCCAGCAAAGCAGGAGTTCATGATGGAAAAGATGATCAGGCGGCTCGAAACCTTCATTGCACGCGGCAGCGACGGCCAGACCTATGCCGTCGAGGCTTACGAGCACCTCGCCCGAGTCGATGTCTTCGCAGACCCTCAGGGCCAATGGGAACCGACCGGCCAGGCTGAATACCGCTTGTCTGACGGCCGGGCCGTCGAGGTCGAGAAGGACGGCGGCATGCGTGTGTCGCAAACAGGTGTGCGGCTGCATCCGAACAAGCGTCACTGAAGCGTTCACCTCTTGCGGGCAGCGGCGCTCCACGCTTACGCACCGGTGCAGGTGCCGCTCGGCCCGATGGCATTCGTCACCCTCACGCAGTCACGGTCTTCCGGCGCGCCTTCCTTGTGGAGCTGACCGCGCTCACACTGCGCAGCGTCAGGCACAAATCACAGGGAGACAGCCAGATGAAGCCCGCCCTCGTGTCATTGCCGCCCGGCGCACTCGTGGTGCTGCTGGGCACATGGGTCGTGCTGCCCGCCACGGCGGGCACGATCACCTCCTTCAGCCTGCCGGCTGCGAGCTATGCCGGATCGCAGCAGCGCGCGGTGAAGGTCTACGTGCCGGACGGCTTGAGCGACCCGGCGCCCATGGTGATGGCCTTGCATGGCTGCCAGGAGACGGATGACAACGTACTGCATGACTGGGGCATGACCGCAGCGGCCGATCGCTACGGTTTCGTGCTCGTCATGCCGTTCATCACGCGCTACGACGGCTTGCGCAACACCAATTGCTGGGGCTTCTGGCTGGAAGACCATCGTCACGAAGGACGCGGCGAGCCCGAGGACCTGCACCGCATCGGCCTCGAAGTCGAGCGCCGCTATGCGGTCGATCCGGCCCGCCGCTACGTGACCGGACTGTCCTCAGGCGGCGCCATGAGCGTGGTCGTGGCGGTCACCCACAACGAGTACTGGGCCGCCGCAGCGGCCGCGGCCGGGCTCGCGTACGGCGAGGACGCGAGCTCCGTGTCGTTCAGCGGTTGCCCGGGACAGGCGGTATTCCACACGGCTGACCGCGTGGCGCAGGACATGCAGCGGGAGCTGGACGATCCCTACCGCATCCCGCTCATGGTGCTGCAGAACACGCAGGACTGCACAGTCACTGCACCGGCCGGCCAGGTGCTGCGGGATGCGCATCTGAAGGTCTTTGCCGACGCGGGGCACGACACGGCGGCCACCGCGAAGGCTTCCGAAGCGGCATGTTCACCGTCCTTCGAAACCGACTTCAGCTGCCGCCACGAGATCTACACGCCCAACGGCACGGCCGCCGCGCGTTCCGTCGTGGAAACGGTGTTCTACCGAGGTCCCACGACCACGCCCGACCCCACGGACAAGGACCACGGGCACTACTGGATCGGTGGCGAGCATGGCCAGGACGGGCCTTACGCGATACGCCAAGGGCCGAGCTATCCCGACATCGTGTGGAGCTTTTTTGCGCGTCACGCGCGCGAGTCGGCCAGTCCGCCACCGCCACCGCCCCCTGCGCCGTCTCCTCCTCCTCCTCCACCTCCGCCGCCACCTCCCCCACCGCCGCCCCCGCCACCCGCATGCGTGCAGCGCACCGATACACCTGCCGGTCACCTCACCACTGGCCGTGCGGTGCGAGGTGGCTGGTTCTTCCTCTACGCACTGGCGAGCGGAGATGGCGGCACGCTGGGTCTGTGGTGGAACACGTGGTCGACCGTGACGTTGCACGAGGGCCCTGACGGGCGCTGGTACACCGCGCCGCCGCCCGGCTGTGCACAGTAGATCGCGAGCTCAATTTGCCTCTCACCCTTTTCAGCCCTTGAGCACGCGAAGGCGGGTTCCTGACCCCTCGACGGCATAGCTGCCGCCGTCGGTGGGCTGCACCGTGGTGGGCTGGTTCGCACCCGGCAGGCGGAACGTGAGGGCATGGGGCCTGCACTGTTGATGGGCGCGCACCATGCGCGGCGCCAACTGGAAGCGCTCGTCACCCAGCCGGTAGCTCACTGTCCGGGGGGAACGATTGGCGATGCGAAAGGCCATGCGCATCGACTGGGGGCGGCCGAACAGCTGCACCGCGTAGTAGCGCCCGCCCGTGCTCTGCGCCAGGCCCACCCCGATCTCCGTGGCATCGGGATCAAGCATGTTGCGCCTGTGGCCTGGGGAGTCCTCCCAACCCGTTACGAACCGACGGGCGAGTTCCTCGGTGCGAAAGCCGCGCGAATCGAACTGGAAGGCAATGTTCTCCGACACCATGCAGTACGCGTAGCCGCGCGCTCCCGCACGTTCCCAGGGCTGGCGACCGTCAGCCTCATGGCTGTAGCGACCAGTGCGCGCCATGTATTGGGCGAACTCGCGGGCGGCCTGCTGCAGCCGGGCGTTGGGTGTCGCGGGTGCCGCGCCCCGGCTGGTGCGCAAGGCATTTGTGCCCTGAAGGATGAGGCGGCCAACCTGCACCAGGTCGGCCGAAGTTCGGTCGTCGGACTGGGAACTCGCTGACGAGGCTGCCAGCAGCGTCAGGCAGGCCGCGCAGAGGACGGCGATGCGATACATCGTGGCTGCACTGCAGCGAACGGCATGCCGGGGTGGCGTGGCTGGCTCAACGCGGATGCACGGAGAACGCTCCGCCGCTGCGGGTGGCCTCGTAGGGCAGGGCACGCACACAGTTGCGGCCTGCGGCCTTGGCGGCGCAGAGCGCGGTGTCGGCCTCGTGGATCATCCAGTCCAGCGAGGGCAGCTCCGCGCGAAGCGGTGCCACGCCGATGCTCACCGTGGCGCCGACGCGCACAGCCTGCCACGGCATGGACAGCGCCTGCACCCGTTCGCGGATGCGTTCGGCCACATCGAGTGCGCCCAGCGGATCGGTGTGGGGCAGGAAGACCACGAGCTCCTCGCCGCCGAAACGCGCCAGCACGTCGGCCTGGCGCAGTTGCGCGCGCACCGCCTGCGCGATGCCTCGCAGCAGGGTGTCGCCGCAGTGCTGGCCGTGCTTCTCGTTGATGCCGCGGAAATGGTCGGCGTCGATCATGAGCATTGCGGCCGGCGTGCCATAGCGTCGCGCGCGGTCCCACTCGCTCTGGGCCACATCCAGGAAATGGCGCCGGTTGTACAGGCCGGTGAGATCGTCGCGCGTGGCCAGCAGCGTGAGCTCGCCACGCAGGCGCTCCAGTTCCGACAGCAGGGTGAACACCGCGTGGCCGAGCAGCGCCGTGAGGAAGGCCCCGCCGAGCGCCGCCGCCGCGCCGATGAGCAGCGGGTGGGCCATGGGAGCAAGAGCGATCGCGCCTTGCACCAGCAACACGGCGAGCAGGCCGCCGAGGATGACGGTGACCGCGACCGAGCGCCTGGGCCCCAGCCGTGTGGTCGCAGTGGCAAGCCAGCTCAGCCAGCGTGGGGGGGAGTCGTGGGCAGAGGATGTCATCGAGGGCTCGCGGCAGTCAGTGTCATTCGACCACAACCGCCTAAGCGCTGCTGCACGAATGCGCAACCCGAGCGCCCTGCAGCCGTGAAATGCGCCCGCGCATCGTGCGGTGTGGCTGCCTTCGCAGAGCCGGAGTACCGTTGTGTCGCGCCGCGGCCAAGGCTGCGCGCGCACATCCCAACCAACGAAGGAGCGAATCCATGGCGAACCATGTCTACAAGATGCTGGAACTCACCGGTTCCTCGTCCGTGAGCATTGAAGAGGCGGTGCAGACGGCCATCGCCAAGGCTCACGAGACTGTGCGAAACATCCACTGGTTCAACGTCGTGGAAACCCGAGGCCAAGTGGTCGACGGCAAGGTGGCCCACTGGCAGGTCACGGTGAAGCTGGGCTTCACACTGGAGTAGGGCATGCCAGGGCGGCATGCCCCGGCGTTTAGTGCCGCCGGCGGTGTGCCTTGGCCTTGGAGGCCTTCACTTTGTGCACGCGTGCCGTGGAGGCCCTGCGCTCCCCGCGGACCGATGCCGACACGCGGTGCACGGGCGTGGGGGCGAGATCGGGCACGGGCGCGCCGAGCCAGCGCTGCACGCGGAAGGCATCGTGCAGCCGCACCGAGCGCGCCATCGCTCCCATGAGCACGACCAGCACATTGCGCCCGGCCGACTGCATGCGCATGGACACGCACAACCCGGCCTCGCGCGTGTAGCCCGTCTTCGAGACCATGATGTCCCAGCCCGGCGAGCCGACCAGGCGGTTGGTGTTGCGGATCTGCCTGGGCCTGCCGCTCACGCTCACCCACTGCGTGCTGCGGCTGGTGGTTTCCTCGATCAGCGGATAGGTCGACGCGGCCTTCAGGATCTTGGCCATGTCGTGTGCGCTGGCATGGTTGTGTGGGGAGAGACCGGTCGGTTCGATGATCGAGGTCTGCTCGAGCCCGAGTTCGGCAATCTTGCGCCGGGCTGCAGCGAGGAAACCGGCGTGCGAGCCCGGATAAGTGCGCGCCAGCGCGGCCGCAGCATGGTTGTCCGAGGCGATGAGCGCCAGTTGCAGGAGGTCATGGCGCGAGATCGCGGAGCCGACCGCAACCCCGGAGGTCGTGCCCTTCAGCGTGTCGAGGTCCTCGCTCGTGATGCGGATGACCTCATCGGCGGGCAATTGCGCATCGAGCACCACCATGGCCGTCATGAGCTTGGTCATGGAGGCGATGGGGGCCGCGGTTGCCGCATCCTTTTCGAGCAGCACCTCGCCGGTGGCTTCGTCCACCACGAGCGCGTGGGCCGAACCGAAGGACACGTCGGCCCATGCGCCGAGGCAGGTGAACAACAGCAAGAAGGCAGCGGCGAGATGTTTGTATGACATGACGGGCGTTCGGCAAACAGCTGTGGACGAAGCGCAATGCGAGCGCACAAGGCATTGCTGGCGCGGGGTCGAAACGCGCACGAGGCGCATTGCGACTACACCTCGCTACAACGGTTCCCGCTTTGTCTCGCCGAATCCGGTGTTGTTACACGGTTTGCGACGCCGAGGAAGGGGGCCGATGTAGAACCTACATGGCCACAGTGTATGCAGGCGCGCCGCATCGTCGCGCGCCTCATCAAGGTATTTACGGTCCCCAGGACACGGGGGAAAAGCGACGGCCTTCAGCACGAACGGGGTGAGGGAGCTTCACGAACTTCCACGGTCCGTTCGCACGGAGCCTGTCGAAATGCCTGCGCCACCGGAGCGGGGCTTCGACAAGCTCAGTGCAACTGACGCACGGACAGGGCTGGCAGCACGCGGCTGATCTCCCGCTGGATGGCCTCGAGCTTCAGAGGCTTGCACAAGTACCCGTCCATGCCCGCTGCCATGCAGTCGCGTTCGGAGATGTCGAGGCCCTCGGCAGTGGCGGCAAGGATGGCGAACCTGGGCAGCAACCCCTCGCGCTGCAGCTGACGCATCACGCGCGTGGTGTCCAGGCCATTCATGCCGGGCATGTCGACGTCCATGAGCACGAGCTGGGGTGCGCTTTCCCGGCAGCGCGTGAGAGCTTCCTGGCCGCCGGCGGCGGTGTACACCTCGAAGCCCGCGTTCTCCAGCAGCCCGCTCGCCACGAGGAGATTGACCGGGTTGTCGTCGACGACCAGGGCGTGAGGCCGATCGTTGAACGCCACCGGAGTGGGTTTCGTGAGGCCGGAGACCGTGTCCTGCACGCCCCCCAGGCGCCGGGTGAGTTCGCGCAATTCGCCCGGACTCAGCGGCCAGCGGCGCAGCTCGATGTCGGGCCGGGTGACGTGCGTCCTGGAGTCGATGGGCGCGGCCAAAACCATGTTCGTCGACGTCGGCAGCGCCCGGCGCAGCGGCTGCAGGCGCTCCAGGGTGATGTGCTTGGACTCCGCGGCAATCACCAGCGCTGGTCGTGCCATCCAGGGGGTCATGCGCGCGAGTTGTGCGGCGGCTTCCTCCACGGAGTTGAAGGTGGTGGTTGCCCAGCCGAGCCGCTGAAGGCTGCGCAGTAGTGACTGGTGTACGCGGGGCGCATCGCTCAGCAGCCAGGCCCGTGCGCCCTCGGCATTTGGCAGGGGGTCGGTGTCCAGCAGGCTCGCGGGCAGAGTGAGATCCAGACCGAACAGCAGGCCATCGTTGCGATTCGCCGCGAACGAGAGCTTGCCGCCGGTCGTGGCGCAGGTCCCCGTGGCCACTCGCGCTCCGTCTTCGCGCATGCCCGCCTCAGGCGGGCGTTCGCGCAGCCCCAGGCGCTGGAGGACCCGGCTGACCTGCGACTCGTCCGCCCGGGTGCCGGTGCCTGCCAGACTGATGGAGAGCTCGGCCAGCCCGTTCTCGTGCAGCTCGGTCTGGGCTGCCATGAAGAGGAAGCCACCGTGCAGCAGCTCGAGCGCGGCTTCGCAAAGCTGCCGCAGCGCGCCGCCGAGCCTGCCTGGTTCGCACTCCACCTCGAGCAGCGGGCCCCGAAAGTCGAACAGGAACAGCAGATCGCGACGCCATGCCAACGGCGCCAGCTCGCGCGCGCGCTGGGTAAAGAACTCCCCAATGTCCACGAAACGGAGTGTGGCGGTGTTCCGTGGCCTCCGCAACGCGGGTTAGTTCGGCCCCGGGCGATGCCGCTGGCCGGGACTGCCGTCGGACGAATCACGTCTAGTGAGAGCATGTGCGCATCCCGGCCACGAGGGAGAGGCTGGACGGGCACGCGGCATGCCCGCGCAGCACCACCATCCGCCAAGGAACCGACCATGAAGGATCCTCACTCCCGCCGCAAGGAGGCCGAGCGCCTGGAGGGCAAGGTGGCCCAGCCCGAAGCGAAGGTGCCCACCTATCAGGAACTGCTCGACGAGTCGCTCGACGAGACTTTCCCCGCCAGCGATCCCATCTCACCCAGCGCTGCGATGCACGCCGACAAGGAGGTGTCGACCGGGAAAGACCCGGTGGATTGGGCGCTGAAGCCCGGAGCGGAAGCGCCCGTCGCCGACATGCCGGGGGCATCGTCCTCCAAGTCCAAGGCAGGACCGACCGGGGAGCGCAAGGTCGCGCCGCCGCGTGGTCGCAAGCGCCAGGGGGCAGGCTGACGGCACGTTGGCAGATGCGTTGCGCGCTTTGCGCACACACCTCGGCCTGACGGTGCGGCTCACGGACGAGCCAATCTCTTTCCAACTCGGCTTGGGTACGCGCGGAGGGTGCAGATCGCGGGTGACGAGTACCGCGCGCTGGATCGGCGGTCAGGTGCGGTGGCCCGCACGAGCGACGACAAAGGCGCCCGGCAACTTCAACCGGGCGCCTCCGTCGGCTTGGCGCAGGAACAACGAGCGCCGTCGAGTCGGAGGGTTGCCTTAGCGGCTGGCCGCGCTGGCAGCCGAGTCGGCACCCATGGCCGAGCTGGAGCTGGTCGAGCCGGACGTGCCCGGTGTGGTTGTTCCTGCCGCGCCGCCCGTCGTGCCCGCTTGCGGTGGGCTGGACGTGTCGGAGGATGTCGTGCCGCTGCTCGAGGTGGTTCCTCCGCCCGCCCCTGCCGTACCGCCCGCGGTGCCGGTGCCGCCAGGCGTGCCCGTGGTGGAGCTCGATGTGGACGAGCGGGTGTCGGTGCTCGTGCCGGTGGCCGTCTCGTCGCGGCGCTGGCAGGCAGTGAGGGACGCTGCGGCGATCAGCGCGATGGTGCTGAGCTGCGCGAGCTTGAGTAAGTTCATGGTCTGGTCCTTGTAGAAACGTCGGCAAACCTAGATCACAGGAGCGTTTCGGTACACGGCAGGTGCCCGGAGGGCATGGACGGCCGTGAGCCGTTGAGCCTGCGGCATGTCGCGTGCCCGAACCTGGGGTTTTCACGAACAGTCACGCTTAAAGCGTTGCCGCGTGTAAGA
Organism: uncultured Burkholderiales bacterium; assembly: GCA_966248995.1. Taxonomy (GTDB): domain Bacteria; phylum Pseudomonadota; class Gammaproteobacteria; order Burkholderiales; family Burkholderiaceae_C; genus Albitalea. The sequence continues at coordinate 6,403 of CBINBY010000033.1, read as the reverse complement.
GGGAGGTGCTAGGTCCCCGGGAGTGGCGCTTTCGATGCTGCAGACGGCGCAGGGATGATGAAGACATCCACAGCGCGGCCTGCGGCCTCGTCATCGCCGCCAGCAGGCCTTGCGCACGCCCGGGGCCGGATCGCCGAAGAGCGAGTTGTCGTAGGCCAGCGTGCCGCTAGCGCCCGAGCGCGCATGGAAGCGGCCGTTCTGGCCTTCGAAGTCCTGCACTTCCTTCGTCGAAGTCAGCGCTCCAGTGCGGCAGACCATGCCCCTTGCCCTCGGGGCCTCGCAGGCTGATGGTGCGCAGTCCCTCCCGCAAGCCGGGCACATACGTTGCTGATCGATGCGACAGCGTTTATCGCACACGCGGCGGATGGCATGCATCACGAACCCCTTACCGGGCTGCAGCAGGACGAACTCGACTGGCTGTCGCGCTTCGCCGACCGCTTGCGACTCATCGAGCCTCGGCTGGCGGCCGAGGACCACGGCATCGATCTCAACGACCTCGGCCGGCAGGCTTGGGAGCACCTGGAATGGCGCCGGCTCGGCCCGGACGGTGCGGCGGCGCGTTGGCTGGAGCGCCGCACATTCGATTGAGGAGCGGCGGCCGCCGCAGGCTTTTGCGAACGCCTGACGCCTGTCAGTCGTCGGGGCGGGACCAGATCCACAACCCCACAGCGAACAGCACGATCGGCAAGCCCATCCGCAGCCAACCAGGTGCTGGCAGCAGCCACCACACCGTCGCGCAGCTGCCCATCATGCCGATGGTGGCGAGCCACTTGGCGCGGCGAGGGATGGCACGCCGGGTGCGCCAGCGCAGGATCAGCGGCCCATAGACCTCGTGGCCCAGCAGTCGCTCATCGAGCCAGGGCCAGCCTCGGCTGGCGGCGGCCGCAGCGAGGAGCAGGAAGGGCACGGTCGGCATGACCGGCAGGAAGACGCCCACCGCGCCGAGGAACAGACATAGAAGGGCCAGCAGCCGCCACAGGATGGTCATGTGCGCATGATGCCTTGCGTGGCTGCGTCATCGGAGTGACTTTGCACCTTCACGCCTTGTTCACGAGGCGTTCATAGCCTGCGCGCGGCAACCATGCCGATCGATCAAGGAACACCGTGGACACGCAAGAGAACTCCAACCCCTCCGGCAATCCCGACTTCGACACCGTGCTGCAGGCACGACTGAGCCGGCGCGGCCTGCTGCGTGGCTGCGCGGGCGGTGCCGCGACCGCCTTGCTGGGAAGCCTGGCCACGGCCGGATGCGGCAGCATCCAGGATGTGTCGCCAGCGCCGGCGCAGCCTGCGGAGCGCCTGCTGGGCTTCGAGGCCGTGGACAAAAGCCTGGCCGATGCGGTGTCGGTGCCGGTTGGCTACACGGCACGCGTGCTGTACGCGCTGGGCGACCCGCTCGATGCCGCCACGCGGCCCTATGCGAACGACGGCACCGATGGCGATTTCGAGCGCCGTGCCGGCGATCACCACGACGGCATGGAGTGGTTCGGCCTCGGAGCACAGGGCACGTCCTCCACGTCGGCCACGACGCGCGGCCTGCTCGCCGTGAACCACGAGGCCACCACCGATCAGCGCCTGTCGTCGTTCTTCCTGCACGTCGATGGCGGCACGTCCACGCTGCCGCGACCCGCTGTCGAGGTGGACAAGGAAATGGCCGTGCACGGCATTTCCGTCGTCGAGGTACATCGCGACGGCGGCACTTGGCGCTATGTGCACGACTCGCCGTTCAACCGGCGCCTCACGTGCCTCACCGAGGTGGAGATTTCGGGCCCGGCAAGAGGACACCCGCTGCTCGTCACGCGCTATTCGCCCGACGGCACGCGCACGCGCGGCACGCTGGGCAACTGCGGCACCGGCAAGACGCCCTGGGGCAGCTTCCTCACCGGCGAGGAGAACTGGTCCGGCTACTTCACACGAGGTGCCGCCGATGACGCGGCGCGCGGCGACAAGAGCGTCACGGCATTGCGACGGTACAGGCGCAACGCAGGCGCGACCTCGCGCCACGGCTGGGAGACCGCCGGTCGCGATGACCGCTACGCGCGCTGGAAGATCGACAGGTCGGGAAGCTCCGCCGATGGCCGCGACGACTACCGCAACGAGATGAACGGCATGGGCTACCTCGTGGAGGTCGATCCCTACGACCGGGCCCGCGCCGCGAAGAAGCGCACGGGCCTGGGCCGCTTCGCTCACGAGAGCGCGGCCTTCGCGCCCGCGGTGCCGGGCCGGCCCCTGGCCGTCTACATGGGTGACGATGCGCGCAACGAGTACATCTACAAGTGGGTTTCCTCGCTGCCGTGGGATGAGGCCGACGCGAACGCGGCAGACCGCATGGCGGTGGGCGACAAGTACCTCGATGCGGGCCGGCTGTACGTGGCCGTGTTCGCGGCTGACGGCTCCGGGCAGTGGGTGGAGCTGCGCTTCGCCGATTCCGCGATCGCATCGAATCCGGCCTACGCCTTCGCCGACCAGGCCGATGTGCTCGTGCACGCGCGCCTGGCCGCCGATGCGGTAGGCGCCACACGCATGGACCGCCCGGAATGGTGCGCGGTCAACCCCGCCAATGGCGAGGTCTACTTCACGCTCACGAACAACAGCAGCCGCCGCGTCGAGTCCGCCGGTGACTCGCAGGCGGCGCCCGATGGCCCCAACCCGCGCGTGTACACCGACGTGAAGGGCGGCTCGCTCACCCAGTCCGGCAACCCGAACGGCCACATCCTGCGGCTGAAGGAAGGCGAGGGCGGCCCTGCGGCTACGTCGTTCACCTGGGACGTGTACCTCTTCGGCGCCGAAGCAGGCGCCTCGCCCTCCGCGGTGAACCTCTCCAGGCTCGGCGAGGACCAGGACTTCTCCAGTCCTGACGGCCTGGCCTTCAGCCGCAGCACCGGCATCTGCTGGTTCCAGACGGACGATGAGGCCTACACCGACGTGAGCAACTGCATGATGCTGGCCGGATTGCCGGGATCGGTGGGCGACGGCGGCAAGGTGACGTTGAGCTATCCCCGGGCCGCGGGCGGCACGCTCACCGTCGATACCTTCGTAGGCAAAGCGCCCACGGCCCAAACGCTCAAGCGCTTCCTCGTGGGGCCGGTGGGGTGCGAGATCACCGGTCTGGCCGAAACGCCTGATGGCAAGACCTTGTTCGTCAACATCCAGCACCCCGGGGAAAGCACGGCTATGGAGGACATCGGCGATCCCGCAAAGTACACAAGCCACTGGCCATCGAACGCCGGGTATGGCCCGGGACGGCGCCCGCGCTCGGCCACTATCGTCCTCACCAAGAACGACGGTGGGCGCATCGGCAGCTGATTCGGTTGGCAGGCATGGCGGTTGCCTGAATACATCAGCAAACGGAGGACACATATGGCAGATCGACCTCTACGCCGCGAAGGCGACGCCGAGGAACTGGTCCAGGTGCCGGCGCGCACAGGAACCGGATGGACGGTGACCAAGGAGCAACTGGCCGCAGCCGAACGAACGCGGGATTACCACCTGCGTCGGCTGCAAGACACGCTGCGGCGTGGGCAGCCGGCCCAGCAGGCGACTCGCAGCGAGTTCTGAACGCCTTCAGGGTCGCACTGCGCCTCCGCCCGCCCCCCGGGGCGGGGGGACAAGACAGGCACCACAAGCCCCGCACAGGCCTGCCGTGCGGGGCTTTTTCATGTAGCGAGAAGATCGCCCATTGCAAAAACTGCGGCAGGGGCTGCGAGCGCTGCGTTAAGCGCACGAACCGTGCTCTAAGGGCGATTGCCGCGAGTAGCGCAGCGCCGGTCAGGGTTCACCCGAGGTGGCCTGGGTGGCTTGCCGACTTCTTCACGACGGATCCAGATGCGCGGCCCGGCGGTCGGCATGATTTGTGTCAGATCGATACATTGGAAACCAGTCCACTCGTTTGTATCGGGGTCTGTGATGTCTTCTTCGATCACCATCCGTGAGACGTTGCTGAAACTGGAAGAGGGCTGTGTTGTCCTGGCCGACGACGCAGCCCAACGGCCGGTGTTCGGGATCAGCCCGCAAGACGAGCACCCCGGCGCGCCCGCCTTCGTACAGATCGATCGCGTGACGATGCTCGAACTCGAGCGCGGTCAGGTCGATGTGCACACCGCGATGAAAGAGCGGTGCGCGGGCATCATCGTGATGCACTGAACAGCCGTTCAGCCTGTCATGCCTCGGGCACTTGCTCGAGTTCCGCCAGCCACACCGTTGCTTCCGCATCGCTCGGCGCCCGCCAGTCTCCGCGGGGTGACAGCGAGCCGCCCGAACCGATCTTCGGCGCATTGGGCACGCAGCTGCGCTTGAACTGGCTGGTCTTGAAGAACCGCCACAGGAACGTGCGCAGATGGTCCTTGATCTGCGCGAGCGTGTAGGCGTTGCGAGCCACGTGATCCCCTTCCGGCCAGCGGCCAGTTGACGCATCGCGCCACGCGGTGTGCGCGAGGAAAGCAACCTTCGAAGGCGCGAAGCCGAAACGTAGCGTGTAGTAGAGATGGAAGTCCTGCAGCTCGTAGGGCCCGACCGCGCTCTCGGTGCTCTGGATCGGCTCGCCTTCCGCCGCGGCGGGCACCAGCTCGGGGCTGATCTCGGTGTCGAGGATGTCCTCCAGCACGCGGCTGCCGTCGTCACCCACCTGGCCGGTCTCGGCCACCCACCGCACCAGGTGCCGGATCAGCGTCTTGGGCACGCTGGCGTTCACGTTGTAGTGCGACATGTGGTCGCCCACGCCGTAGGTGCACCAGCCGAGCGCCAGTTCGCTCAGGTCGCCGGTGCCCACAACGATGGCATCGTGGAAGTTGGCCAGCCGGAACAGGTGGCTGGTGCGCTGGCCGGCCTGCACGTTCTCGAACGTGATGTCGTGCACCGGCTCGCCTCGCGAGTAGGGGTGGCCCAGGTCCTTGAGCATCTGCTCGCAGCTGGGGCGGATGTCGATCTCGCGTGCCTCGCAGCCGATGGCGCGCATGAGGCGCCAGGCCTGGTCGCGCGTGCGCGCACTCGTGGCGTAGCCCGGCAGGGTGAACCCGAGGATGTTCGTGCGTGGCAGGCCGAGCCGGTCCATGGCCTTGGCGCACACGAGCAGCGCATGGGTCGAGTCCAGCCCGCCTGACACGCCGATCACGAGCTTGCGGATGCCGGTGGCCGCCAGCCGCTGCTCCAGGGCCAGGACCTGCATGTGGTAGACCTCCATGCAGCGCTCGTCGCGCCGCGAGCGGTCGGCAGGCACGTAGGGGAAGCGCTCCACGATGCGCGCCAAAGGAAGGTGCTCCTCGGCGGGTACGTCGAGCGCGAAGCCGACGCGGCGGTGCTGGATCCGGTCTTTGTGGCGGGCAGCCGACGCGCCGAAGCTCGTTTGCCGCATGCGCTCGCGCGACAGCCGCTCAAGGTCCACATCGGCAGCGATCCAGTGGGAGCGGTCGCAAAAGCGCTCGGATTCGACCAGCAGCTCGCCGTTCTCGCATACCAGGGCCTGGCCGTCCCATGCAAGATCCGTGGTGGACTCGCCCAGCCCGGCGGAGGAGTACAGGTAAGCCGCAAGGCAGCGCGCTGATTGCGAGCGCACCAGCTGCTGACGATAGCCAGCCTTGCCCAGCGTGATGTTGGACGCCGACAGGTTCACGAGCACGGTGGCGCCGGCCAGCGAGGCATGGCACGAGGGGGGGATGGGCACCCACAAGTCCTCGCAGATCTCGACGTGGAAGGTGAAGTTCGGCAGGTTGCCGGCCTCGAAGAGCAGGTCCGCGCCGAAAGGCACGCGCTGCCCGAGCAGCTGGATCTCGCTGGACACGGCGCTGTCGGCGGGGTTGAACTGCCGCGCCTCGTAGAACTCGCCGTAGTTGGGCAGGTAGGTCTTGGGCACGACCCCCAGCACGCGGCCCCGGTGCAGCACCGCCGCGCAGTTGAACAGCAGGTGGTCCACGCGCAGCGGCAAGCCGACCACCGCGACAGCGGTGCACTGGCGCGTCGCTTCGGCCACGGCGGCGAGGCCCTGCACGCAGGCGTCGAGCAGCGCGCGTTGATGGAACAGGTCGTCGCAGGTGTACGCGGGCAGGCCGAGTTCGGGAAAGGTCACCAGCACCGCGCCTTGCGCGGCCGCTTCGTGCAGCAGGCGTACCGTTTCAGCCGCATTGAATGCGGGGTCGGCCACCCGGCAGCGCGGCACGGCCACGGCCACTCGCGCGAACCCGTGGCGGTAGAGGTTGTGGAAGGGGAAGAGGTCGTTCAAGGGGAGATTCCTGCGGCCATTAGCCTCACGCAGAGGGGCCCGGCACAGCATACCTTGGTGATTCCTGAGTCAACGCAGGGCCGCCCCAGGTTGACTTACCCCCTCGGGGAGCGGAAACGTCGAAGACGTTTCCTGGGGCGCTCTTGAGTCAACGCAGGGCCGCCCCAAGTTGACTCATCCCCCTCGGGG